>DASXTB010000256.1:0-11060 GCA_036505615.1 Acidobacteriota bacterium
TAAAGGAGCATGTGCGCCCAATCGAATCGTGAGCGATTGTGTATTTTTTTCGTCTGCGTAGGCGTGGACCTAGTCGTGTTACTGGACCGTGAAATTTCGTTTTTTTAACCACATTTTCACGGGAGATCGCCCCACACATCCTCCAAAACCCGAAGGGTTTACAGAGTATAGCCGGCGGCAAAGCCCGCCTCAGGCGGGCGACGCCGCCGGTTGGGCACCCATCCAAAACGATCCGCCCTCCCAAGGAACAACCATGTTCCTTGGGCCGAATTGGAGAGCCACCGGCTGGCCCGATGCTGAAAGGGCCTAAGAATTTTTCGCAAATTTGGAACCAAACCCGTTTAGTTCTTCGACCCGCTATATCTGTGGCGCTCAGGCTCTGCGACGACTTCAGCGTCGGACGGTTAATGGGAACGGTTAACCGGCGGCGACGCCCCGCAAAAAGCGCGGGCTTTGCCGCCGGCTATACTGTGTAAACCCTTCGGGTTTCACCGACGGCCTCTTACATCCTTGGCTGCGGGTTCACCGGTTCAAGTACCGGTGATCGGCTTTTGTTTCGGTTCTGGCCCTGCCACTGTAGGCTCGTGCACGTGGACGTGGCCGTAGACGGCTTTTCTTTTGGTTGTGGCTTTGCCACTCTAGGCCTCTGTGGTGAGTGTTTGTGACATCTCGGCTCACGATCGTGACTCAAAATTGCTTCAGGCCAACGGTCGTGAACCGATGCCAAAAATTCTGCCCGTCGTATCCTTCTTCTTCAGAAGTTTGCTATTATAGAAAGAGTATGAACAAGCACATCTTGCACAGGGGGAAACACGCCAGGCCTTAGATGAAGAAAATCGTATTACCTGATCGAGGGGCCGAAGTGCTCTTCGACATGTACGATCGAAATGTCCGTTACCTGGAATCTCTGTTTGACGTCCAGATCAGCGCCCGCGGAAGCAATCTCCTCATTGAGGGCGAAACTCACGATGTAGAAGCTCTTACCCGGTTACTCTCTGATTTCGCGAGCCTAATCGCTCGTGGAGAAAAATTTCAGAACGGCGACCTGCAACAAGCGTTCAAGCAGATAGCTGGCAACTCGTCCTTAACGCTGCATGATTTCTTCCCCAAGCGGCAGATTATCTCTTCGGGCGGACGCCAGGTCTCGCCTAAGAGTCCCAATCAAAAAAAATACCTGGAAGCGATTCAACAGCATGACATCGTCTTTGCAATCGGGCCGGCGGGAACCGGAAAGACATATCTGGCCGTGGCCATGGCAATTTCCTACTTGATGAGCAAAAGAGTGGAGAGAATTGTGCTGGCGCGCCCGGCCGTCGAAGCGGGGGAACGACTCGGTTTCCTGCCCGGAGATTTGCAGGAAAAGGTCAACCCTTATTTGCGCCCGCTGTACGACGCGCTTTATCACATGCTTGACGTTGAAAAGGTGAACAAGTTGATGGAGCGCCAGGTGATCGAGATCGCGCCCCTGGCTTTTATGCGCGGTCGGACGCTCGGTGACTCATTCATCATCCTGGATGAAGCGCAAAACACTAGTCCGGAACAGATGAAAATGTTCCTGACTCGGATCGGATTCAATTCCAAAGCCGTGATCACCGGCGATATCACCCAAGTCGATTTGCCACCGGGAAAGCGATCCGGGTTGATTGAAGCCATTCGGATCCTAAAGGAAGTGCCCGGGCTGGCATTCGCTCACTTTGACGAGCGCGATGTGGTGCGGCACGAGCTTGTTCAACTGATTATAAAAGCCTACGAGAAGGTGTCCCGACCCGCGGAATCCGGCACGACGCCCGCATCGGAAGCGCCACTCCCCGCGCAGCCTCCGGATGAAGAAAGTCACTCATGAAGGGAAGCAAGTTGCGGGTGGCCTTGTTCATGGGGGGCCAATCCGAAGAGAGGAACGTCTCGCTGAACACGGGCAAGATGATCGCCAGCCATCTTGACAAGTCCAAGTATGAAGTACTCCCCCTTGAGATCAGCCGCGATGGCCGATGGCTGCTGGATTCGCCGACACTGAGGGAAATTGAAGCGTCTGGCCAGGCCAAGATCGATCAGAGCCTGATCCGTTCTGTTTCACCCGTCGTTGCATCGGGAGAGCGGTCGGTGGACATTGTCTTTCTGGCGCTTCACGGCCCTTTGGGAGAGGATGGAACCATCCAGGGAATGTTGGAACTGCTTGGGATTCCGTATACCTGCTCTGGAGTGCTCGCTTCAGCCCTGGCCATGGATAAATTTCGAATGAAGGCTTTCGCTCGTGGTCTGGGTGTTCGAGTTGCTTCGGACGTGCTGGTTAGCAGGGCGCGTTTTCAGGAACGGCGACTTGAAGTCCTGGAGGAGATCCAAAGCCTGGGCGAGAAGATCGTCATCAAACCCAACCACCTGGGATCTTCCGTCGCTACGTTCATTATCGAGGACAGTGCGAAAATTGAGGCGGCTCTGGCGGCAGTTTTTGAGCTGAGACAGGACGCCCTGGTTGAGCAGTTTATTCCCGGCATTGAGATAACCGCGCCCGTGTTAGGCAACGGTAGCCCGGAAGCCCTGCCATTGATCGAGATCGTTCCCAACATGGGGGAATTTTACGATTACCGTTCTAAGTATGCCGATGGCGGTTCCGATCACATTATTCCTGCCAGGCTTCCGGGGCATTTGACGCGCCAAGTTCAGCGACAGGCAGTAGATATTCACTGCCAGCTTGGCTGCAGGGGGGTTACTCGTTCAGACTTTATTGTCCAGGGCGAGCAAGCCTATTTTTTGGAAGTGAATACAATCCCGGGAATGACGGCAACCTCGCTGGCCCCTCAATCAGCCCAAGTTGCCGGCTACAGTTTTTCGCAGTTCCTGGACAAGCTGATCGAATTGGCGCTCGAAGACCGGCAATAGAATTAGGCCGCTTCCAGCGGCCTCTGTCCGGCCGCAGGCGGCGGTCAAGAGTGTGGCCCAGGGCGAAGCGCAGCGGAGCCCTGGGAATGGGAGATCCGTTAGTGAGTTGAAAGCCCGTCCCGCTAAGCAGGGCGGCCGGCAGAAAGATTTTCGCAAACTTCCAAGCATCTGCCGCCCGCCCCAAAGACAGGGCGGGCTAGTAATTTTCGTAATATCTCGCTATCCCAGGGCTTCGCTGCGCTTCGCCCTGGGCCACACCCTGACGCCCGCCGGCGGCGGGCTGGGGTGCAAAGCGCGAGCGCAGCCATCAGCCTCGAGGCCGTTTCAACGGCCTTTTTCGCCAACCCAGCCGGCGTTTACGCCGGCGTTTTTCCTTAGGTTGAAACCGCGATTTTGCTTTGATAAAGTGATTAGAGGACGGTGATAGTTCATGCCTACAAAGGAGGCCAACATGGGAGACGCAGAAATCAAGGACTACCTTCTCAGTACGGATGAGGAATTCCGCAAGCTGGTAGAACAGCACCATTCGTACGACGACCAGTTGGACAAACTTACCCACAAGCCGTTTCTCTCCGAAGAAGAAAGGCTCCTGGAAACGGTGCTCAAGAAAAAAAAGTTAGCTTTGAAAGACCAGATGCAGGCAAGAATTGTTCGCGCGCAGGCGGCGACTCGGGCTCATTGATTGGCACATCGCCTGCATTGAAACCTTAGCCCTCCGTTCCGGACGGAGGGCTTTTTTTTGCAGGCTGGAAAATGAAGATCGTCGCTGACGCTTATCGCTTCCTGATTCCGCTCCTTCTGATTGCCATCCTCTTCGCTTTCCTACGACAGTATGGCCTGGCCGCAGCCGCGGCAATCCTAGCCCTCTTCGTGATTTTCTTTTTTCGCGATCCGGAGCGCGAGATTCCTGCCAAGGACGGCATGATCGTTTCTCCCGCGGACGGTAAAGTGGTGCGGATTGCGACAGGCAAGGGCAACCTGCCCCTTCAAGTCAGCATCTTTCTCTCTGTTTTCGACGTACATGTCAACCGGGCCCCCATCGAAGGGCGTGTCACGAGGATGGAGCACAGGAAGGGAAGTTTTAAAGCAGCCTTCGACGATGCCGCCTCGTTAGAAAATGAGCGCAATATTGTGGATATTGAGGGTGGAAATCACAGTGTGGAGGTAGTGCTGATCGCCGGCTTGATTGCGCGCCGAATCGTCTCCTGGATCAGCCCGGGAGATCGCCTGGAACGGGGGCAAAGGATTGGGTTGATACGCTTTGGCTCCAGAGTGGACTTATTTCTGCCGCGAGACGTCGAGTTGCATGTAAAAAAAGGAGACCACGTTCGGGGAGGGGCGAGTATTATAGGAAAGTTTACTTGATTTCGGATTCTCTCGATTGCGGAATGCGGAATGCGGAATATGGAACAAAAGGAACTGAACCTCAACTTCGTCAAGAAAAGGCCGCGCCGCACCGTCTATATTCTTCCCAGCGTCTTTACGGTGGGAAACATCTTCTGCGGCTTCTTCGCGATTATTTCTTCGATTCACGGCAATTACGATGACGCGGCCAAGGCTTTGGGCATTGCCATTGTGCTCGACGGGCTCGACGGACGTATGGCCCGGCTGGCCAATGCCACCAGCGAATTTGGTTTGCAGTTGGATTCGCTGGCCGACGTTATTAGTTTCGGACTGGCGCCGGCGATTTTAATGCTTTCCTGGGGCCTGGCGAAGCTGGGCGATTTCGGCATTTTTACGGCCTTTGTTTTCCTGATTTGCGGGACGATGCGGCTGGCCCGATTTAACGTCCAGTCGGAAAACCTGCGACAGTTTGTAGGCATGCCGATACCCGCTGCCGCGGGAGTGATCGCCGCAGTGGAACACTTTTTCTCGGCGCCCGTGACCGATCCTGTTCACGCCAACTCTCTGGCGGTGATGACCCTGGTTCTCGCCTTTCTGATGATAAGCCGCATTCGTTACTTCAGCCTGAAGCAGCTTCATCTCGGCAAAGGAAAGTCTCATCTGAACATTCTTCTGCTTTCGGTGCTGCTGGCGCTGATTATTTTCTATTCGCAGATCGTCCTGCTAACTCTGGCTATCGTGTACGCCATTAATCCGCTCTTGGCCCAATTCATCCGGTTATTTGCCCGGCACCCGCAGGCGGAGCCTTCCGCCAGGACCAATCGTCCCTGAATCGGGTTTGAGCCGCCGCCGGAATTAGGACACGGAGAACAGGCATCACACGGACTGGCGAATGTGCTGCAATGGCGATGCCTGGGTTAAGTTGCTGAATTGATAGAAGTTCTGATCGGAGCCCTCGTTCTTTCAGCACGCTCGCCAGTCCGTGTAATCCGCGCTATCCGTGTCCCATTAAGGCTACGATTTTCTCTGGCAGTTGACGGCTCCATGCGGCATCAATTAATGTAGTGACGTCACTACATTAGAAATCTAGGAGAAGGGTAAATGCGCATGGGACTGCGGGACGCAAACCAACAGTTTTCAAAGGCAATCAGGGCTGTTAAATCCGGAGAAGAAGTCGTTTTGACAGACCGCGGGAAACCAATTGCGGTGATTAAGCCCTATCCGGAAGCCGACGACAAGGCCGCGACAATCCGTCGACTGGAAGCGGCCGGTGTCTTGCGGCCCGCGACCAGAACATCCGGCATGCCCGACCGGCAGCCGATTCGGATTAAAGGGAGGCCCCTATCTGAAACGGTGGTAGAGGGTCGCAAGGACCGCGACTCTTATGAAACGAAGTGACATTTGGGCCTATTTCGACACTAGCGTGCTTGTGAAGCGGTACGTGGTGGAGGAGGGATCACGCCACGCCCGGAGTCTTCTGCGGCGCCATCGCTTTGTATCGTCTGTTATTACTCCGTTGGAAATGGTCTCGGCAATTTCCCGTCGACACGCGAAGGGAGAGATCAACGATAAAAATCTCGCCCGGGTCCTGGCCTGGATCCGGGGTGATCGCGCTTATTGGGAACTGGTCGAGGTCACCGCATCGGTACTGGGGCGGGCGGAAGAATTGCTTCAGAAACTTCCTTTGCGGACCCTGGACGCCCTTCACTTGGCGTCAGCGGCCGCATTCCAATCAGCATCGGGAATTCAGGTGCGTTTTGTCACCGCCGATTTACGCCAAGCTGATGCCGCCGAGCACCGGGGGCTGGATGTTATCCGAGTAGGACGAGGTTTCTGAGTAATGACGCTGAAAACAACAGAGGCAATTACGCTGCGCAACTATCCCTATCGGGAAGCAGACCGAATCGTGGTCTTCTTCACGCGCAGTCAGGGAAAGCTCCGCGGAATTGCCCGCGGCGCACGCCGTTTAAGAAGTCATTTTGGAAGTTCACTTGAACCGATCAGTCACGTTCGCCTGGTCTATTTCGCAAAGGAAAACCAGGATCTGGTGTCGATCAACAGTTGCGATCTGCTGGAGAGCCATGCGTCTCTGCGCGGAACGCTGGAAGGGAGTTATTACTGTGCGTATGTTTCCGAGGTCTTGAGCGAATTCACTCAGGAGGGGGCGGCCAATGAGAAGGTCTTCCGCCTAATGCTTGCAGTTTTGGATCCTTCGTTGACGCTCTCATGGGAAGCACGCGCGCGATATTTTGAGACCTGGATGCTGCGCCTGGAGGGGGTCTTTCCCATGCTGCAAAATTGCGGCCGCTGCGGCCGCTCATTGCAACCCGAGAGTGTTTTCGTTCCCAGCGGAGGCCATGAAGCTTGCTGCAGAAAATGCGCTGCTGCGGGCGATCTGCCCTTGAGCACAGCAGAATTGCAGCTGGTATACAACATATTCTCGCACAGAATCTCCGACATAGATTGGAGTCGCTGGAGTCCGGCGGCGATGAAAAACCTGGGGCTGCTAAATTCCAAATTGATACAATACCATCTGGAGAAGGCGTTGAAATCAGGCAGATTTTTAAAGGAGTTGAACCGGTGCTGAACTTTCAGGAAGTAATTCTTGAATTGCAGAAGTTCTGGATGCGCAAGGGTTGCGTGTTGCAGCAGCCATACGATCTGGAGATGGGAGCCGGCACGATGCATCCAGAAACCTTCCTGCGCGTTTTGGGGCCGGAGCCGTACTCAGTGGCGTATGTACAGCCGTGCCGCCGCCCCACGGACGGGCGCTACGGAGAGAATCCCAACCGCATGCAGCGATATTTTCAGTTTCAGGTGATTCTGAAGCCATCACCGATGGAGATACAAACTTGGTACCTGGAGAGCCTGCTGGCGCTCGGCATTCATTTAATCGATCACGATATTCGCTTTGAAGAAGATAATTGGGAATCTCCCACGCTGGGCGCCTTCGGAGTCGGATGGCAAGTATTGCTGGACGGGCTGGAGATTACTCAGTTTACTTACTTCCAGCAAGCCGGCGGCTTGGAACTAAACCCGATCTCAGGGGAGATTACCTACGGCCTGGAGCGGATTGCCACCACAATCGGTGGCGTCGATGACGTTTATTCGATTCCTTGGAATCAGCAGTTGACTTATGGAGATGTTAGACAGCGGGAAGAGTACGAGTTTTCCAAGTATAACTTTGAAGAGTCGGACCCGCAGATGTTGTTTGAACAACTCAAACAAAACGAGGCAGAGTGCCGGCGGCTGCTGGATCTGGGCCGGATCCTACCCGCCTATGATTTCTGCCTGAAGTGCTCGCACATATTCAACCTGCTGGATGCCCGCGGCGCGATTTCCGTGACCGAACGGGTTGGCTTGATCAACCGGATACGTTCCCTGGCATGTAAAATCGCGTCTCTCTATGTCGCTGCGCGCGAGGCCCTGCACTTCCCTTTGATCAAATCCCGAGGCCAGGTCGCCTGACGGTAGTCGAATCTCCCTGCATCAAAAACAGTGAACAAGTGAGCATCGGATGAATGTTGCGTTTCAGAACGTAGCGCAAGAAAGGCCTGAGACGATGGCGCTCTCAGAGCGGACCGCTGCGCGTCGAAGCAACGAACTGGTGTTGGAGATCGGGACTGAGGAAGTGCCCGCCTCGATGATGCCGGCCGCGTTGGTTGCACTTAAGGATAACTGCGGCCACGCGATGCAGGAAGCGCTCTTACAGCACAGCCCGCTTGAGACGTTTTGCAGCCCGAGGAGGCTGATCCTGCACGCGCCGGTAGTTGCGGAACGCCAGCCTGACACAGTGGAGCAGATAACGGGCCCTTCTCGGAGGGTGGCTTTCGATGAAAATGGCAATCCAACGAGGGCCTTGTACGGATTCCTCCAGAAGAATGAAATCGGACTGGAGCAGGTTCAGATAACAGCGACGCCCAGAGGAGAATACGTCACCTTTCGCAAGAAGATCCAGGGACGGCCGGCACTGGACGTATTGTCCGAACTTTTGCCTGGACTGATTCTGTCCGTCCCTTTTCCCAAATCGATGTACTGGAGAACGCCGCAGGAGCGATTCATCCGGCCTATTCACTACGTGGTAGCGCTTCTGGGAGATCAGGTGATCCCGTTTGAAGTGGCTGGAATTCAAAGCGGCCGCTCGACGGTGGGCCATCTGATTCTGGCGCCTGAGGTTTTTAGCGTAAAAAGTTTCGCTGAATTGAAGGAAAAATTGGCGGACCATTTCGTAATTATTGACTCCGACGAACGCCGGCGTCTGATCCTCGAAGGCTTCAGGACTGCGCTTCCCAGCACCTTCAGAGTACTGCACGACGTTTCTTTGCTGGATGAGGTGGTGCATCTGGTGGAATACCCTCAGGTTGTGATGGGGGACTTTGAGCGAAGGTTCCTGGATCTGCCCGAGGAAATACTAATTACGGTATTAAAAAAACATCAAAAATACTTTGCCGTCATAGACGATTTGGGCAACATTCAGCCGCACTTCGTGACCGTGCTGAACACCGCCTCCGCCAGTACCAAGATTCGGGAAGGGCATCAGCGAGTGCTGCGCGCCCGTCTGGAGGATGCGGCTTTCTATCGTGAATTTGACCAACGCAAGAAACTGGAAGAGCGGATCGAACTTCTGGATCATGTTCTGTTTCAGAAGAATCTGGGAAGCTACGGCGATAAGATTCGCCGCCTCGAAGAACTGGCGCAGCATCTGGCCGCTGCGACTTCTATTAAGGACGCAGCTGACCTTCGAACCGCGGCCCGTCTCTGCAAGAGCGATTTGACTACCGAAATGGTCAAAGAGTTCACCGAGCTGCAGGGCATCGTCGGGGGGCTTTACGCGCGTGACGAAGGCTTCCCGGAGACAGTCTGGCGCGCAATTTATCAACACTATTTGCCCGTTTCGCCGGAGGATCTGATACCAGATTCGCCAGTGGCCCAGCTCTTGTCTGTTGCTGATAGAGTCGATATGCTATGCGGCTCATTCGGCGTCGGAATCGTTCCCACTGGCTCGAGCGATCCGTTCTCGCTGCGGCGGCAATGCCAGGGGATGGTGCGCATTGCCACTGAAGGCGGCCATTCGTTCTCGCTCCGGGAGATTTTCACAAAGGCTCTGGAGTTGTTGAAAGACCGGGTGGTGCGAGAGCACGAAGAGGTGATTGGAGATCTGTTTGAATTTCTTGATGCCCGTGTACGCCATCTTTTTGCGGAAAAGGGATTGCAGTACGACGTCATCAACGCGGCGGTGGAGGCCGGGTACGACGATCTCTGTGACCTGTACAGGCGAGCCGAGGCCGTTCAGAGAATTCGCCAGGAGCCGGACTTCGAAGCAATCGCCACATCGTTTAAACGAATCAATAACATTCTTTCCGGAGACTCCGGAGACGGGCAGATCGATGCAGCGCTTCTACAAGAGCCCGCGGAACAAGAGCTGTACTCTGCCGTGAACAGCATGGAGCCGGATATTCAAACCAACATTAGTCAGAGAAATTATTACGATGCATTGAAAATAATGGCTCGGATGCGTCCCAGATTGGATCAGTTCTTTGATCAGGTGCTGGTCATGGCGGAGGATCCGAAAATACGAGACAATCGTTTGCGGCTGCTAAAGCGCATCTCTCTTCTGTTTCAGCAAGTAGGGGATCTCTCTCAAATCGTGGTGGAATAATCTTTCAGTTAGGTTCGTTGTCTGTGGTCAGTCGTCCGTTGTCGGTTGCTAGAAATGTACATTCACGCGGAGTCCGACGCTAGCGGTCGAAGCTTTGAGCCAAACGGTAAACAACGGACAACTGACGCTTTCAAAAAAAAGAGACGAAAAATGAATCCAAAAGGAAAACACATAGAGCCGGTCAGGGGGCGCCTGGGAGTGTTACTGGTAGGACTGGGCGCAGTCAGCACCACTTTTATTGCCGGAGTCGAAGCGGTGCGAAAAGAATTGGCAAAACCGTTTGGCTCGCTGGCGCAAATGGGAACGATCCGGCTGGGAAAGCGCACCCGGCGAAATGTTCCCATGATTAGGGACTTCGTTCCATTGTCAGACTTGAAGGATATCTATTTTGGAGCGTGGGATCCGATTCCCGACAACGGCTACCAGGCTGCGGTGAAAGCAGGCGTGCTGGACCGATCGCTGGTCGATTCGCTGAAAAAAGAACTTACCGCCATCAAACCCTGGCAGGCGGTGTTCGATTCGAAATACGTGACGCGACTGCATGGAGATAATGTAAAGCAAGGGAAAAACAAGCTTGAACTCGCCGATCAACTGAAAGACGACATCGAGAAGTTCCGAAAGAAACACAGGCTCGATCGGATGGTCATGATCTGGTGCGGCAGCACTGAGATTTACCTGCGAGAGAAGGATATCCACTCCACACCCGAAAAACTGCAAAAGGCGATGAAGCAGAACCACGATGGAATTCCGTCCAGCATGGTTTACGCGTATGCAGCAATTACCTCCGGCGTTCCTTTCGCCAATGGCGCACCCAATCTGACGGTCGATGTGCCGGCCATGGTGGCGCTGGCTAAGAAGCATGGGGTGCCGATTTGCGGCAAAGATTTCAAGACCGGTCAGACGCTGATGAAGACAATCCTGGCTCCCGGACTGAAGGCACGCTTGCTGGGGCTGCACGGTTGGTTTTCAACAAATATTCTTGGTAACCGAGACGGGGAAGTACTGGACGATCCGATGTCGTTTAAGACCAAAGAGGAGAGCAAGCTCTCGGTTCTAGATCAGATTTTGCAGCCCGATCTTTATCCTGATCTTTACAAGGATTTTTATCATAAAGTGCGCATCAATTATTACCCGCCTCGTGGAGACAACAAGGAAGGATGGGACAACCTGGATATCTTCG
>DASXTB010000257.1:0-15099 GCA_036505615.1 Acidobacteriota bacterium
AGTTTCTCGGTCAATAGGTCATCTTCGGGATTGGCCTGAAGAGCTCGTCGCAACGCTTCCCGTCCTGCCTTTGCATTTCCGCTCCGTGCGTTCATGCCGGCCACGAGCACAGCCGTCGCCAGGTGATCGGGACGGACCTCAGACGCTTGCGTCAACAATCGAAGCCCCTCGCCGGTTGTGCCCTCTTCCAGCAAAGCCATTCCAAGATTCTGTAAAGAAGAGAAGTGCTTTGGATCGGCTTCAATAGCCGAACGCCAGGCTGCCAGCGCTTCTGGGCGTCGATTCCGGCTGAACAAGATATCACCCAGCAGTGAGCGGGCATTTGCGTCCTTCGGCTCGATTTCAAGAATCCGATTTAAAACCTGAATGGTTTCGCGACGGAATGGGAAGATTTCGATCCTCAGGTCTTGGCTGCGGGCAGCTTCAATCGATTTTTGCATCGTTGCCGCGTCCTTCTCGCGATCGGCGACGTAAGCGCGATAGTAGTGCAACATTGGATAGGGAACATCTCCTGCGGTTTGAGCTTTCTCTACACCTCGTTCAAGGATGCTAGCTGCCTCCTTCCAGGCAGATAGCCGCATGTATTCAATGGACAGCTCCAGGTACCCTTGGGGGTGGCGGGCGCAGAAGCGATCGAGCGCCTCTTGCAAGGACGCGGAGCGGTCGCCGAGAAAAAGACCTTCAGACCGGGCAAAGGCATTGGTCGGGTCCAATTGGATCAGCACACGCATCGCTCTTTGCGCTTCCCCAGTGCGGCCATTCTTTCGGAGCAGAAAAATGTACGCTTGCAGCGACGCTGTGCCGGTCGGCATCTTGGCGGCATCCGTGAGTCGCTTCTCTGCCCCGCTTAAGTCACCCTTGCGCAGCGCCAGCAAAGCGAGACCATAATCGCGCTTGTCAAACTTGCTGGAGGATGGCAGCAAGCTAAGATAGTGCAGCTTGGCCTCCTCGTTATTGCCCAGTTCGTCATAGCTAACCGCCAGGTAATAATGCGCATCGCCATTAGTTGGATCTCTCTCCAGAACCTGCAGAAAATGCCGGACGGCTTCCTCGTGTTGAGCGTGGTCCAACGCAAGCAGGCCGAGCCGGAGATGAGCAGCAGCAAAGCCACCATCCTTGGCCAACGCAGCCCTATACATTCCCTCGGCATCATTCAATTGCCCGAACTTCTCGTGACCCAGCCCTTTCTGGAATCTCTCCTCGACAGAGAGCGCCTCCAGCGGCGCGAAATTGCGCGGAATGGAATCGGCGGCAAACACAGTATTGGGGTGCGCTCCATCCGGATGTAAAGAGTAATTGGCCAGGATTTTTCCATCTCGTGCGCGAATGCGCAGGACCAGCACGCGTTTACTGTCCTGCGACTCCAGCGGGATTGATACGCGGTAGACGCTGCCGACACCCAGATCGTGTCGTTCCTTCCAGACAGCGGCGTCACCCGCGAAAAGTTCAAGGCTTGCGTCGGGGAAAACCGCTGTGGCCGTTACTGCCAGTCTGGCTGCCACCGGCAGGGTCTGTGCAACTTCCAGGAAGATAGCGATATCACGGTTCGCAGTGGTCAAGCCACCCAGGTTGCCGGCGCCGTACCAGTATTCGGTCCAACCGTCGGTCTCTCCTGGCTCTATGAATTCATAATTGCCGTCCCAGACAAACCGGCCGCTTTGTACCTCAACATAAGGGCCGTCTCGATCGGTGTAGGAAGCCATGTGCCGCATGGCAGCGGGCCCGGTTCCCCAGGTCCAGGTCTTTGCTCCGCGAGCCAGAAGGCGATCGGTATAGCAGATCGTCCCGTAATCAATTTTGTAGTCATATGCAGCGATAAAGTTGTCGTAAAGGTCGAGGCCGAACACACCCAACATATTCTTGTTATTCTTGTGCCAGCTCAGATCAACGCCATCCACTACGGGCCACGTCCCCAGCTTAGAAGTGTTATGGCCAATGGTCTTGGTCATCGGGTAAACAAAGCGAGTACCGTCGGTCGCAGCAACCCCGGCGTTGGTCCACAAAAGATATCGGTTCGGCAGCATGTTGCCGTTATGGAGCCGGACCCTGGTTTCGAGAAAGGCTCGCCCCGGACGCAATGTGACCGCTAGGGAAATTTTGTTCCTGAAGAAGTGGTCGATGTGAGACAGCACGACTGTAGCGCTGCCGTCCGCATTGAGAAGCACCGTCCATGGCCAGGGTTCTCCAGGCCAGGTCAGCATGTGGGCATCGTAGGGACCATAGAGTTCAAAATTTCCAACTGGCCAACCGCCACGCTGGTTGTAGCTGCTGGGCTTGATAACAGTGGTACGGTAGAAAATCTCGCGATTGGCGATCTTGTCGCGCGCCGACCAGATGCGACCACCCAGTTCGGGTAGAAACACAACGCGCAGGTACTCGTTCTCCAGAGTCAGGGATTCATATTGAATGGGAACAGGTTGGCGACTTAAGGAATTTCGGTCCAGAGCCGCGTATGGATACAGCCCGGCGTTTTCGACAGTTTTGAACAGCGGCGCTACCGTTTCCGAACGAGCAAAAGTGTAAGTGGGAATTTCAAGCTTTCCGTGGGTGTAGCGAACTGCGGCAACGCGGTTCGTGTTGCGCGCCTTTTGCGCTGCAACCAGATTGGTGCAAAGAATTGTTAGTAGGGCAAGAGTCGCTTTTTTTAAAGTTAGCTTGCTGGGAACCTGAGAAAGAATCACCGCGAAGCCGCGAAGAATGCGAAGGATGATCAAGAAATTTTTAACCCGAGATTGACACCAGTGCACTTATTTTCAATAGTTTGAATCCTGAGTTGAAAAGCGCATTGCAGAAAGTCTTCGCGGCCTTAGCGTCTTCGCGGTGAGATTTTTTTCTCACGTTCTGGTGCGCGGCTTATCGAGACGTCATTTCGTGCCGGTATTCCGCGTCACTCTCGCCGTGGCCGGGCAATAGAAAATCACGGCCTGATTTGACAGCATGTCGATTGGGCCCGTGTCTACGATGTAACTGTTTTCCATCCAGGGCTTTTGTATCCGTTCCACGTGCGACTTCTGTTGCCCCCCAGTAGTCCAAACGTGGGTGATTTCCAGGCCGGAGGACGAACTTCTCTCGGCCGGTGAGAGAACTGCCAGACTTAAGTTATCCAAGGCCATCCCTTCCAACTGGTAGCGCACGTAGGCGCGTTTGGTTCCCGCTGGAAGAGCGCGGACCTGACGCCCTACCTCCGGCCAGCGTAAAGTGCGGTCGATCGCCTCTCCGTCCTTCCAATGCAGGTTTGGCTCGTATTGCCAAAGCGTCTTGTAGCCCCCCGTGGGAGACAGTGACCACGCCACCGAACCGCTGATTGGAGCCTCTAATTTCAGCTCGGTCTTTCGCACTTCCGCCGTGAACTTATCCGGTGCCAAGCCGTCTCGGATATCCAGAAATCTGCAAGACGCATCGAAGCCGCTTATCTCAGAACCGTCCGGCGCCGAGAGTTCAAAGACGACCTCCGCGCGCTGGCCGCCCACTGGCAGCAACAGTCCTTGCCCCTGCTCGGCCACATACCGAGCGTTTACGATTCTTAAAGCAAACTGGGCTACACGGTCTAGCATTACCGGAATCGATCGTCGTTGCCACTGAGGCCCGGGACGGTAGAACAGTTCATTGCGTCCTCCGGAAAGTTCGGGCAGAACGCGAGGATTCAGCTGGAATCGACTGGTGATTGCAATATCTTTCACACGTATCGCTTCAAGTGAACCGGGGCCGAGCATATTCACGCGGACTAAATAACCGTACTTGCCGCTGACCGCGGTCAGCACACCGTGCTTGGACTCAGCGATCACTCGAGGCACAACCTGCCATCTTCCTCGATGGGGGCCGTTTAATACACCCGCAGTATCCCAACTCTTTCCGCCGTCCGTGGACAGATCGATCAGCAGGCTTTGCGCTGTGGATTCCAGTGACACGTTCAGAGAAATCGCTGCGTCGATGATTACGTAGGCACTTTGCATTTCAAACACGGCTCGCGCTGGTTTTCCCGGCAGCTGACGGCTTAGAAAGAGGCTTCCGCCGTTGAGATCAGGCAATCGCAGGTTTTCGTTAAGTCCGGGCTTGAATGCCGGGTAATAGCCTTTCCTGTCCCAAAGCACCGGGATGTATTCCAGCCGGCCCGTTGACCAGCGGCGATTGTCTTTTTGGCTTTTCGGTCCGTCTTTGGTGTGAATCTGATAACGCTCGACCTCTTCCGGGAATTCTTGCCAAGTTTTCCCGTCAAATTTGAATGGAAGGTAGAAGAGATTTTCAGCTTCAGCGCTAAAGTACCGCGTTAACCGTTCGCCCGGACGCAGGACAAAGTCCATGCTATGACCCTGGGTGTAACGCGTGTAAGGAAACACCCAGTTATCCTCGGCAGAGGTAAAGAGCTGGGCCAACCCGCCCATCGCTGCTTCTCGCAAGTCGGCGGGGTACCAGGGATAATCTACCGCTGAAGTATCGGCTTGGGTTGGCGACTTCAGCTTCCCTAAGAGGACATTACCATCCTGCTCGATCTGCCGCACCGAAGCCACCGGCAGTCTTTTAGGATCTCCGGCACCGACACACGTATATCCCAACATGTCCGAGTCGTAGTAGTGATAGGCGCCGTCATAGTAGACCTCAGCCACGGTGTGCCCGGTCAGAAACCAGACCCGCGCATCTTCAAAACCGCCGGCCTCCCAAACGGCTTCCAAAAGAGGAGCGATGTGGTAACACAAGCCGAAGCCGTAGCTGTTTAGAAGCTTGAGCGGGTCAAGGACTTCACCTCCCGGTTCCTCGTAAGCCCAACCAGCGATGTGATACCAAAAACCGGGGGCAACAAAGCGCCCATCGGTAAGAAAAAAACGCCAGATAGCCTCGGCCTTCTGCCGTGGGGTCACAGCTCCCGCCTGGGCGTAGATGCCTTGTGCCAGAGCGACAAGATCGCGCGTATCAACCTGCCCCTTCGAGAAAACGCCGGGAGAGTAAACCTGCGCCGCCAGGCTGCCGCTGCCACAAAACAGGACCAGAATCAGAGCCAGGTATCTTTTATCCATAATCATTCTATTGAACACTCTGAGGGCAATGCTTGGAGACTGCCTCAAAATTGTGAAACCACGGGGAACACAGGGAACACGGGGAGCACAAGGGCATTCGAAATTGGCAGTAAAAGAGGATTTCAATACGATCGCGCATAACAAACTCCACCCGATGGGAGAGTCTGGAGGTATTCGTCGAAACAATAGTGGCGGCAAGGAGGAAAAACAACTAAAAACGATGAATGGGAATTTCAGGATAATTTCGAACGCCGGGTGAGTAAACAGTTTGTGAACCGATTGACTTGGCGCTCGATGTCAACGAGAATCCTAACCAGGCGCGGGGATCCATTTTCAAAACATTGCATATTTTCCTCTTTTGTTTGACTGCGTCTTTACTTTTGGGTCGCGCTCAAACTCACCTCAGTGACCTGCCGCCGAATCAATGGATTCAGTTGCGGCAGGATGCGGCGGGAGCTCGGCGTGCATGCGCCATCCGGTATGCATCAGACGCACGGGCCTTTTTCCTCTGGGGCTTTATGAACTCTAATCCGGAACTGCTCCAGGAGCAGCCGCTGATGGAAATTCCGGAATACGATGTGGTTTCCTTTGATCCGGACGAGCAACGCTGGCGCAGTCATCTTCCGCGAGAATGGGAGAAGGAATGGAGCAGACAACTGCCTCTGGGCTATGTTCCGCGGACCTATGCCGGCATCACCTCGGGCAGCGAGCGCACGGTGGTGCGCGGGCCCACCGACGAAAAAGAAGGGGCTCCGCGGCCTGACTTGAATATTGTTTTCGACCAGGTCACCTATGTGCCTTCAAGAAAATTACTGGTCTATTTCACCGGGGGGCTGACTGCCGCTTACGATGTGCTCGGTCGCCGCTGGATGGATCTTTCGCCCAGGCATGTTCCCCCACCGGTCTTAGGCGGTTCGCTCGCTTACGATCCAACGCACGACGAGATTGTTCTCTTTGGCGGTGGGCATGTGGCCGAAAGAGGATCAAACGGAAAATTGGTCGGCTACACCGGAACCTGGACCTATCGGTTCACTGATCAGGATTGGCATCGATTGCAAACAGCAAGCCAGCCGCCGCCCAGAATGAGCACACGCATGGTTTTGGATTCAAACAACCAGCTCTTGGTCTTATTTGGCGGAGACGGTCAAAGCCATTATCTTGCCGACACCTGGCTGTATGATTTGAAAACCGGGAGTTGGAGAGCTTCCAAAGCGAGCAGCGGGCCGGAGGCTCGAGCGGGTCATTTCACCGTTTTTGATCCTGAAACCGGGTGGGTTCTGATCGGCGGAGGCTACAACAGCCAAGATCTCACCGACATGTGGGCTTATGATGCGGCCCAAGACCAGTGGAAAAAAATCACAGGCCGGGTGCCCACTGGTTTTTACATCAGCGCTGATATTGCCCCGGAAAGAAATCTAATCGTCCTTGTAACCGCGACACGCGCTCCCGGAGACAAGATGTCCTGCAATGTTCTGTATCCGGTGCGCACCACTTACGCCTATCGCATCGGTAAAGACACTCTGCAGGCTGAGACAGTTCCCAATTCAGGAATACGCCTCATCCCCAAGCGGACTACTGCTGAACACAATACCAAAGAGGCCGACGAGTCTCGCCGGCAGGCTCAGGCGAAAAGACTTGCTGAGATGCCCTTCAATCGATGGGTTCATCTGGCCCAGCCGGGAAAAATCGCCGTGACGCGCACCTGGGGTTCGGCAACGTTTGACACAGACAGAGGCCTGATTCTTTATTGGGGAGGCGGACACTGTGGCTATGGAGGAAACGAAGTAGATACCTACGACCTCGTCGAGCACACGTGGCGCAGCATGGAAAGCCTGCCTGAGTATCCGGGGCGCGCCTGGGATCATGGAGTGCGGCTGGCCGGAGTGACGTTTCGGGGGAATCCGTGGACCGATCACGGGCGCCGCATTTATTCCTACGATCCTGCGAGCCACAAGATGATCATGGTTCGCCCGATTAGACTGACTGGGGGTTACGATCCCGAGCTGTTGCGCAAGGTTCCCTCAGTTCAGCCTGTGGCCCAAGACGCGCTTGTGAACCCGCCCAGTTCCTATTTTAAGTACGCCACCTGGACCTACGATCCGCAGAGTGCGCAATGGGAGATGATCGGTGGAGGACCGGAAGGGTTGGACACGTTGGTTAGCACGCCATATGGAGTCATGGGCGTAAATGTTTACTGGCCCGGCAGGCTCAACGACGCCGGTTACCTGTTGCCCTGGCGGGACTCGCACTCTTCCCACAACAAAGCTATCTACCTACTCAATGCCGGTCGCAGGAAATGGGAGCGACTCAACCGCGCAGGAATCGCTCCCCAAAATCTTTACGAAATGACGAGCCTCGCCTATGACTCTAAAAGAGATCAGATCCTTCTGCACGGCGCCGGGGTCAGGCACGACGAGCTATGGGCGTTTGACATGAGCGCGCGCCGCTGGAAAAAGATGAACCCCAAAGTAGTGGGCTCAAGAGAGCCGCCCGTTTGCACGCGTGAAGCCGTCTATATTCCGGGCGAAGACGTTCTTCTCATCTACGGAGCGGCTCCTGAGAACAAAACTGTCCCCGCCGTTTGGGGCTACTCACTGAAGGAGAACCTGTGGCGCAGAGTTGAAATTCCGATGCAGGATGGGATTGAGAGCGAACAGAGAGCGAATCAAAATCGGGCAATGGTTTACGATCCCAAACACGATCTGGTCCTTCTGCTGCTGGGCAATGGAGGCGACCAGGGCAGAGCTTTTGTTTATGCCATGCGCTATCAACACCCGCAATGATGATGGTGTTGGAATCTCGGGGACAGACACCCTAATTGGGTTTGAGCTCTCTTGGGAAACATACTTCGGCTGGATACTAACCGAATTAGGGTGTCTGTCCCCGAGATTCCCCGAGATTGTTGAAGAGTTGCCCAACTCAGATGAAACCGGATCGGAAATGCCCTCGGAGAGCCGTGACGATCTAGTCTTTCACTCTGGATTCCACGAAAACCCTCAGCCGCCGCGCGCGGCTGGGATGACGCAGCTTGCGCAGCGCCTTTGCTTCAATCTGACGAATTCTTTCCCGTGTGACCGAGAACTTTTGTCCCACTTCTTCGAGCGTCTGTTCCCCGTCATCGCCAATGCCAAAGCGCTTTCGGACAATCTCCTCTTCGCGCGGAGTAAGTGTCCGAAGCAGTAATGCGGTTTGTTCCTTCAAGTTGCTGTTGAGGGCTGCCTCCATGGGAGAAACCACACTACGGTCTTCGAGCAAGTCACCTAAGTGGCTCTCTTCTTCTTGCCCGATGGGTGCCTCCAGTGAAATCGGTGTCTGCGCAATCTTTAGGGTCTTCTGCACTTTCCAGACGGGGACCTCCATTCTCTGAGCAATTTCCTCGACGGTCGGCTCGCGGCCGTATTCCTGCACCAGACTGCTTGAAGTGCGGACCAACTTGTTAATGGCTTCGATCATGTGGACCGGGACACGGATCGTGCGTGCCTGGTCGGCGATAGCTCGGGTGATCCCCTGGCGAATCCACCAGGTAGCATAAGTGCTGAACTTATAACCCCGGCGGTACTCAAATTTGTCCACCGCTTTCATCAGGCCGACATTGCCTTCCTGGATTAAATCTAGAAACTGCAGACCGCGGTAGCTGTACTTTTTGGCGATAGATACGACTAATCTCAGGTTCGCTTCCACCAATTCCTTCTTGGCGAGATCGGCCTCCAACTCACCGCCTTTGATGGTGGCCAACGTACGCTTCAATTCCGGGATCGGTTGTAGCGTGGAGACCTCGATTTCTCGGATCTGATGACGGATCTGCCGCAAGCGTTTTTTGATCTTCTTGGACTCCTCCGGCTTCAACGAGCCTCCTTGCACTTGCTGCAGTTTCCGCTCTTCGCGCTCCAGCGCTACAGCACCATCGATAACAGACTTTGTTGTTTTCACAAGATATGCGTGCAGAGAAGGTGTCAGATCCAGAGCACGAATGTGGCGAGCCATGGCAATGCGGACACGCACTAATCGGCTAACCAGTTTTTTGTAGCGGCTAGAGCGCTTACGACTGCCGTCCAGGCTCTTACGAAGCTTACCCGCTTCTTTTTCTAGTTTGCCGATATCCTTGATCACACACAAAGCTCGGCTTCGCCGCTGCTCCAGCAGCGGTTCGGTAATTTCTTCCTCCCGGACGGTGATCAATGCCTTGATTCCAAGTTCATTTTTGTGCAGCAATTCTCCGAACCTCAGAATTTCATTGACCACAAGGGGGGAACGGGAAAGGACCTTAGTGACAGCCTTTTGACCACGTTCGATTCGCTTGGCGATTTCTATTTCACCTTCACGGCTCAATAGCGGAACTGTTCCCATTTCGCGCAAGTACAAGCGCACCGGGTCATTCGTCTTGTCCAGCGGTTCGGAGCCAAACTCGGATTCACTTTCTTTCGCGCCCTGCTTGCCCGTCTCCGCAGGGGCCTGCTGAAATCGTGCCTCCGCTTCAACTACCTCAATAGCGGCAGTTCTGAACAAGTGGAACATGTCGTGGAGATCTTCAGAAGAGCTGGTGACAAGTGGAAGATCGTTTACCTCTTCGTAGAGCGCATAGCCTCTCTCTTTTCCCAGGTCAATCAGCTCCCTCACCCCATCATATTTATCTTCAATGGACAAGTCATGACTCCTTACGAAAATGGAGAGGGTCTCTGAGGTTTTGTAACTCCCGGTAATAATAGAGTGGAGTAGGCCGTTTTGTCTTGAATCTCAGCTTTTTTAGAAACTCGATTTCCTCCCCGGTGGCATTGCCGCTGAGTGTATTATCACGGAGGAATTCTTTGAGGCCCGGCTCTTCCTCCAAAGGTTGCTGGTGTTCCCTTTCAACGAACTCAAATTTCTTAGGGTGCCCTGGGGCCACTCTGTGGTGTAAGACAATCTCCATTCCAAAAGTCGCAAGGTCAATGTCCCAGGATTCAATGAGCGGATCCAGGAAGGTGACACAATTTTCAATGGACACGTTGAAGATGTCCGTATCCAGGAACTCGAGAACGATAACCCGCATCTGTTCATAACTTCGGTTGCTGAGTCGAGCCACCAGCCGCAGCCAGTTTTCATTCTCCAATTCTTGTTTGGCAACTCTCTTGGCGACGTCCAAAAGTTTCTGGGTGACGAGGCGTTCTAGCTCGCCGAACGGCTGCTTCTCGAAAATCGAACGTATCTGTTTTTCTTTCTCGGGTTTGCATTTTCGAAGAATCAAATTCCGAACTTGCTTGAACAAAGGCGCAGACGAATCCCCCAGTTTTCTCTTCAATTCTTCCTTGCGCTGCAGGTCAGCGAGCTTTTCAAGCCCACCTCTCGGAAGGTTCAGAAACTTTCCCATCTTGTTATAAATATCTGTACGGTCAGGCGCGGGAGGCGCTTTCTTCCGGGTCAGCAACTGAGAAATGTAGGACTCGGTTACTTGGGCCGCAGTAGCTAAATCTCTCTGCTCAAAACCCAATTCTTGCAGCCGGTTCCGAATCACTAAAGAAACATCCACTGGTTTTTCCTCCGTTGGGTTGGGTTAACTCTCCAAGATTAAGTTTCCGTGGTCCCTTGGAAATATCTCATATTTTACTTGACAAGTAAAGTTAATCAACTGAGAATAGTTAATTGACTGAGGTCGTCTACTCATTTATCAGACCATCTGAACTAATTCAGGTTATCTGAAGCTAGACTTTTAGCCACCATAACCCAGGAGGTTGACATGTTCGCTCGAAATGTTTCCATGCGTCTCAAGCCCAATAGTATTGCTGAGTTCACCCGGACAATCGACAAGGAGATTATTCCCCTGCTTCGAAAGCAGAAAGGTTTCCAGGACGAAATCACGTTCGTCGCCCCAGACGGAACGGAAGCGGTTGGAACCAGTTTGTGGGATCAGAAAGAAAACGCGGAAGCCTACAACCGCGGAACTTATCCGGAAGTGCTGAAGGCCCTGGCGAAAGTGGTTGAGGGAACTCCTCAGGTTCGAACCTACGAGGTTAGCAACTCGACCTTCCACAAGATCGCCGGTCACGTCGCGGCCTGAAGCTGACAGGAGTTTGGGAAAGAACGGGTCAACTCTGGAGGTAGTGACCCGTACCGGCTCTCGCCAGTGAGCACGGTACCTCATCCAGAAGCCGTGCCCGTTCTTTGCGGCTCGCCGAAGTCCTCGCGGCGTCAACTGAGCCGCGACAACCCGAAGACTCGATCTTCGGGTTGTAGCGGGCCGGACAAGTTCAAGACGCGACTCAAGGGATCCGGAGAAGCGGGTCAGAGTGAAGTTGTGAACATGGCGGTCTCAGCAATACCGCATATGCCAGGAAAAACCAATGGCAGACGAAATAAAAGGGAAGACTATCTTGATTAGAGAGAGACCGGACGCGCCGTGGGGTGACACCTGGTCGAAATTCGATGAATCGCTCTCTCAATATGGAGAAATGCGATTCCCTAAGTACCGGGGCCTGGACAACGATTTTGAGCAATGGGACTCAAGGCGATAGTACTCTCTTTTGCCGGAATCCTCGAAGCGCGAGAGTGCTTCTACTAAGTGGCCGGAGGTTGAACGATCATGTTTCTCTATGACGTGCTTGGAATATTGATCTTAGTTTTGCTCGGTGCATTTCTGCTTTCCATGCCATTAGCCGCGGCTGGTTCGCTGGTTTGGACGTTCGGCAAGGTTGCCAATGTCAAGGCAAGGATCGAGGCTCACCGCTTCGTGGCCCGTCAACGCGGTTCGAAAGCGATCCCTCTTGGAATGGACCGAGATTAATCAAAGTCAATGGTCACGGACTGGATCGAAAAGTCAGCAAAACGGAGCGGACCTTCCTACCTATTCGGTAAGTCCACCATGACGATCATCTAAGACCATTACGCAGTGGAAACTGTAGTGGAACCAAAAGCCATTGCTGGAAATCAAATCTCCTCGGTGCAACTGCCGATCAAGCGCTAATCACACAAGAATTACGGACTCGCAGCCATGAAAGAGAAACTACTTAATCTCGTACGTGAGCTAAAGAAAGACGGCCCGGGTTTAACCGGGGAAGAAGCGGAATTCCTACTCCGCAGCCTGACTAAAACCAGAGGCGATAGAAGCTTCACTGAACAAGAGGCGCGGACGGTGATTCATTGGGCTCATACGACCAAGGTTGCGTGCCACTTTCTAAAGGCTACACTCGAAGGGAAAATGCAAATCGACGTGGCCGATGGCGGCGTGGTATTTGTCACATCAGAGACTGTCCAGTAGCTTACTTCGGCCTGGGCCACCTCTCGTACTTATTTCACATTTTCCTGCGGGTTCAAATGCACTCGGCTGACGACTTCAACCAATCCTACGACGTCTCCTAAGCTGTTGTAGACGGGCGCCAGGACGGAAACTAAATTCCCGTCCTTTGAGACTGTTCTTTGGCGGCCATGGGATAGCACATCGACCATCTCCGGTGTTGCGTCCTGAACCAAAACACCCCAGGTCCAGAATTGACTCATCTCATAGCGGTTCCGTATCAGGATTTGAATCTTGGTTGCAGTGCTGTCCGCTCCCTTAAGGTCGCGGCTTGGTTCAACCGGTGTCCTACGGTCTCGGCTGGGTTCAACCGGTGTCCTACGGTCTCGGCTGGGTTCGACGGGCATCCATAGATTGCAATCTACCGGATAGGGAAGAAGCCTGGCCAGGCGAATCAGCGTTTTCTTGGTTTGAATATAAGACTGATGATCGACATCGAAATTGTCGCTGGCAGCCCACCTGTCCTTGGGATCGATAACGAACATTTTTCGCAGCGAGCGCGCCGTCATAATCCTCTGGCAGCCGTCGCCGTCCAGCATTATCGTGGCTACTCGAGCTACTTCCTCCAAGTCGCGAAACAGGGATTCTTGGGTCCGGGCTGACTCTTGGGCTCCCGCAGGACGTTTCTCACCTGCAAAAGAGAACATCAACTGAAGCGCCAGCACCAGTGCTATGCAACATTCCATTTCGTGTCCCATCAAATACGTGTTGCCCAAGTGAGAAGGTGTGAAAAAATCATTTGATTGTAGGGTCGGCCCTGCGTGGCCGCCCGGACCCGTTCGCCTTTATTGGAAGACGGGCGACCACACAGGGTCGCCCGTACGGATGAAATCATTTTTTCACACGTTCCCGAATTGGGGTGTCTGCCCCCGAAATTCCTTCTGCCAGGTCCAGGATATAAGCTCGTATCTTTAGCCAAAACTGCGCGTCCCAATTTTGATACGGTCGCCTGTAGGGCGCCACGGCCTCTTCTATTCCGCTGTTGCTCCATTCCTCTGCAGGCAGGTCGGCCATCGCCGGCCTGGATATCCACCAGTCTTTTGGCTCGGTTCCGTTGACGCGCGCGGTTACCTCTCGCCGTAACTTGTCCGGTGAGTATCGGGCTTCCAAAAGCTTGATCAGGTTGATGTCCTGAATAAAATTGCGCTGAATTTTCAAACGGATGCTGGGGATAGGGCCATTCACGCCGAATCGTTCCCCCGGAAAGGCCAGGCAGGTTTCTTCTCCTCTCGAATGAAACCAGGGATCGGAACTAGGGCTGACCGTGAGCCAATGAATATACCCATCAATGTTCCAGATCCAGGCACGGAGCGGGTTTTCAAGAATGGCCGAAGACTTCGCATTGATCGGCGGCGGTCCCGAATAAATCCAGACAATGTCGCCGCGTTGTTTAATCTTTCTGAGCGCATCCGGCAGCCAGCTCAAGATATCTCCTGAGGCGACCCAAAAATTTACTACGCCCGCCAGCGACTGAAACTGCTGCTCCATTCTCCAACTGCTGTCGCTGCGGAAGATGAACTTCACAGGGGTCCCAGCAGGTAGGGCATTTTTTAAGAGCCTGCCGTATTCCAAAAAGAAACTGTCATCCTTGGAAAACCGGGTCTCGTCGCCATCCCAGGGAAAGCCTTTGTAACGCTTTTTCTGGTTGAAGAACATTTCAAACCGGGTTTGGATCCAGCCCTTTTCGCGGAAATGCTTTTCCATCTCACCCACCACGTTGCTGAACTCGGCCTCGTAGCCAGGCTCACCCCACCACAAGAAAGACGCAGGCCACTCGGGGTTGATGGGTAAGTAGACAAACGGGATGGGCTTGGGACCGCGTCTGGTTTGGGCAAAAGCACTTCCATCGAACAACGGGGCGTAATGGCGGTCGAACGCATCCCAACTGATGATGTGTTTGTTCCGCCCCCAGCCGTCCAGCACCGGCGCAAATTCGGGTCCTACCTTTCCTGCGTGCCCGTAACCTAGCTGGTGGAAAGTTCCATGATGTTCATAAAACAGGCGATGATAAGCGTGGATCAAGTTAAAGAGAGCATCGCCGTCGAAAAAATTCTGCCCCTGGGCTTGTCTTAATTTTGGATACAGCTCTGCCAGCCAGGATGTCCCGTAGGAATTGTGATCAATAATAAGCGCGTCTTCTTCGGGGATGATCGCCTGCAAAACCTTCAATTGGATTTTTAAAAGGGATTGCTCTCGGCCGGCTTTTAAAACGGCATTACCTTGGTACAGACCGGGCTTGGCTTCTTTGGGAACCCAAATATCTACCCAGAACACCTGGTCCGTTTGACCTTTTATTCGATTTTCCGGATCGGGCACTTCTGACTGGTATGGATTTAGCACCGGAATCAGAGCATCCGGATAGTATTTCTCATCGGAATCCCTAAAATGAAACCAGGTTTTGAAAAGATCAACCTGGATGCGTCGCGAAGCGTCTCGGAGGTCCAACAATAAAGAATAAGCGCCGCCATTGGGAATATGGACAGCCAGGTGGAAGGAAGCGTATCCGTTGCGAGCAGCCCGCAATTCAATAACTTTGGTTTTTGCGTCGCGTTCTCCATGCGAATTGCCGCCGCTGCGGTCCGAGGCGACGATCTGCCCAAATGGGTCAGGCCTCAAATATTCCGAATAGGCGACTAAATCTGCAGCCGATGCCTTTCCGGTGAAGAGCGCAAGGCAGGCGACGGAGCAGAGCCGCAACAGAAAAACGTCACTGGTCATCAGTCATTGGTCTCCAGAGGAGAGTGTCTCAAACACAACAAACCACTGGGAACACAGGGAACACGGGATTTTTGATGATTCCCTTTATTCACGAACCTGGCG
>DASXTB010000258.1:0-8806 GCA_036505615.1 Acidobacteriota bacterium
GCGGATATTCTTGGCTGATGTTTTTAGTTTCGAACGTTATTGCTAGACCTAAGAATATCCGCGTTGATCCGCGCTAATCTGCGGCTAAATTATGGCGATCGAGCTCTAATCACCATTTTGGAATCCACCTAGGTACCGACAGGTATTCTTCGTAGGTGTTAGACATCATTTGCGGAATATAATTCGTGATTGCTTAGGCAATGAAGGAAGTGATGGATTACAAAACAGTTTTCGGCCCGGGCGGAGCCCTTTCAAAGCATCATCCCAACTTTGAGTACCGATCCAGCCAGGTGAGGATGGCCGGCGCCGTGGACGCGGCCATCCGCGCGCGCCGTCATCTCTGCGTCGAAGCTGGTACGGGGACCGGGAAAACTCTCGCCTATCTCTTTCCGGCGATTGCCAGCCGCAAACGAACAGTAATCAGTACCGCAACTCGGGCCTTGCAAGAACAGCTGTTCTTCAAAGACATTCCATTTTTGCGCGCCACGCTGGCGCCGGATCTGACCGCTATCTGCATGAAGGGCCGCAGCAACTATTTGTGCCTGAAGAAGCTGCAGGAACATTTGCAGCAGCCGGAACTCGTGCCCGGAGATCGCAGCGAACTGCTGCAGTCAATCAGCGAGTGGTCGGGCCGAACAGAAACGGGTGACCGGGCCGAGCTGGCAATCCTGCGCGAGGATGATCCATTTTGGCGGGAGCTGGATGCGCGCCGCGAGACTTGCTTGGGACAGAAATGCCCGCACTACGAACCCTGTTACATAACGCGCCTTCGCCAGCAGGCCTTCGCGGTTGATTTGATCGTAGTGAATCACGCGCTATTTTTCGCTGACCTGGCGCTGCGCCAGCAGGGGATCTCGGGCATACTTCCGGATTACTCTGTAGTGATCCTGGACGAAGCCCATGAAATTGAAGAAGTAGCCACCAATTTCTTTGGCAAACAGATCAGCAACTACCGATTTGAAGACTTCGATCGTGACCTGGTTAGGGCCTTCGAGAAAGAAGCCGCGATTCTACGCACCAGCGCTAAACTTTCGGCCGCTGCGCGCCGTTTCTTTGAGGTTTTTCAAGACCATCGCAATGACCAGCGTCAGGGGTTGTCTCTAATTTCCCGTTTGCCCGATTTCCCGAATCTGGCCTCTCAAGCAGCCGACTCGATGCTGCTGCTGATCTCTCAATTAGGAAAGATGGCCTCGCGTTCCGACGAGCAGGAATCACTGCGAATTCGCGCAGAAGAGCTGCTGGCGGACTTCCAATTCATCGCTTCCGCCCAAGATACCGCTTATGTGTACTGGAGCGAGAAGAGAGGCCGCGGAGTTTTTCTGAATGCATCACCCATTGATCTCGCTCCCATTCTCTCCCAAGCGATCTTCGATCAGCCGATCAGCGTAATTCTCACTTCTGCGACTCTCACCGCCGACAACAGCTTTCATTACATCCGCAGCCGGCTTGGAATCCGCGAAGCCAACGAGCTGACATTAGACTCGGAATTCGATCTGTCGTCACAATCGATCCTGTACATACCTATGCTTCCCGATCCGCGCCAGCATCAGTACCTGGAGAGCGCGTGCGCCGAAATCGAGCGACTGCTGGAGATCTCCCGCGGGCGGGCGTTCCTTTTGTTTACCAGCTTTGTCCAGATGGAGCGATGTTACCAGCGGCTCGCTCCTCAATCGCCTTTCCCCATTTTCAAACAGGGAGATCTCCCCAAGAATCTGCTGCTGGACCGGTTTCGGAACACCGCGTCAGCAGTGCTGTTTGCGACAGCCAGTTTCTGGCAAGGGGTGGACGTTCAGGGAGAAGCGCTCAGCTGCGTCGTGATCGATAAGCTTCCCTTTTCCGTGCCCAGCGATCCGGTCGTAGCGGCGCGCATGCAATTCCTGGAGCGCCAGGGCAAGAATGCGTTCGAGGAGTACAGCATCCCGCAGGCCGTAATTCTGCTAAAACAGGGCCTGGGGCGGCTAATTCGCAGCAAGCAGGACCGCGGCATCCTTTCCATTCTTGACAGCCGGATTCTTACAAAAAGCTACGGAAAGCATTTTCTGAAGAGCTTGCCAAGCTGCCCTATTACCGATAACATTGAAGGCCTCAGCAACTTTTTTGATTCGAAGTAATCCCTCCTCATAGGGATTTCGAATGGCGAATTTCGAATGCCGAATGTCGAATGACGACTTAAGAATTAGAACTAACTCAGCATAGCCAAGCTTCATTCGGCTTCGAAATTCATCATTCGCAATTCGGAATTCGAAATTCTTACTTTTGAGGTTTCTCAGGAGGTCCGATGTATCGAGAGAGGATCAGGAAATTTGCCTTCCTATCAATATTACTCCCGGCACTGGGGTGTGCGCTGGTTGCTCCGGCCCTCGCCCAGGTGTATGCGTTTAAAGGGAAGGTCACAGACGAGCAGGGAAACCCGGTTGTGGGCGCCAAGATCAGTATCGTCGGTATTGACATCAAGAGGAGTTATCCAACCAAAACGGACAAGAAGGGTGAGTTTTACTACGCTGGAATCACTCGCGGCAAATACAAGATTGGCGTGGAAGCAGAAGGGTTTCAGCCGGATCTGGTCAGTGGTGTCATTCCTGGTGTGGGCGAAGCCACGAACGTTGATTTCAAGCTGAAGAAAGGCTCCGGCAAGCTGGCCATTAACATGTCGGAGGAAGAGGTCAAAAAGGCCCAACAGCAGGCCGAAGAAGCCAAAAAGCAGGCGGCAGCAGCGGCGTCCGTCAAGGCGGATTTTGATACCGGCCTCGCCGCGCTGCAGTCGGGCAAGTACGATGAAGCGATCACTTCCTTTAACAAAGCCATTGAGAAAGATCCCTCTCAACCTTACGTTTGGGCCAATTTGGGCGACGCGTACGGCAAGCAGAAGAATTATCCAAAGGCGATTGAGTCCTTCAACAAGGCACTCGAGTTGAAGCCGGACGATCCCACTTTGGTCCAGAATCTGGGTAACATTTACGCGGCCAGCGGCGACACAGCTAAAGCCCAGGAGATGTACACGAAAGCGGCGTCCATGGCTCCGGCGGGAGGTGGCGGAAACAACGCCGCGGTCAGTTATTATAATTTGGGCGTGACCATGGTCAATGCCGGTAAGACGCAGGAAGCCATTGAAGCCTTCAAGAAATCCATAGCCTCCGACCCCAGCTACGCCGAGTCACACTATCAGTTGGGTATCTGCTACATTGGCATCAACAAGAATGACGACGGAGTAAAGGAGTTCAAAGAGTACTTGAAGCTGGTCCAGACAGGACCAAATGCGGATACCGCCAAGGCTCTGATCGAAGAGTTGAGCAAAAAGAAGTAGGGCACAGAATCGCAGGTCGCAAGTCGCAGGTCCGAATGCCGATCTGTAGGGGCGGTTCGTGAACCGCGCCGGCGCAGCATGCCGATTTTGTTCCAGGACGGGCTGCTCGCGAGCCGTCCCTAGGCGGCTTCCAGCTTGTTGTCCCGGAGGGACAGCCTCAAACTCCAGTGCGGTCCCGGAGGGACAGCCGATAATAGCCCAGCGATTCATCGCTGGGTTTGCGAAGAGTCCTCACCGCAATAAGTCCCGTTGGGACGACTGATTGGATTGCCAACCAAGATTTTCACCCGTCCCTACGGGACTCCTATTTTTTGCCTCACCACATCCCCAGCGATAAATCGCTGGGCTATTCTCGAATCGTCCCTCCGGGACGAAGTCTACTGCCCCTGTGCTGCATGGCTCTCGCGGCGAGGCCGCTTGCAGCGGCCTTTCCCGCCGGGTTTCAGCCCCGGCCTTCCGAGGCCGGGGTTAGAAGTGCCAGCGCAAACCATCGTCCAGGCCGTTTCAACGGCCTTTTTCTCGCCGGCGTTGACGCCGGCCGGTTGCTCATCGGGACTTTCTATGCATTCCAATCTGCTGTTTAACCTTCCTCGAGCGTAGTCAATATTTTGGCTGGCTAAAACCGGCTGGTCGGAAGGCCGGTGAACCGGCCTGGAGCAATTCCGGATTGCGCTGGACCCGGCCTTGCAAGGCCGGGCTAAAACCCTTCAGGAAGGCCGCTGAAAGCGGCCTCAAGACAACGCGACGCGCCGTCTTTACGAGGCAATCGTGGTGAAAAAGTCTTCTGCTTTCTTACATCCGAGATCGGCAAGATTGGCGAGAGATGACACGGCGGCGGTCCTAACCTCACTGTTCCTGTCCCGCGCTAACTCAAAGAAACTTTCCAATACTTCATCAGGAATGTGATTTGGACGGTGCCAATAGGCAATCGACAGCTCCGTCAACGCATGTGCACGCAATGAAGGATCATCGCAAAACAAGTACTCTTTGATGAACTCCACTGCATCGAGACCTCCCTGCTGCGCTACATAAGCAGCCGACGAAAGAATTAGCTTCTTTCGCTTCTTAAAGAAGACGTCCCCTTTGAAAGTGTAATCTATCGCCTTTCGCAGGAAACGTATCGCGTCGTCATGGCCGATTTCTCCCATGGCTACGATTATGGCTGTCTGCAGCGACTGGTTACCGGGTCCCCGATGATTCTCTGGATCAGTGACGGCTCGATAAAGAGAATCTAAGCTCTCCGTTTGTTCAAGAGCTCCAAGCGCAAGCGCTGCAAATTCCTTGCCCTGGCGGTGACCTTTTTTCAGAATCTTGAGGAGAGGTCCAATCAGTTCAGCGCTGCGTAAGATGCTGATTTCAGGGAGTATTTTATATTTTTCTTCTATCGAACCCTCTTGGATCACTTCAAGACAATGCTCCAGTGATTCTCTTTGCGGCTTAGCTGTTCCAACGCGCAGGTGTGAGGCCATCCAATCTCCTGTCATCCTTGGCCATTATAGGTAGGTATGCGGGTAAAAAGAAGGGAGGTTGAGTAGATTTTTCACATAATCGGCGACAATTCCCCGTCTGGAAGGCGTGCTAAAATAGCCCCGCATGCAAAATAGGGCCCTCCCGGCGGCAATCGTGGGCCTGGTCGCCGGGTTGATTATCGGCTTTTTTGGCGGAACCGCCTATCAGTCCCGACAAATCCCATCAACTCCACCTTCGGCAGCGGCACCGACGGGCCAGACAACTGCGCTTCCCGAGAATCACCCTTCTAAAGAAACGATCGATCAGATTGTTAGGCTTCGAGATCGAACCGAAAAGGATCCCAATGACAAGGAAGCACGGGTCCAGTTGGGCAATATCTTTTATGACCTGGCGCAATATGAACAAGCAATCAAGTGGTATGCGGCGGCTTTGGAACTTGACCCAAAGGATGTTAACGTCCGGACGGATATGGGAACTGCCTATCACTTTATGGGCAATCACAACCGAGCGCTCCAGGAGTTCGGAGTATCACTGTCGATTGATCCCAATCACCCGCAGACACTCCAGAATATCGGCTGGGTAAAGTACACGCAAAAGGACTACAAAGGCGCTTTGGAAGCGTGGAACACACTGCTGCGCAAACATCCCGACTTTCAAAATGCGGCGCAGATACGAAAACAAATTGAGCAAGTGAAAGCCGAAATGGAAGGCAAAAAGAGCTAATGGTCTCATTTCTGGTACGCCTGGCATTATTCTTTCTCTTGATTTACCTGGTACGAATCGGGCTGAGGAATTTCTTTAGAAACCTGTCATCTCCCCGATCCGCCGAGGCCCGTCAGCCCGGGGAGATACGGGGGGTCATGATGAAAGACCCCGTTTGCGGAACTTTCGTGGACGTCCAGATAGCCCTGACAAGCAGGATCAAGGGACAGAATTTCTATTTTTGCTCAGAGGATTGCCGCCGGAAGTTCAGTGACCCGAATTCCTCGAAGTTCACAAGATTCTCGAAAAGTGAAGTGAGCCGGCCAGGCAGCGGCCGACCCCGCAGATGAGAAAGAAAATCCAGACAATTGGAATTGTCTCGAAGTTAAAATCTGAAGTCATTCCAATCCTGGGCGAAGTGACGCGTTGGTTGCAGACTCAGGGCGTCAAAATTCTGGTTGACTCAGCATCCGCGGAGATGCTGGATTTTAAGGTGCCGCGCGCTCCACGCGAAAAACTCCCCTTCCGCACCCAAGCAATTCTAGTCCTGGGCGGTGACGGCACGATTCTTGCCGTGGCAAGGTCGCTAAAGAACAGCGGTACTCCGATTTTGGGCGTCAATCTCGGCTCGCTCGGCTTTCTTACGGAAATCAAACTTGACGACCTATACCCGGCGCTCGCACGTGTGATCGAAAATAACTTTTTCATAGACACGCGCTATATGATTGACAGCGCCGTCCGGCGAAACGGCAAAGTTGTGGCGCGCTACACCGCATTGAACGATGTGGTCATCGACAAGGGAGCGCCGTCGCGAATTATTCAGTTTGAGGTGTTCAGCGACCGGAACAAAATTGGCAGTTTTATGGCTGACGGCCTGATCATTTCCACTCCCACTGGTTCGACAGCCTACTCGCTGTCAGCAGGTGGACCGGTTGTCTATCCCAATCTGGAGTGTCTGGTACTGACGCCGATTTGTCCTCACATCCTGACCAATCGCCCGCTGGTGATCCCGCTGGACACAAAGGTTCGGGTGGTACTCCGTCAGGGTGAAGAAGTGATGCTCACCGTCGACGGCCAGGTGGGCAGACCGCTAGAACTGGCCGATGAGGTGATCGTAACGCGCTCGAAGAGCACCGTGAACTTGATCCAACCGAAGGATAAGAATTACTTTGACGTGCTCCGTGAGAAGTTGAAGTGGGGGGAGCGCTAGGGAATGACGAATGTCGAATGACGAATGCGGAATGGGGAATGAGGAATGGGGATTGCGGAATGGGGAATGAGGAATGGGGAATGAGGAATGGGGATCTGTTTCGAATTTGTCCAATGCCGCGGTCCTTAGCTTTCCAAAAACAACAAGCTGCTGCGTTATTTCTAGCCAGTCCCTTGGCGGGACGGGCCTCAGCTCAGAAGCTGTTCAAAAATTGATTTAAGCCTCTGAAAAATTGATTCAATCTGTACGGGCGACCCTGTGTGGTCGCCCGCTGCAGAATCCAGCAGGTTTCTCTTGGCTTCGATGCAAAGTGCATCCGCGGAAACTGTGCAGTGCGCTTGGATAATCCGTCGGCCATCGCAGCGGGCGGCCATATAGCGCCGCCCGTACGATCTGATGAATTTTTTCACGCAGTATTACGCTCGCCCTGCCGATTTCCTTCTTACTCTAGCCGTTGCTCAATTCACTTAGCCTTACTTCCTGCCTTCTCAAACTCCCTCTTCAATAGCTGCATCATGGAATCCAGCTTTTCCACCAGTCTTTTGGGGACCCGCGCTTTGTGTTTTGCCAGCGCGTAGACGGTGATAAGCGGAAGCGCGACTGTGCTGTCCAGGTAGCACACTACCGCGTCAGGCAGTCGATCGGGATCGATCTTTCCCCAACTGACGGCTTCTCCAGGCGTGGCTCCGGACAGTCCTCCGGTGTCGGGACGAGCATCCGTGATTTGCAGAAAGTAATCGTGCCCTTTTTCGTTGATTCCCAGGACCTCTTGGATCTGGGGCTCGGTTTGAAGAACGAAATTCTTCGGCGATCCTCCGCCCAAAATAAAAACGGCGCTTTTTCCTCCGCTCCGTTTTGCCTGCAAAACAATGGCCGCTGTCTGGTTGACATCCAGATTGACGTCGAAAACCAGCTTGTTACCCGCCAGCGCCTTGGCCGCGACGTTCATGCCTATCGAGCTGTCCCCGGGCGATGAAGTGAATATGGGAATGGCCTGTTGGTAGGCAGTCGCAAGGATCGAGCGGCGCTCCAAGCCGAGAAGTTTTTCCCTTTCGGCGACGTATCTTCCTACGCGGTAATGGAACTCCGCGGTGCTCATTGGCTGCTGGAATTCCGCAGTCGCGATTACTTCCCGATAGAACGCATCAGTGGATAGCAGGACGTCATAGTCGAAGAAAATATCGTAAATCCGGATTATTCCCTGTTCGCGCAATACCACGTCGTTCGCATTGGGAGTGCCGCGATGCATTTTCAAGCCGATTCCAAAGTGCGTGTCGTGATAAAGATTGGCTCCGGTGCTTACAATCCAGTCGATAAAACCGCTCTCCATCAGGGGGATCAGAGCGGCCCGCCCCAGGCCCGCCGGAGTAAGTGCGCCCGTCATGCTTAGTCCCACCGTGACGTCGGGTTGGAGCATCTTTTCGGTGAACAGCTGGCAGGCCTCTCGCAGCCTGGCCGCGTTGTAGGCAAGGAATGTGTGATCGACCAGCTCAACGACTGACGTTTCCGGGCCGATGACAAGGGGCTCAATCGCTTTCCCCTTGTGGTACTGGCTCATGGATCCTCCTCTGTTGCAGCAGACAATTTAGCCAGAGCGCTGAATCATAAGCCAACTTTTTTTCTTTCAGACCGTCGCCAGCTCGCTCGGATGCATCCCTTAACCCGCATTATTCACAAATGTTCACCGCCGAGGCCTAACGCGGCAAGGCCGCAACCAAAAACGTCAGGGACACGGGGACACGGCGACACGGGGACGCGGCGCGCGTAGGAATCTTTGCAGCCGGCAAAGATTTGGTTTGCTTTAGACGCCGAAGGCGTCGAAGAGTATAGCCGGGGGCGCGTTTTTGCGCGACGCCCCCGGTCGAGTTCCCCCAATATCGACCTCCGCACCCTGTAAGGGTGCAACAAAATTTCCCGATGATTGACCCGAGCCGGTCTTCCCCCCAAAAAATACATCCGCGATTTGTGTCGCACCTCTTCAGGGTGCATACCCTTGATGGGTGACGCAGACCGGGGGCGCCGCGCAAAAAGCGCGCTCTTCCCCCGGCTTTGCTCTATGACGCCTTCGGCGTCTCCGTCTGCGGCTTGCGGCCGTTGCTGCAATATTTGGTTGCGGCCTT
>DASXTB010000259.1:0-4617 GCA_036505615.1 Acidobacteriota bacterium
GCGTTTGTTGCCGGCCGCGAAGCCGACTCTGTGGATGCCGCTTTCCTTGCGCCTCGTAGACTGCATCCACCAATTCCTCATCTTCCAATAATTCATCCACCACTCGCATCCATGGTTCCCACAACTCGGCCATTTCCTCGGCAAACAAACTCTCCCACACACTTGCCTGCTGGTGCCGCAACTTGATCACTCGGCTGTCCTCCTCGCGCTGGTGAAGTAACTGCTCACACCGCCTTCTAGCACGCAGGAGCGAATGCCCAACCTGGAAATTTATGTTCCAAAGTGACTACTTTTGCACCGCAAAGTAGCTAGGATGACAACCTTTGCTGTCTCGCGTCTGACTGAGAGACGAGAAGACAGGCGCTACAATAGGCCCGGCATGAGAAGTAAACAACGGCGATTTCCCTTCGTGCAGTTAGACGTCTTTTCCTCGGTTGCCCAGGAGGGCAATCCACTGGCGGTTTTCCCCGACGGCCGAGGGCTGAGCGACGAAGAGATGCAAGCGGTGGCGCGGGAGATGAATCTCTCGGAGACAACTTTTGTTTTGCCCAATGATCCGGCGGTGGAGCTCGAGCGTGGAGTGCGGGTGCGCATCTTCACGGTGCAGGAAGAGCTGCCCTTTGCAGGTCATCCGACGTTGGGAACCGCGTTCGTATTGCGCAAGGCGAGGGCCAGCGAAATTGTGCTTGATCTGAACGTCGGCAAAGTTCCGGTCCGCTTCGTAGAAACGCGCGGCCAGCCGGTATTCGGAGAAATGACTCAAATGGATCCGAAATTTGGTCCGCGGCATGATCGCGAGGCGGTGGTCCGCGCGGCTGGGTTGCGCGACGGCGACATCGACCCATCCTTGCCCATTGAAACGGTTTCAACCGGAGTTCCATTCACTGTTGTGCCTTTGCGCGGGCTGGAGGTAATGAGCCGGCTGCAAGTGGATCTCAGAGGATCGCAAGAGTATCTGCAAAAATTTGGCGGGCAGTTTTTTTATTTCGTCACCCGGGAAACCGTGGACTCCGCGGCCCGACTGCATGCGCGGATGATGTTTTACAACGGTGAAGATCCTGCCACGGGCTCCGCCGCGGGGTGCGCCGCCGCATGGATGGTGGCCAATGGTATTGCAGATCCAGAGGAGCAGGCGCTGATCGAGCAGGGAATCGAAATGCGTCGGCCCAGCCGTATTTTTGTCCGCGCGTCGCGCACGGATGACCGAGTGGTTAACGTCCGCGTGGGTGGCAATGTGGTCGAGGTAGTGCGCGGAAAAATTTTCTTCTGAAGTTTTCTATCGCTTTGTGCCGGAAAATCGCGCCATGCACAAGCGGAAAAAAAATTCAATGGGGCAAGTTCCCCATTAGCATCGGCGTCACTTTACAGAGAGCGCTTTCCGCTTTAGGATGCAATCACTCTGAATTTCCCAGCCAATAATTGAAAGGTTCTCAGGCCTGCCGCGACGATATGGTTTTGTGGGCGGCCACTCCGTAAATAAAAATGAAGCCGAAACGAACCATTCTTTGTGTTGACGACAACGAACAGTCCCTTTCCATCCGCAAAGTTCTTCTGGAAACCCGCGGTTACCGGGTGCTCACCTGCGCCACAGGGGAAGAAGCGCTGGAACGATTCAAGAAGGGCGGAGTTGACCTGGTGCTCACCGATCTCATCATGCCCGGCTTGGATGGAACTCGGCTGATCGAACAGATCAAGGGGCTCTCGCCCCAAACTCCCGCGATTCTGCTCTCCGGCAGGGTCAGGATTTACGATCGCGACACTCGCGCCGATGTTTTCCTTCCGAAAGGGATGTATGCTCCCGCCGAACTTTTGGAGCGGATCCGCTTATTGCTGGTGCGTAAGCGCGGACCCAAGCGGGCGCAGTCACGAACGCCGCGCGTTCCCAGTGAAGTCGGCGTTGCTTGAGTGCTTGGACCGTCTGTGATCCCTTGCTGATTCAATGATCCAGTTTAGAGATGGAATTTTGTCTGTCCTAGCTGCCCGATAGCCGGCGGGACGCCGGCGCTACGTTTTCCATCTGACTAGAATCCGCTCCTGCCACAACCTCTTTGCGGTTCGTGTAATATCCATTACTTGGATGTCCGCCATTATCGAAGCCGTAGACCTGCGCAAGACCTACCGAGTGGGCAAGATCGAAGTACCTGCTTTGCGCTCCATTTCCTTCTTTGTCGAGAAGGGGGAATTCGTCAGCGTGGTGGGGCCATCGGGCAGCGGCAAGTCCACACTGTTCTATTTGCTGGGCGGGCTGACCCAACCTGACTCGGGCCACGTTGTCATTGATGGCGACGACTTTGCAAAACTTTCCGATGCGGAACGTACCCGTATGCGTAAGCGTAAGATTGGATTTGTTTTTCAGAAATTCAATCTGCTGCCTACGCTGGATGCGAAGTCCAACATCGACATTGCACTCGACATCGCGGGCACGGATGGCACTCGGGACGCGGCATACTTTGACAAGATCGTTGGACTGTTAGGGATCGCCAAGCGCCTCCATCACCGGCCGTCCGAACTTTCTGGCGGCGAACAGCAACGTGTGGCGTTGGCGCGAGCGCTGATCAACAAGCCGGCAATCGTTCTCGCCGATGAACCCACGGGCAATCTGGACTCCAAGAATTCAGAAATTGTGCTGAAGATGCTACGACAGTCAAACCAGGATTTGGGACAGACAGTACTCATGATTACCCACAACCCGGAAGCCGCTAGTTATGGAGATCGCATCATTCACATGCGGGATGGCGAGATGGTGGCGCCGGAGGAGGATCCACAGTGGAAGGGACACTAGAGGAATTTTCGATTGTCGATTTTTGATTCAACAATCAACAACTTACGATGACGAGTTCGGAAGATCTGCGAAAACCAATCCTGCCTGGCAAGGGGGCGTCGGACTACGAGCGCTATCTGCGCACGGATGAGTTGCTGTCGCTGCAAAAACTTCCGGAAGAATTTTTGCATAAGGATGAGCTGACTTTCCAAGTGGTGCATCAGGCTTCGGAATTGCTGCTCAAGGGTGTGGCTTGGGAATTGGAGCGGGCTCGCGAACTAATTGGCGATGGTTATTTCTTGGACGCGGGTCGCCTGATGCGGCGTGCGACCCAGATGTTAGACCATCCCATCTACCTGTTGCACGTGCTCGAAACCATTTCGCCCTATGACTATCATCTGATCCGCGCCGGTCTGGGGCATGGCAGTGGTCTTGATTCTCCAGGCTTTCTCGCGCTGCTGCACATCGGTCCGCGCCTGGGCGAGGCTTTTTACGCTCAGTTGCATGCCGCGGATCTCACTTTGGACGACATGTATGCTCGTCACGAAGAATTTTTTGGATTACATGAGGTGGCCGAACGGCTGCTCGATTTCGATGAACGCGTTCACCTGTTTCGGTTTCACCACCTGAAATTGGCACAGCGGATTATCGGCGGCGGCGTGGTGGGCACAATGGGAACGCCGGTGGAAGTTCTTCATCAGCGGATGGAGCATCTTTTTTATAAAGATCTTTGGGATGTGCGCAACCGGATCACTGCCAGAGCGAATGACATTTTGCAGAAGGATGGTGGTGGGCACAGTTAACAATCTCATCATTCTGGTATCCGGGTTTTCGGGTCTAAGTCTCAGGTCTCAGGAAGAATCATCTTTCGGGAGAGTTATTCTCATCTGAATTCAGTCAGCTTCGTTGCCCGGTCATGGCGGGTTGTTTATAATCGATGGCACCGAGCGGGAGTAACTCAGTGGTAGAGTGCGACCTTGCCAAGGTCGAAGTCGCGGGTTCAAATCCCGTCTCCCGCTCCAATGGGACTAATAGACGTTTCACCGGCCTCAAGGGACTCCAAAAACCTTGAGGCCATTTCAGTTAAGGGCACGTTCTGCGGTTCAACGAACTTCTTTTCTCGGCTAAACACAAGGCCGTCTGGAAACAGTCCTTTCGCAAGCTCCTGCTTCCTATTGCAGTAAGCCACTCCGGTGTAAAGACGGTTGCGACCCAACATTGCGGAGAGGTATTCATTTCTTATGCGAAGCTCTGAGCTTTTCCAATTGTGTTTCCATTTTTGAGGCGGTCTTCGCGTCTCCCCTCCCTTTTGCGTGCCGAATCTTCTGAACCAGACTGCTGATCTGCCGTGCGTAAACTCCTCAACGGAACAGCGGGTGTTTGCAAAGAACCTCTCTACGCTGCTATCCGCCGGCGCCCGCACAGTGGTGGGGCTGCACCACTCTCCGAAGTTTTCCAAAAACGCGGAGACCATGAACCTCGAAAACGCCTTGCGCGGGACGAACGAACTCGGGGCGATGCTCTCGACGGCGTGGGGAACTAAGTTGGTAGATCAGGAAACCACGCGGCTGTATGTACAGAACCTCAAGCCTCGGGACTTTGATCCGGTCGGAGCTTTTACCCTGGAAGGCCGGCCTCATATAGATCAGACGGGTGACTTCAAGATGATTTTGGAGCCGGGGATGGCGGGGACGCTGAAGGAGCACCAGCCAATGAAAGGGTTGGTTGATGCCGACGCTGGCAAAGAGATAGAGCGGCTGCATACCGCGGGAAAAACGATCCGCGAGATAGCGAACTCAGTCAGGCTTAGTCGCCGTGTGGTTCATCGCTATGTTACGCGGTGGGTTCGGGAGCGG
>DASXTB010000260.1:0-47661 GCA_036505615.1 Acidobacteriota bacterium
ACACCCGCAGCCGCCGGGGAGGCCCGCATCGTATACGACGTAGCGCATCCTCGCCCCTGGGGCAAGATGATCGCGTCCTATCTCTGGACAAAATCGATCGCCGCCGGCGTGCTGCTGGTGGCGGCCCTCCTCTCCAGTCTGGGCACGTTGAGAGGAACGGCGCTTCTGAATTTGGCCAGCCCTTTGTTGGCGCTGCTATTCCTTGGCGCGACGGTTCTACTGCTGATCTTCGATCTGAAACGGCCGGAAAGATTTCTTTTTCTGCTCCTAAAACCAAACTTCAAGTCGTGGCTGGTACTGGGCGGATATATTCTCCTGTGTTACGGAATCCTGGCATCGCTGTGGCTTTTTTGGGGCTTCACGCGAGGAGCAGTCCCGGCAGTGCTTCTGTGGCTGGCCGCGATGCTTGCTGCCGGCTCAGCCGGCTATTCCGCTTTCCTCTTCGCGCAGGCAAAGGCTAGAGACTTCTGGCAAAGCCCGCTTTTCCTCTGGCACCTGCTGATTCAGGCGATCACGGCAGGAAGCGCAATTCTGATTATGTTCGCAGCATTGCTGCATGCCGGCTCGACCGTCATAGAGACGCTGGCCAAGATGATGAGCGGCTCCCTTACTCTGACGCTGGCCGTTATCCTGGGTGAATTTTGGCTGACGCCAGTCAGTGAGGACGTGAAAAGAGCCACAGACCTCCTGAAGCGCGGCGCGTTAAGCGGAAGATTCTGGGCTGGCGTGATCGGAGTGGGGGTATTGCTTCCGATCGTTCTTCTGCTGTGGTCGATCTTCGCCACGGTGGATTATGCCGCTCCTCTTTGTTTTCTGGCTTCCGTCCTGGCGCTGATCGGACTTTGGATCTTCGAAGATCTCTGGGTTGAGGCCGGGCAGGCGGTTCCTTTGAGTTGACAAATTTAGAATGACCAATGACGAATTTCGAATGTCGAATTTCGAATTTCGAATGACCAATGACGAATTTCAAATTTCAAGTGACCGTCATTTGAAGAATTGTCATTCGTCATTCGAAATTCGACACTCGAAATTCGAAATTATCTTGCCTGATTTGGGAGTAACAACCATCTATGACCGAGCCATTGCATCCGATTGCCGCTGCGCTTGATCCTCCCAGCGGAGGACTGGCCAGTTTTCCGCCGGTTGAACGCTGGGATGACTGGACCGAATACGATCCCGCGCAGTGGCCGGAGAAAGTGGAGAGACATTATCAGTTGATCCCCACCATCTGCTTTAATTGCGAGGCGGGCTGCGGCCTTCTGGCCTATGTAAATAAGGAGACACTCCGCGTCCGAAAATTCGAAGGCAACCCGGAGCATCCCGGAAGCCGCGGGCGCAACTGCGCCAAAGGTCCCGCCACACTCAATCAGGTGGAGGACCCGGAGCGAATTCTTTATCCACTCAAGCGCGCGGCAGCAAGGGGCGGAGGAAAATGGGAACGCGTCAGTTGGGATGAAGCGCTCGACGATATCGCCGGACGTATTCGCAAAGCGCTGCAGGAAGAACGCCGCAATGAGATCATGTACCATGTCGGCCGCCCGGGACACGAGATTGTTTATCACCAGAGAATTCTGCACGCATGGGGGATTGACGGACACAACAGCCACACCAATGTCTGTTCAGCCTCCGCACGTGCCGGTTACGCTCTCTGGCATGGTCTGGATCGGCCGTCGCCCGATCACGCCAACGCGCGTTTCATTCTGCTGATCAGCTCGCACCTGGAAGCGGGCCACTATTTCAATCCACACGCGCAGCGAATCATCGATGGAAAGATGAGCGGCGCGAAACTTTGCGTGATTGACACGCGGCTGTCAAACACCGCGGCCAAGGCGGATTACTGGCTTTCTTCCTGGCCGGGTACCGAAGCGGCGGTGCTCCTCGCCATGGCCAACGTCATTCTCCAGGAGCGACTTTATGATCGCGAGTTTCTCCGGCGCTGGGTCAACTGGGAAGAATACTTAAGCGAGGAACACCGGGACAAACCGCCGACATTGGATGCATTTCTCACCGCTCTCAAGGAACTCTACAGTCGCTACACGCCGGAATTCGCCGAGAGAGAATCGGGCGTACCCGCAGCTCAAATCGTGGAGGTGGCGCGCGAGATCGGCCGCGCCGGCTCGGCTTTTGCCACGCACGTCTGGCGCAATGCAGCGGCAGGCAATCTGGGCGGCTGGCAGGTGAGCCGCGCGCTGGAATTTCTGGTGGTCTTGGCGGGTGCCGTGGCCACTCCCGGTGGAACCGCCCCTTCCGCCTGGAACAAGTTCATCCCCGCCCCACCTAACATGCCGCCGCCGGCGAAGGTGTGGAACGAGCTGCTGCTGCCGCGCGAGTATCCACTGGCCTTCTTCGAGATGAGTTTTCTCCTTCCCCACTTACTGAAGGACGGAAAGGGAAAGCTGGCCATGTATTTTACCCGGGCCTACAATCCGGTTTGGACCAATCCCGATGGGATGACCTGGATTGAGGTGCTCACGGACGAAAGCAAAGTCCAGCGCCACGCCTGCCTGACACCGGTGTGGAGCGAGACGGCGTGGTTCGCCGATTACGTTCTTCCCATGGGCCATGCGTCCGAGCGCCACGATCTGATGAGCCAGGAAACGCACGGAGCCAAATGGATCGGCTTTCGCCAGCCGGTGCTTCGGGTGGCTTTGGAAAGGCAGGGGAAGAAATTTGACTTCACTTACCAGGCACATCGCGAAGCGGGACTGGGAGAAGTGTGGGAAGAAGATGAGTTCTGGATTGAGCTCTCCTGGCGCATTGATCCGGATGGAGCGCTCGGGATTCGGAAATATTTCGAATCCCCGCTTTGTCCCGGAGAAAAGCTCACTACCGAGAGTTACTACCGGTGGATCTTTGAGAATAGCGTTCCGGGACTTCCCGAGGCGGCCGCAAAAGAGGGACTCAATCCGCTTGGCTACATGCGAAAGTATGGCGCATTTCTGGTGCAGGACCAGGTCTATCGCACGCACGAGAGCAAACCGAATCCGGCGGACTTGGACGGCGCCAGCACCGACCCGGCGTCCAAAGTGATCAGCAAGAATGGAACGGCAGTCGGTATTGAAGTTGACGGCGTTGCCTGTGCCGGCTTTCCCACGCCTTCGAGAAAGCTCGAGTTTTATTCAAAGACTTTGAAAGACTGGAAGTGGCCAGAGCATTCGGTGCCCGGTTACATCAAAAGCCACGTGCACTGGACGAAAATTGACGCCTCCCACGGAGAGATGCTGCTGATTCCTACGTTCCGGCTTCCCACGCTGATTCACACCCGTTCCGGCAACAGCAAATGGCTCTACGAGATTTCCAACTCTAATCCCGTCTGGATTCATCCCCAGGATGCGGCACGAATAGGAGTCGAAACCGGCAGTCTGATTCGGGTGCAAACCGAAATTGGTTATTTCGTGGACCGCGTCTGGGTGACTGAAGCTATCCGGCCAGGAATTATTGCCTGTTCGCATCACCTGGGACGCTGGCGATTAAAGGAAGAACTTGGGGGAGAACGGTGGTCGACAGCGTTGGTCCATCTAAATCAAACGGAGCCTGGCAAGTGGATGATGCGGCAGGCCCATGGAGTGGAACCTTTCAGAAGCAATGATGCGGACTCGCAGCGCATTTGGTGGGAAATTGCGGGGGTGAATCAGAACCTGACGTTTCCTGTGCAACCGGACCCGCTAAGCGGCCAGCACTGCTGGCATCAGAAGGTAACCGTTAAAAAAACTTCCGACGGCGATCGCTACGGAGACATTTTTGTCGATACCGAGAAGGCCCACCAAGTCTACAAACGATGGCTCGAAATGACGCGACCGGCTCCCGGACCGGATCGCCTGCGCCGTCCCCTCTGGTTTCCGCGGATGTACTGCCCGGCACGGGAAGCGTTTTACTTGAAGGAAAGCTGACGTTGTGTCCGTTGTGTCCTTGGTGGTGAAGCTTTTGAACCACAAAGGACACCAAGGACACAGCGGTTTCGGCTGATTCCCGGTTCCTTGGCGGCAAGCCGCTTGCGGACGGCCGATCTCACGCCGCTTTTTCACTCAACACCTCATAAAACTGCAGCGGTTTGGTCTTTCCTTTCAGGTGGGCCTCGGGCATTTGCCGGCACTGAAACTGATCCTTGACTAAATGGTAGGTCGCCTCGGTGATCAGAATCGTCGTGCCAAATTCCTTATTGAGCGATTCTACTCGAGAGCAGGTATTGACGCCGTCGCCGATGGCAGTGTACTGCAGCCGCCGGTTTGAGCCAATGTTCCCTACGATAACTTCATCGGTGTGAATCCCGATGCCGATGGCGATGGGCGGCTTGCCTTTCATACTCCGTTCGCCGTTTATTTTGCCGAGCAGAGCCTTCATCCGAAGACCGGCGCGAACCGCCCGCTGGGCGTGGTCCGGCGTTTCTTCGAACGAGCCGAACACGGCCATCATGCCATCTCCGATAAACTTATCGAGCACGCCGCCCTCCGCAAAAACCGCCTCCACCATTTCGGAAAAGTACTGATTTAGAAAGGTCACGACTTGCGTCGGCGTCATCTCCTCGGACATGGAAGTGAAATTGCGGATGTCGGAAAAGAGGATCGTCACGACGCGGCCCTCTCCACCGAGGTTCACCTCACCCTTGAGCACCCTTTCGGAAACCTGCGTCGCCACGTACTGGCCAAACACTGCTTTGACTCTCTCCTGCTCCCGCAGGCCATGGACCATATTGTTCAAGGCGGTGCCCAACTGACCGATCGCGTCTCGGCCCCTGATGGGAACTTCTGCATTCAGGTCCCCTTGCCGGACCTGTTCCGCGATGTGAACCAGCTGCCGAACGGGCCTCACGATGTACGTTGACAGTTGCTGTGAAACCAGCAAGCCAACAAGCACCAGCGCGCCAACAATGAGCAGGAATCGATACCGAAGCGAACGAAGCGTGGCTTCTGCTTCAGCCTGGTCTAATTCTGTCAGAAGCACCATCGGTTTTGGATTGATTGTCGCGGGGCTCTTGACGGGCCGATAAAACATTAGCCGCATCTGGCCTGCTTTGTTTCTGGCAAGCAGCGAGCCGGTCTGGCCCTGAAGGCCCGATTGGACCGCAGGGTAGCTGGAAATATCTTCGTTGATTCGGCTACGATCGGGATGCGCCAGGATGCGGCCGTCGCTGTTCACTATGACGGCATAACCGCTGATATTAAAACGAGTCGCATGGGTCAAATCCTCCAACTCGCCCTGTAGATCATAACGACCGCCCAGAGTTCCAATGGTCTCCCCCTGACGCGATCGAATAGGGACACTCAGGTTCAGAACATATCTTTTGAAAGCCGGCGCTATGAAAGGATCCGAGGCAAAGGCGTCTCCTCCCAGACTGAACGCGGCTGCCACACGATTCATCGGATCGATAACTCCTGTCACGCTTCTCTCGGCTAGAATTCGGGAGTGGACGTCGGTGATACGCAACTGGAGCAATCGGCGATTCAACTCCTGCATCTCGCTCAGTTTGTCCGTCAGCTGTGTCCCACTTTGATTCTTCTCTATACTGGGTCCAAGCATCCGAGCCAACTGGCGCATTTCGTCCAGAGCGTTCTTTATGTCGCGCTGGATCTGCGATTCAACGATTTCCCCCACGTTGCCCAGGTCGGTCACTATTTGCTGGTACAGCACCGTTCGAGCGACTTCGTAGCCCCAGACACCAGTCACGAGGGCAGCGGTGAGACCGACTCCCATCAGGCCGAGAATCAGAATTACAAAGAATCCTTTGTTCAACCCGGCAAACCAACGCCGATGCACGGCGATCAGGAAAACAGTCAGAAAGATGACGGAGGCGAGAACGGTGATCCACACCGAAGGACTAAAAATTGTAGACATTGAGTGATCCTATTTTTAGAAGCCAGGACAAAACCAAATGTTCGAGATTCTACACGCTGTTGCTGCACGGATCAATATGGGGCGAACGTGAGTCGCAAGTCGAAGGTCGCAAGTCGAAGGTCACAAGTCAAATTACCACTTGCGGTTGATGACGAATGTAGAGCATTAGCACGCCTTCCGCCCTTTGTGCCTTCCGCTTTCCGCCTTCTGCGTTCCGCCTTCTGCCTCCTGCCGCCTGCCTCCTGCCGTCTGCTTCCTGCCTCCTGCCGTCTGCCTTCTACGTCCGACTCGGCCGTCGTACAAACTTGCCGACTCTCACCCTGTGATAGAATCGCCTGCATCGCATGACCGAGAGAGTTTCTGTCGCTCTCAAGAACCAACTGCCCGAAATCCAGAGGCTGAGCGAGATCCTGGATCAATTCGGAAAGCGCAACGGTGTGTCACCGGCGGCTCTATTCCACATGCAACTGGCGCTGGACGAGATCTTGACGAATGTAATCTCGTACGGCTATCGAGACGATCGGGAGCATCAGATTTTCGTGCGCCTCTCTCTGCACGAGGGGGAATTGACCGCCGAAGTGGAGGATGACGGCCAACCCTATAATCCGCTTTCGCGCCCCGATCCGGACATCAGCCGGCCGCTCGAGGAAAAGCCCATTGGAGGCCTGGGGATTTATCTGACACGACATTTGCTCGACGGCTTGCAATATCGCACTGAAAACGGATGGAATTTACTGGTGATGAAAAAGAAGGCAAGAGCGGCGGACGGCGAAAGCGGCGCCGGATGAAGAGGCATTTCTGGAGGATTAATGGAAATTGAAGAAGTGAAATCAGGTGACATTTTGCTGATCGGACTGAAAGGCAGGCTGGACTCGAATACCTCCGGTAGCCTGGAGCAGAAACTGCTGGGGCTGATAGATCAGGGCGAGAAACAATTTATTATCGATTTTTACAATTTGGAATACATCAGCAGCGCGGGGTTGAGAGTGCTGCTCCTGGCGGCAAAGCGATCCAAGGCCGCTAAAGGAAAGATTGTGCTTTCCTCACTTAAAACTCATATCAGGGAGGTCTTCGACCTTGCCGGTTTCTCCCCCATTTTTCCCATCTGCCAGACGAGGGAAGAGGCTCTTTCCGCCTTTAACACAGTTTAATTCGGTAGCTGAGTGAAAAAATCCACCAAGGCCTAGAGTGATTGGCGGACGTTGACGTGGTCGTGAACGTGCACGTGAACGGTCATTTCCATTCGGCCAAAACCGGCCTCCCCCCTTGTGCCGGGGGACCGAGATTTTGCACTAGAGAGGATCGCTGCCCTACCGGCCGGGCCTACCCAATGACGGCCCTTCGGGACTGATGTTATTGCCACAGTGATAAGTTTCTTTTCGCCCGGCGAAGATTTCCTCCTCACAGAGTCTCCGTGTCTCCGTGTCGCCGCGTCCCCGTGTCACGTGGTTTTTGGTTGCGGCCACGTTGCGTCACCCCTTGGTGTTTACTTTTTTCCCGCTACTAAGCTCTGCGGCCACTCAATCAAACAACACTCGCACTATGGAAAAATCGTCTTCAAAATTACCTGAACCTTGAATCTCGCGCAGGGTACATAAGGTCCGCTCAATTTCGGAAGTTCCAGGCTGCGAAGGGGCTGTGAGAATCTGCACAAAATCGTTGTATTGCAGAAGGGTCCCATCGGGCCGTGTAATCTCATACACGCCATCGCTGAATACGAAAAGCTTCCCAAACGCTTCCACATAGCAGCTCGCATTTTGAAAAGTTGTGCCCGGCAGCCCGCCGATAACCATTCCCGGAGTTCTCAGTTGCGCAATCTTGCATGCTTCCGCCGCAGGGCCAGTGAGCAAGACCGCCGGAGGGTGTCCCCCACTGGAATAGGCAAGGCTGCGGCTCGTTTTGTCGTAGACGCCGTACCAGATGGTGAAATACATATTGTTGTGGGCTTCCATCTGAAAAGTTTCGTTCAAAGACTGCAACACAGCGCTCGGATTATGGAAGTCCGTGTTTGGGAGAGTCTGCGATCGCAACACATTCATCACCGAAATGGACAGCAGCGCCGCGTGAACTCCGTGACCGCATACATCCAGCAGGTAGATGGCAAAGTGATCGGGATCGAGCCAGTGATAACCAAACGAATCGCCTCCCAATTGAGTCGAGGGAATAAAGCGCCATTCCGTGTCGACCTCGCCCGTCAAAGGCTCGGGAAGTAGAGACTTCACATATTCGGCGGCCTGCGCCAGTTCGGCGGCCAGGGCCTTCTGGCTGTCAATCAAAGCCTGGTAGGCTTCATTGCGCTGCAGCAAGTTGATGTAGCCCCGAGAGTGATAGCGTATCCGGGCAACCAGTTCCAGCTTGTCGGGAAGTTTCACCAGATAGTCATTGGCACCCTGAGCGAAAGCTTCCGCCTTGACCTTTGCCTCTTCTTTAGTGGAAAGGACAATCATGGGAATATCGCGGGTCCCGGCGTTGGCGCGGAAATAACGCACCAGCGTCAGCCCGTCGATTTGAGGCATTACCAGGTCTTGAAGTATCACCGTGGGATGAACCTCCATCGCCATCTTGACCGCTTGAGTCGGATCTTCGCAGTAATGGAAATGGATGTCGTCTTCACCGGCCAGCATGCGGCGGACTGCCTCGCCGACCATGCGCTGGTCGTCGATTAAAAGCACAGTCACGGGATGTTCCGTCAGAGACGCGCTGGTTGCAGGCGTAGACGTTGTGCGGTCCAAATTATTTTCGCTGATCGTAGGGAAATTCATAACTAACCCGAGCTGGCGCCTTCAAACTCCTCACAATAGCAGGGCCGATCTTGGTAATGGGCAGAATCTCAACGGCCGCTCCCAGTTCCGCCGCAGCCTTCGGCATGCCATACACAACGCAGGTCTCGCGATCCTGCGCCAGCGTGTGGCAACCTGCGCGACGCATGCAGAGCAGCCCCTCGGCGCCGTCCCTCCCCATGCCGGTCAGGAGAACCCCCACCGATCTTCCCGGCCAGTGCGCCGTTGCGCTTTTGAAGAACACATCCGCAGACGGACGGTAAGGGTAATCCGTGGGATCGGTGGTGTAGCCGAGGGTCAACCTGGAAGTTAGGATCATGTGATCGTTGGTGCCCGCCACTACAACCTGCCCCGCTTCCGGGCGATCGCCTTCCATGGCAAGCCGCACCGGCAGTCGCGACTGGTTGCCCAGCCAGGCGACCAGTCCGGGAGCAAACTCAACATCCACATGCTGGATCACCACCATGGCCGCTGGAAAATCATCGGGCAATATGGAAAGTATTTCAGACAGAGCTTTCGGTCCTCCAGTGGAGGCGCCCACCGCCACCAGAGGGTGGCAGGTCCCTGTCCCCGGGCGCCGTTCGGGCTTGGGCATTTCCAGTGCTTGGGAGGGACGCGTTTTGCCAATCAGTTTCCCGATCGTGGCAATCTTATTCAGCAGCGCGATGGCGCCCTCTAGCTTTCCTTGAGCGCCCAGTACCGGCGTGTTTACCGCGTCCAGCGCGCCAAAGCCCATCGCCTCGAACACTTTAGGCGCATTACCGCTGACCGTGGCGGTAACCACCAAAATGGCGCAAGGCGACTCGCTCATAATGCGGCGTGTCGCCTCGGCTCCATCTACCCCGGGCATGATCAAATCCATCAGTATCAGGTCCGGGGTGTCGGCTGCGCACTTTATTACCGCCTCGGCGCCGTCGCGCGCTACCCACGCGACCCGGTGACCAGGGGCGCCGCTCACCACGCGCCGCAACGCTTCCACAGCGATGAGCATGTCATTGACAATCGCGATTCTCATGCTTCGCCGATCAGATCCACGACGGCGTCTACCAGCGATTCATCATGGAAACTGCTCTTGGTTAGATAATAATCCGCGCCGGCATCCAGTCCCCGCAGGCGATCCTCTTCCCGATCCTTGTAGGAAACGATCATTACCGGAAGAGAATCCAGCCTGGCATCCCGCTTGATCAGCTTCACCAGCTCGATGCCGTTCAGGCGGGGCATGTCTACGTCGGTGACCACCAGATCGTAGTCGCCGCTCCTGACTGCATTCCAGGCTTCGATCCCGTCGACAGCGATCTCCACTTCGTAGCCTTTGTTCTGAAGCACCTTGCGCTCCACTTCACGCACAGTGATTGAATCGTCGACTACTAAAATCCGCTTGTGCTTTCTGGGAGCGGCTGCTTTTTTGGCCAGCGCGATCTTGCTCAGCCTTCCACCGGAAAGCATGTTGTGGATAGACCTGACCAGATCGTCCGCGTCCACGATCAGGACCGGGGAGCCGTCCTCCATGACCGCCGCGGCGCTGATATCGGCAACTTTCCCCAGGCGCGGATCCAGCGGCTGCACAACCAGATCATGCTGCCCCAATAAACGATCTACTACGACGCCATAACGGTTGGAGCGGTCGCTGATGACTACTATCGGCAATTCTTCCGAAGACAGTTTCGATTCTTCCAGTTCCAGGACCTGGTTAGCTCCTACCAGCCCGATACTTTGGCCGTCGAAAAGAAAGTACTGGCGGTTTTCCAGGATCTCGATCTGAGTTCTGTGGACCCTCAAGGCGCGATCGATGCGCGTGAGAGGAAATGCATAGTTCTCGCCCGAGACCTCAACTAGAAGCGCGCGGATGACAGAGAGCGTGATGGGCAGCTGCAAATGAAAACTCATCCCCTTTCCGGGTTGGGAAACAGCCCGCAGCATGCCACCCACTTCCTGAACCATGCTGTGCACCGCATCCAGCCCTACGCCGCGTCCGGAAATTTCCGTGACTGCTTCTGCCGTGGAGAAGCCCGGCAAAAAGAGAAACTCCATCAGCTCTGCCTGACTTAGCTGGGCGGCCATTTCCGGCGTCACCAGGTTCTTGTTTAGAATCTTCTGGCGTAAGTGCTCCGGCTCGATACCCTGCCCGTCGTCGGAGACAGTGATCGACAGCATTCCAGACACATGCCTGGCTTCCAGCCGGATCGTCCCTTCAGGCTGTTTTCCTGCCGCGCGCCGCGCCGGCTCCGGTTCGATTCCATGATCGGCCGCGTTGCGAATCAAATGATTCAGCGGAGACTCTAGCTTGTCGAGTATGTCGCGATCCACCTCTGTCGATTCTCCGATGATTTCCAGTTTGGCCCGCTTGCCGAGCTTTTTAGCCAGATCGCGCACCAGGCGCGGGAAACCCTGGACGCCGTCGGCAAAGGGACGCATGCGGCTGCCGATCACTTCCCGATAGAGCCGCTCAGAGGTATTTTCAGAACGGCGGGAGAGCGCTTCCAGTTCGGCCAGACGCTCGTTCAACAACTGGCGGTTGTCATCGACCTTCTGGCGCGCCTCGGCCAGGTAAATGCCGGCTCGGTCGGCCGGCTTGAACTCGTTCAGCGAAGCGCGTAGTTTTTCCAGAGTGTCAGACAACTCGATTTGATTCCTCTTCAGTTGCAGCAACGATCTCGTAAAGGGCTGTAACCTGCGGGCTTCCACTACCGACTCGCCGGCAAGCCCCATCAGCCGGTCCAGGCTTTGTGCCGTGACGCGAAGCACGCGGTCCCTGGGTGGGACGGGTTTGTCCAGATCGGATTTCTTCAGAGAAGGAGGGAGCTTTTCACCGGCAGGTGCGATTGTCTCATTTGCCGGCGCAGACATCTGCGGGCGTGGCGGTGTCGTCGCCCTGATGGTTTCCGCCGCACCAGCCGATGCGGAAGAAGACAATACTTCGGAAATCGAAGCGACCAATTGTTCTATCTCCTTGTTGTGTTCCGCCTCCCAGGCCGCTGCATCCCGCTGCGTCGCTTCGCCGATGCGCGAGAGCATGTCTACGCCCCGCAGCAACGTATCCACGTGGTCGCCCTGCAGCGCGATCTTTCCCGACTGCGCGGCAACGAAGCAGTCTTCCATGACGTGAGCTACTTTTACCGCAGCGTCTATTTGCACGATTCGCGCCGCGCCTTTAATGGAATGCGCCGCCCGCATCAGAGCATCGATCCCCTCCGCCTGTCCCGGATTGCGTTCCAGCGCCAGCAGCCCTTCTGTCAATATGGCAGCCTGAGCCTTCACTTCCTCCCGGAACAAATCCAGCATGGAGAAGCCACTCAGATCCTCTCCCCCGCCGCTCATCCCAACACTCTCCTTTTGAGGGCATAAAACAACAGGTCGGCATCCAGGTAACCGACGTTTTTGCCGTCACAGGAAAGAATCCCCTGCGTATAGCTGGCCCTGGATTTGGCAACGGTGGCGGGAACAGTCAACAGCTCGCTTGAATGAAAACGGTGAGTGCCGTAAACCTCGTCCGCCGGGCAGACCCAGATTTCCCCATCCAGTTCTGTCACCATCATTCGTCCTTGTCCTGGGGATTGCGCGATTTCCTCAGCCTCGCCTTCCTTTTCCAAGCCCAGAAAATTACCGATGGAAACGCACAAACGCATCTCACCCCGAATATTTACAAGCCCGAGAAGTACTTCGTTACTTCTGTGCGGCAGCTTGTGGATGGCCCGGGCCTGGGCGATTTCTTTGAAGAGGCGTGCAGGCAGAGCAAGCCACTCCGCGCCAATCCGAAAAATTAGGGCAGACACGGTTTCCGACTTGTCGATCGCGTCCTGGCGGATCTTCAGGCTCGCTGTCCATTCGCGCCTGTAGTCTTCCGGGGCTTCACGATCGAGCAGGTCAAGCCCCGCGGCTGCGTACACCTCGCAATTTCGGCAATGGGTGACGCGATTCAATTCCGGGCAGCTCTTGTCGCCCCACACGCCGATATGATTCCAGCAATCGTTAATGGTTTTTTCCATTCTACGCTCGCGGCTCCGATTTTTTCACAGACCGTTCGGCGCGCTGCCTCAGTATGGCCGCGCCCGACTCGTCTCCCAGGCGCTCTCTTTGCAGCGCCAGGTGAAGCAGAGCCTGGTGATGATTCGGTTCCAGGTAAACAGCCTTGCTAAAAAACCGCCCGGCTTGTTCCTCCTGGCGCCAAGCATGATGCACCAGGCCAAGGAGAAAATAGGCTTCGGCGCTGGCCCCCTCTTCGCGCAGATGGCTGTGACACATTGCTGCAGCCTCCTCGAGCTGGCCCTGGTCGGCCAAACGCCTGGCAGTTTCAAGATCTGACGATGGTTCGGATGTCTTCGCCGCTGTTTCAAGAACCGGAGCACTTCCGCTAACCGCGCGCACTGGCAGTCCCGGCCGCTCGGCTGCCGAAAGAACCGGCAAGCGCGATGATTTATGGGAATGCACTGAATTTCGTGCCGCCCGCTGGACGGCCTTCCTGTAGGCGAAGGAGCGGGGATAACGAATAGATACGAACTGAGAGTCCGGGACTTGACGGGTCTCGGCATGTCCCACCACCAGCACGCCATCGACGGCCAGCAGTCGGTCCACTGCCCTTATTGCCCGCTCTCTGGCAGTTTGATCCAGGTAAATGAAAAGATTTCGGCAAAAAACAACATCGTAGGGCCGAGCCCCTGCGAGGAAGGAATTGTGCAGCAGATTTCCTTGAATGAAATTGACACTTCCCGCCACAGATTCGATCAGCCTGTACTCCTTTCCAACACGGGTGAAATATTTATCCCGAAACTTTGCTTCCATGCCGCGAAAGGAATTCATTCCGTATATGGCCCGTCGCGCTTTCCGCAGCGCCCCCTTACTGATGTCGGCGGCGTCAACACGGAATTCTTTCGGTCCCAGACCCGCTTCCATCAGCGTCACTGCAACCGAGTAGGCCTCTTCTCCCGTGGCGCACGGGACGCAGAGCACGCGCAGCGCCTGGCCGCGATGCGTCAAGGTCCACTGCGATGTGACGTAGTGCGCCAGGAAAGCAAAAGGAGCCCGATCGCGCAGGAACCAGGTCTCCAGCACCACGACTTCTTCAACCAGCTCCTGCAATTCATCTTCGGAAGCCTTAATCTGCGCCAGGTACGCCTCCAAATCCGGCAACGCGTGTTCCGCCATGCGGCGGCGGATGGCCGCGCCGATTGCAGCAGAACCCAACGAATCGACATCCAGCCCAATTTCTCTTTTCAACAGAGACTCGATCACCGCCTGGGTTGTCATGGCTGGCTCTCTTGCTCCTTAAAAAGGAGGTCCCGCACCGATTGAGGCAGGAGGCGCTCCACCCGGAGGCATTGTATGATGCCGCGCGCGTCTGAGATTACATCGCCCAGGTAAGCAGCTTCGTCCACGCTTACTCCGGGAGCGGCCCAGTCCGCTTCGGACTTTTCGATCGTCTCGGTGACACGCTCGGCCAACAAACCGAGAACGCGTTTTTTCCGGCCATCATCGCCATCATATGGATACCGTACCAGGATGACGCGCGTACTGAGGTGATCGCTGCATGCCCGACCCTGAGTCATTCGGCACAAATCGATCACCGGCACGATGACGCCGCGATAGTCAAACAGTCCCGCCACGTAGGCGGGAGCGTGCGGCAACTCTTTGAGCAGAATCCTGGGAACGATTTCTACAACCTGGCTGCTCTCCAGGGCGTAAGGATCCTTGCCAAGATAAAAAATCACCAGCAACATAAGAATCCCATTCAGATTGGGGACAGACTCCGAATTCGGCTCCACAGGGACGTTCTAAGTTCGTCCCGTTTTGGAATCCTGTGGAGCCGAATTCGGGGTCTGTCCCCAATTAGGCCACTTTGAACAGAGCAAACTCCTTCTGCAACGCCCGCGCCGCCTCATTCAACTGCTGGATGGCCTGATTCGATTCCCGCAGCGAATCGGCCGTCTGGTGCGTTGCTTCGCCCAGTTGAACCATCGCTTCGCTGATGTGCTCGGCGCCTTGCATCTGGGAGTGCATTCCTTCATTCACTTTTTCAAAGCGGGGCGCCAGGGCCTGCACTGCTTCAATGATCTCTCCCAGTTGTTCGCCTGCATTGCGTACTTCTTGTGTGCCTTGCCTGACTTGCTCGGAGAATTTATCCATGCTCATCACTCCCGCAGATACGGCGGATCTCATCTCCTTGACCATTTTCTCGATGTCCAGAGTTGCCAGTGCCGTCTGATCCGCCAAGCGCCGAATTTCCCGGGCCACCACTCCGAAGCCGAGCCCGAATTCTCCCGCTTTCTCCGCCTCTATGGCGGCGTTCAACGAGAGAAGGTTGGTCTGGTCGGCTATCTTATTGATCGTTGTTACCACGGCGGTAATATTCCCCGCCTTGTCATTGATGACCGCCAGTTTGTCCGATATCGATTGGGAGGCCTCTTCCATCTGGCTCATTCCGGTCGCCATGCGAATCAAGCCGCTTCGGCCGCTGTGCGCTGATGTCGCCGTCTTTTCCGACATGCTGGTAACTTCGTTCATGGTGGAGGCGAGTTCCTTAGCAGTGCCAGAAATCTCCTTCACTGAGGAGACCACCTCATTGCTGGACGCAACCTGCTCGGCCATGGTCGCTTCCAACTGCTTGGAAGACGCGGCAATCTGAGTGGCCGACGAAGTCACCTGTATGCCGGACTCCTGGACGCGTCTCACCAGCGTTGAAAGTTTTTGCATCAGATCGTTGACGCTGCCGGCCAGAGCCTCCACCTCATCGTTTCCGCGTACGGGAACGCGCCGTGTAAGATCCGCATCACCCGCGACCAGCGCTCGCAGCTCTCCGTTGACACGTCCCAGTGACCGGGAAATGGGGAGAATGATCCAGTAACGCGCCACCAGCGACAATACCACGATGATTGCGATTACCAACAAGACCATGATCGAAGTTCGGGCGCTGATCAGCGACGCGGCTCTCTGTTCGCTGACTTTGCTCTTTTCCGTCGCCAGCTTGACGACCTGATCGATGGCCTGGCGATGCTCGTCGTATTTCTGCTTCAAAATTCCTTCCACCAGCGCTTTTGCCTTCCCTCTGTCCCCTTTGAGAATTGCCGGAATAAACTCCCGGTCTCTCACTTCGAAAAATTCCATCGCCGGCCGATAGGATTTATCGATCATCGCGTCCCGCAGTGGCCCTTGGGGGAGCGTGCCGGCCCAAAAGGCGTGCCGTGTTTCATAATCCTCCCGGAGAGACTTGCTTCTCTGCGCCAAAGCTTCCAATGCGGCCTTGTCGGTCTCGGTCGCCATTTGCAATGTGACGAGGTCGGCCTCGATGATGTATTCAGGTGGTGGAAAAACATCGGCGACTAAGTCTTTGTCCTGAGCAATATCCTTATAGAGGGGGCCGTTCACCTTAACCGTGTAGAGGGTGTGATACGCAAAGGCCCCGAATATCAGGAACCCCGCCAGGCAGATGCCCAGCAGGACATACTGCTTGGTTTGGAGTTTCAAGCTATTAGAATTGAGCATCGCACGCTCCCGCTAAACATGAGGCCCGAAGGGCCGTCATTAAGTAGGCCCGGCCGTGAGGCCGGGATCAGGGGAAAGAAGAGATATCAGAGCCCGCTTAGGGCGGGAGACACTGAAGCCCGGGATCCCCTGTCTTCCGCCAAACATTTTAAAAATCGGGTGCCGCACCTTCGGCGCTTCTGTTCTTTTTGAATCATGATCCCGGCCTTACCCCGGATTATTCGTGAATTAAAAGAACTAGCCACGGATTTACGCTGATTACACGGATAAGATCGGGGTCGGGGAATGGGCACGATGAACGGCTCCGCCCGTCACACTGCAAGTTGGCGCCCAGCCCCCGACCCCGATCTTATCCGTGTAAATCCGTGTAATCTGTGGCCGGTTCGTTCAGTTCATGAATAATCCGGGTTACGGCCGGGCCTACCCAATGTCGGCCCTTCGGGCCAGGCCCTTCGGGCCTAGCCCCGCATGGCGGGCGAGGTCCGCTTCGCGGACAAGAGACCGCCCTCATGATGTCTCTCCGCTGCCAAAATGTCCCAACTCCAGGGCCCTTCGGGGCCTCCCATTCCATGTTATTTGTTGAAAAACCATCACTGGCATCATTGGAACGGGGTTCGCCAGGAAACCAGCTTGGCGCCGTGGATCCATTCAAGGAGGGTGCGGTATTCCTGGGAATCCTTGTTCCAGCGCACACCGCCTCCATGTGCAATTCGATCGGCGCCCACTACCCCCTCGGTCTCCGACGAGCTAGTCGGCTTGCGCAAGATCAGGCTTCGTTCCGGCTCCAACAGGTCAACTACCCTGAGCGCTGAGCGATAATTTTCGCGGAGCTTCGCTTCGGTGTACCCGACATCCGGATCGGGAGGATTCAGTCTCAAGATTGCGTGGCTAGCATGACAGTCGACGCATGCCTTTCCATCACGCCCGGGTGCTTCAAAGATCGGCTGCACCCGGGCGAGAAAATACGCGAAGTCAAGAAATCGCGCGTCGGCTGCAATCGACCGCGATGAGCGACGTTCGGCAGCTTCTCCGCGACCAGGATCACCGCCCCGATAAAGGCTGTCGGCAATGAACCGAGTTGCGGACGGGGCTTCGGGGCTTGCTCGAAGCTCGTCCAGTGCGACCAGCACTGCAGGGTCTCTTTGCAAAGAGCTTTCTCGCCGCACGATGCCAATGGCGGCTCCAGCGACAGCGGGATCCGGATCGAGCAGCGCTTCGCTCACTAGGCTCAAAACACGGCGATCTTCAAGCAGCCCGCGGTCCTCACCGATACTGTCAAGCAGCGTTTTGCGAATCTTTGAGTCGCGGGTTGAAAAGATTCGATCCAGGCTCTCCGAGACCGCTAAGTCTCGTCCAATGTCAGGCGCCCTGACGGTCAACTCGATGGCCACTCGCAATGTTTTGCTGTCCCTGGAGCTTAAAGCGCGATTGACGCGCCGCAGGACGTCTGCATCTCGATGCAAGCTGGGAATCGATTGCACAGCCGCTAAAGCCGCCAGCGAAGTTTCAGTTTCTGCTGAGACAATATATTGCTTAACTTGCAGAGCCAATGACCCGCAGGAGCCCGTGCCGGCATCGGCGGATTGCCGCTGCTGGCCGGCCGGCTCGGCAAGACGACCCAGCGCTGGGCCTGCCGCGGCGATGGTCTTTAATGCGGCCAGCCGGGCTTCCGCGTATGGGCTGGCCAGCAACTCGGCCAGAAGTTGTCGAGCCGTCGCCGGCTGGTTCCCGACGTCAAGCGTGAATGATTTGTAAACTTCGGCTGCTGCTGCCCGAACTTGGCTGTCGGGATCGGCGAGGCGGCGATAGATCGCGCTGGCCAATCGCTGGCGCGCCGATGCGTGGTGACTCTTCGGTTTTTCCGCCAGCCGAACCACATCGCGTATGTCCGACGTTTCATAGGATGCGCTCTTTTCCCGGCCTGGCCTCGGAGCCCGCGCATCCCCGTTTGCACTCGACTGTCGAGTTGCAGCCGGTTGGCCGGCGTAGTTCTTTTGCATGGGAACTTCGCGTAGAACAAAACCGGCCCTTGTGGCAAGCCGTCGGGTTTCAGCATCAGGCGAATCGACCAGCGGCAGCAGGGCGTGCGCCATCACCCTGGCGCTTTCGCCGAAAAACTGGATGGTCTCAATGTCGTTGCCAATACGCACGTAAAGCGTCTGATTGGATTTTGCGCGGGGCGGGCCCGTCATGGCTTGGTCATAGCTGTCCGGGCTGCGCAGGTGGAATTCACTGAGGCCTCGGAGCACCCCCTCACGCTGAAGACTGTTGCCTGTGGTGAGCGCTAGCGCCGCCTTGTCGGCAAGCCGTCGCTCGGTGGCCAGCCGGGCAAGGATGGCCCGCTCGCGATCCTGCCGCATGCCGAGCAGCGGCACCCAGTTGTTATACAAATACCGGATGTTTTCGTCGGCGATATTGTAAAGACCTTCCTTAAGGTTGCGCCGCACCCAGGGATGCTGGGATCGACCGAGGCGGCTGATGAAGATGGCTTCGACACGGTCCCGGATTTTTGCGCTGTCGTTCCAGTACCAGAGCTGCCATAACCCTTTGAGGGCCTGCATGCGCACGGTCACGACCGGATCGTCCACGCGCCGCAGCAAGCTGGCGGCAATGCCCGGACGGCGGGCTAGAGATGAGAAGTGGGTTGCAAAGATGCGAGTAGCTCCCCAGCGCATGCGGTCGCTTTTGTCTGAAAGAGCGGTCCGAATCGCTTCGTCGCCCAACTGCTTCCGGCTGGCCAACTGGCGCAGGGCCCAGGCTGCAGCGCGCTGTACAATCTTGCTCGGGTCGCCGAGCGCGAGCTTCAGCGGCGCAATCGATGAGGCGTCTCCGACGCGTCCTAGACAGGCAATGGCAGCCTGCCGCACCAGCACGTCGTCGTGTGTGGCTGCCGCCATCACATCGGTCATCAACCGGCGTGGCGGCGGGTCCCAGATGTTATTGAGCTCTCTTAGAAGGCGATCGACGCGCGAAAAATCCAGGCGCGCGGGGGGTGGCTCGAAGGCCTGACCCCAACGGCTAGCGGGTTTCGAGCTTCGGATCCCGAGTTTCGAGTTCTCACCTTCGAGCCTCGGCGTGTCGCCGGGGACCTTGGCAGGTTCAGATCCCTTGTACAGCGTAGACAGCGCCAGAATGGCCATCTGCGTCTCACGGAACGGTGTGCGGAAATTCTCATAGGGCTGCTGCGGATCAAACCACCCGCCGAAGGGCTGCTGCCTCTTGAGAAGATATGCCACCGCCTTGGCAATCCGTGAATCCTCAGGGCCGTAACCGGCTGTCGCCAACACCCACAGGCAATGGCCGGTTTGGAATTCCGCCTCCGGCGCGTCGCTTTCGAAATTCATCGCCCACTGGCCGTTTGCACGCTGGTGGGAAAATATCTTTTCGCAGTTCTGCCGGATTCGGTCGCGATAGCCATCCCGATCGATGCTGCTCAAGGCAAGTGTCTGGTAGCATAGATCGAGCATGTTTCGATGGTCCGTCTCTTCGAGCAGCCTTCGAAGCTGCTCGCGATACTGAAGCCAGCTTTTGTCCCCGGTGCGCCGGTACAATTCGTCCATCGTCACCCAGCTGTACCAGGCGACTTCATATCTGCTGACGATCGGTGTGTTGCCGTTGCTTTCATCCGGCGGCAGGTGATTGCGGTCCCGGTAATAAAGCTTGAGGTATCCGCCCACGCCTTGAAAGAATTCATCGCGCCGTTCTCCGCTCACTTCGCGTTCGTAAATGTTCAATAATGCCGCCATCCGGCTGAGCACGTTGGCCGGGGCGCTGATCATCCTCGACCAACTGGCGCCGGGGTGTCCGTAGAACGGGCGCGGGTTGTTGTAAAAGCGCTCGGTCAAAAACTGAACTTGCGGGCGCTCTCGAACCGGATAGCCATTCTGGAGCGCGTAAAGCTGTGCTCGAAGCGAGAAATGCGTAGGATGGCAAGCCACGCACTCGGAAGTTTCCTGGTGGACGTTTGCTACTCGACTGTAAATGCCGCCCTTGCGTGGAGTGTTGGCATGCCACGAATCACCCGCGTCGATGATGTAATCTACGGCCGTCCGCACCGCCTGTCGGGGATCCTGGTAGGGGGGCAGATCGTAAACTGCAGTCCGCAATTGATAGGAGGGATGGTGGGCCAGAACGCGCACATAATAAGTCCCCTTCTGCCGCAGCACTCGCGAGGTGAATTTGTTGCCGTTGATTGCCTGCACTTCATGCGGCGGGGTCACCGGATCGGTCCCATCTTCGTAAGGATGCAGCCTTCCATTCTCAATTCGATAGACGGAGACGTCGCACGGGATGTTGTCGCGTTCGTCCAGATCGATGTTGAAAAAAGCCAACTGCGGTTTCTGGCCGGCAAACTCGAAGCGGAACCAGTCTTCACCGCGCTCCATGGCCTGCCGCTCGCGCCCTTCGGGAACCGGGATGTAAGGATCATCGTCGGCCGTAGCGAAAACGGTCGTTCCGAGATGGATCAGGTTTGCCTGCTCCCAGGTGTTATTGGGCTCGGTCTCGATCTCGACGCCCAGGCCATTGCCCACCGAGGGATCCTGCCGCAAGGGATTCCCCCTGCTGCCTTCGCTTCCGGTAAGTCTCCACTCCAGTACTTTCACCGTGTACGGCAAGCGCGCGGTTCTGTCGGCCACAGCGGCCGTCTGAAGCCTGTCGGCTTTGGCCTCCAGCATGAGCGTGCCTAGACCGGCGATTGTGGGACGGAAAGTGAGGTAGATGTCCGGGTCGCCCAAGTGCAGGACTTTTCTTGCCAGTTCGCTGCGCGCATCGCGCAAGACAACGGACAGTCTGTCTTCCGGACGGAAATTCCGCGGCGAATCCACTGAAAGACTCAGTGAATAGACCCGCCCCGGATCGAGCCCTGGTAAAGCGTGCTCGGCCCTTCGGCTGAGCCGGTCTCGAATATTGACGAGGGAGACAACTCCAGCGCTGGGCCGAGAAGCTCTTGCTTCTGGCCGCGCCTCCTTGCCCGGGTAATTCATGAGTAATCCGGGCTGATGGCTGATACTCTCCACGATTGCGCTCCCAGACGGCGAGGTGAGCGTGGAGGACGCGAAACCGGACCAGCGAAGAACTGTTAAAAGGCCAAAGAAAAGCAGGCCAAGCGTGATTTGTAGTCTGAAGGAGCGTACCATTGCGATAGAGAAATTGTAACAGGTTTCTCGATGGCGCTTCATCCAGGAAACAAGAAGAACACATTTAAGAAACAAAGCTGTTGTTGGCCTCGTATCTCTCCCTGGCAAAAGGAGGTTCTGAACCATGTGTCCAATCAAGAAACAGACCGTTCCGTTTTCCGTTTTTTTCATTTACTGTCTAACTCTTGCGCCCTTTGGTCTTGCCCAAGTACCTCCGGGACCTCCCGGTGAATTGATGTTTCAAGGAACTCTGCCGGGTCCCGGCTTTGGAGGTCCGATGGGACGCCGCGGTTTTCGAGACGCGGAAGGCGGCCGAATCTTCGAGTTGTTGCAGCGACCTGATGTGCAGAAGGAGCTCGGAATTACCGATGAGCAGCGCAATAAACTTGACGATATCGCTTTTAATGCTCGAAAAGCTGCCATCCAGGCACGCTCCAATTTAGAGGTGCATCGCCTCGAACTGGGCCGTTTGATGCGGGCAGACAACCCTGATCGGTCAGCGATTGACAAGAAGCTTCAGGAAGTTGCGCAAGCCGAAGCGGCTCTGCGCCGCTCGATGATCAACAGTTTTCTCGATGCTCGAAACGTGCTCACTAAAGAGCAACGGGACAAGGTCAGAGAAGGAATGCAAAAGCGAATGCAGGAGAGAATGCAAAGAATGCAGCAGCGAGGCCCAGGCTCCGGACGCTGGGAACCACGAGCCCGTCGGAGACCCGCCGTCGAAGGCCGGGAAGGCATTGCGCCGCCTCCACCTCCTCCGCCCAGGCCTCCGATTCAGTAAAGATACATGTAGAGCCCGCTGCAGGCGGGTCCCTGCGGTGCGCATGTTTTCAAGCTGGCCCAAGCGCAGCCACAGAACCGCGGCCGGAAGGGCGCGGCGCGTCCGCACGGCTCGCTTCTGCAATGCGTGCAAGCAGGCGAGGTGCTACCGGCTATGGTGATGTGCAGATAATTCAAGATTGCCGCGCCGCGCCCTTCCGGCCGCACTTCTGTGGGTTTCCGCTGGGCAGAGTATTCCAAGATGCCTGACCTTTGTGCTTAACTAAATGCACCCTATGTCTAATCCGTCCCTGGCCGTCGCAAGGTTTATCCTTGCCGCTCTTCTGATCTGTGGCTGGGAAAGCAGTGGACAAGTCAGTCCTTCCCGTTCCACGATCGGTGTCCTGCCAGGAGATCCCGTTGCTCGACTAGGCTTGACGCAAAGCGATCTGGAACACAAGCAGAACGCCGGGCGCATCGGTTATCTCGGCAAGACGAAATATCTCAACCACGCCCGCGCCGTAGTCACCCACACCATCGACGACTCTTCCAAGTACGTGCCCGATTGCATCGATGCCATGGACAAGTACGGAATCAAAGCGACTGTCTTTGTCAGCACTCGCCGAGAGCCGATCTCGGCGCTCTGGCCGCGGCTGCGACTGGCCATCAGAAACGGGCACGAAATCGGATCGCACTCGCGCACGCATCAATGCAAATGGCCCGATACGGATGACTTCTGCCGGCAGGCTTACAGCGAGGATGAACTTGCCGGTTCCAGAGATGATATTCTCGCCAGCACCGATCAGCCCTACGTCTGGTCCTGGGCTTATCCGTGCGGGAATTGCGCCCGGTTTGATTTCATCCATCAGAGGCTGGCACAGGCTGGTTATCTGGCCGCCCGGACCTACCCGGATGAAGAACATGACGGGCATGTGGTTCCGGATCTGAAGACGTACGCAGAAAACCCCTACAGCACCGCCTACACTCAGGTGGTGCAAAAGATGGGAGGGATCGCAAAATCAGGACGAACTGATGTCCCGACAATCAACACAAAATTCGATCAAGTCTATAAAGAAGGTGGAATCTACAGCTTCCTTTCCCATCCTCAGTGGCTGGACTATGGACCCGATAGCTTTTACGAGCAACACCTCGCCCATGTTAGTCGCCGTCCTGACGTATGGTATGTACCGATGGGGCCGCTCTACGCTTACCGAACGGTGCGCGAGAAGACAACTGTCAGCAGGGTAAAATCGAGTTGGAAGGCTGAAAGCGAAGCAAAACCGAAGCGAGCCGCCGCGAGCGGTTCGAAGACGGAGCGCTTTGCCGTTTACAACGAGTTGGACTCCAGAATTTACAACAACAGCGTTACCTTGGAGTTTTCCGTTCCTGAAAAAGGGAAGATTCAGGTGGCAGCCGGGGGAAAAGCGATTTCTGAGCGAAGCGCTGGAATTACGGACCGATGGAGCGACGAGTATTTCCGGCGCGGCGGAAAAACGTTGTTTGTGACGGTTCGCCCGAATACTGTGCTGGAATTTCGAATGACGAGTTTCAAATGATGAAGCTGCCGAGCAGCCTTGCCCGAAGGGCCATCAGGCCGACATTATGGTTTTTTTAAAAATTGATTTGTAATGCTCGGAGGCTAGCAAGGTTGGCGACGCCGCAGAGACTATGAGGCCCGAGAGGCTGTGAGGCCCGAAGGGCCGCGATTGGGTAGGCCCGCCCGTCAGGGCGGGATCATTGGTCATATAACGAGCATAGCGCCGAAGGTGCGGCATTGGAAATTGCGATGTTGGCGGATGTCTTCTGAATGTCGCTCCTTCGGCGCTCTGGTTTTACGTTTTCTCATCTCCCGCCCTGACGGGCGTGCCTACCCAATGGCGGCCATTTCGGGCCTCGAATTCCAAGTTATTTCCGGTACTGCACCTATGACTCGACTGCTGCGATTTGGACTTTACCGTTCTTCATTCGACATTCGAAATTCGAAACTCGGCATTCCACTCATTCCTCTTCTGGCGCTAATTCTTCTGGCCAGCTGCCGCAGCTCCGGCCCTCCGCCTTACAATCCCAAGGAGTCGCTGGGCACCTTCAAAATCGAGCCCGGCTTTCGCCTCGAGCTTTTTGCCGCCGAACCTCTGGTCACCAGCCCCGTGGCCATGGAGTTCGATGAGCAGGGCCGGATCTTTGTGGTGGAAATGCCGGGTTACCCCTTAGATACAGAATCGCACTCGGGCCGAGTCAAATTACTGGAGGACACCGACGGCGATGGCCGCCCGGATCGCAGTACGGTCTTCGTCGACGGCCTGGTTCTTCCTACCGGCGTGATGCGCTGGAAGAAAGGGATTCTCGTGACCGACGCTCCCAACGTCTGGTATTTCGAGGACACCAACGGAGACGGCCGCGCCGACATACGGCGTATTGTGCTTACCGGATTCCCTCTCACTAACCCGCAGCACACCGTCAACAGTCCGGTATACGGACTCGACAACTGGATTTATCTGGCTCATGAACCTCCGGCGACCGCCGTTATTTTCAAGGAGAAGTTCGGCGACCGCGGCAGCGACATCCACTACCCGGACCGAGCTGATGTTCCCCCCGTCAGGGTAGGAAGGAACATCCGGTTCCGTCCGGACCGCTATCAGTTGGAGGCGCTGTCGGGAAGCTCACAGTTCGGCCACGCCTTCGACGAGTGGGGGCATCACTTCACGCTTAACAATTCCGATCACGTGCGTCACGAAGTAATCGCCGCTCGTTATTTAAAACGCAATCCGGACCTGCTGCTCCCCTCCGCCATGCAGGACATCTCCGATCACGGTGCAGCCTGCGAAGTTTTCCCCATCACTCACAATCCGCAGCACCAGATGCTCACCGAGGTCGGCCAGATCACTTCTGCATGCAGCTTGACTCTTTACCTGGGCGGGTTGCTTCCTGCAGACGAGCGCATATCGCTGGTTGCCGAGCCGGCGCACAATCTGGTTCATGAAGACATCTGGTCCAAATCAGGTTCGACGTTTGTCGCCAGCCGCGCCCGTAAAGACGTTGAGTTTCTAGCCTCCACCGACGGCTGGTTCCGCCCGGTCAACTTCTACATCGGGCCGGATGGAGCCATTTACATGCTCGATTACTATCGCCAGATCATCGAGCATCCGGAATGGATGTCCAGCGAACATCATCATGGTAAGGAACTCTACAAAGGGAGTGACCGAGGCCGGATCTATCGCATTGTGCCGGATTCATCAGTGTCCAGCGCGGCCCCTGCGGGCAAGGAAAAAACCGAGCCGCGACCGTCAGGGAGCGGACCCTCCGGCGGGGGTCTTGTTGCCATTGAGACGCCCCAGCGGGGCGTCTCTACAACATTAGATCTTCCGAGGAATATTCACCTTGATAAGGCTTCCGACGAGGAACTTGTCCGCCAGCTTGAAAATCCAAACATCTGGTGGCGTCGCACGGCCCAGCGGCTGCTGGTCGATCGGCAAGGGGCGGGTTCGATAGAAGCGTTGGTGAGACTCTTCAAGGAAACCAAGTTGCCCGTGGCACGAGTTCACGCTCTGTGGACTCTGGAGGGGTTGGGAAAGCTAGACCCCCGGCTCATAGAGCAGGCACTCGCTGACGCGGAACCCGGAGTACGCGAGAACGCCATCAGGCTGGCCGAGCCGCGTCTGGCCGCGTCGCCATCCCTTGTCGATAAGCTCTTGAAAATGACACAGGACTCCGATGCCCAGGTCCGATTCCAGCTTCTGTGTACCCTGGGCGGCCTGGATTCGTCCGTGGCACGCACTGCGCACGAGAAGCTGCTCTTCACAGAGATCGAAGATCCGTGGATGCAGATAGCCGCTCTGAGCGCGTCGTCGGATCGTGCCCCCCAACTCTTCAAGACCGGAGTGGCTCGTCTCGGGAGCAGTGGCAGGGGACACGTGACTCCCGCGTCGGTCGGCGGTGAAGAAGTAGACCAAGATGAAGGACAGGCAGCGGAAAAAAACGGGCGCGCGGCCTTCTTTCGGAACGTCTCCTCGGTGATTGGGGCCAGGAGGCAACCCGCTGAGATTCAAGGAGTGATTCAGACGGCCGCTGCGCCGTCAGCGAGCCGGTCGGAGTGGTGGCGCGCCGCAAGTATTCAGGGCCTGGCTCGCGGCCTGAGGCAAGCGCGAAGGAGATCGCCTCAACCGGTGAGCGGCACAAAAGAATTTGCCCAACTCAATAGCGGCCAGGACCTGCTGTTGAAGGCATTCCAAACTGGAGCGGTGTCGCTGAGACGCGCAACCTTGGAACTGCTGGAGGTAGTCGGGCTTCCGTCTGATCGGCAGGCTTCGGATGGATTGGCGGAAGCCGCAAAGACCGCGGTCAACCGGCAGGCCGACGCGGATCTAAGGTCAGATTCAATCCGCTTGTTGATGCTCGCCGATTTAAGCCCGCACATCGGTTGGCTCAAGAATCTGGTCGATGCGCGAGAGCCGGAACAGGTTCAGGCCGCCGCGGTGCGCGCCCTTGGCCGGACCGGCGGCGACGAGACTGCAACATTTCTGCTTGGCAAGTGGCGCGAGATGACTCCACAGGTGAGAGCCGAGGCGGGAGATGTGTTGACTGGAAAACCCGGGCGCGCGAAGCTCCTATTAGGTGCGATCCGCAGTGGAGAGGTGCCTATCTGGACTCTGATATTTCGGGACAAACGCAGGTTGCTGATGCACGATGACCCGGCGATTCGCGACACAGCGCGCGCTCTACTCGCTGAAAAACCCGGGGAACGGGAAGCTATCTTGAAGCGCTATCAGGCGGCGCTTGACATCAATGGAGAGGTAAGCCGGGGCAAGCAGCTGTTCGACCGGGTATGCGCCAAATGCCACCAGTTGAATGGAGTTGGAGGCAAATTCGGCCCTGATCTTGCCACGGTGCGGAATCGGACGCCGGACGCACTGTTGTCCGATATCATCATTCCCAGCCGATCGATTGCCCAGAATTACGAAATGTATGTAGTGGAACTGGCCGGCGGAGGCACAACCGAAGGAATCATTGCCGCAGACACGCCGACGTCCATCACCCTGCGACATGAAGACGGTAAGGAAGACGTGATCGCGCGCAAGGAAATCAAAGGCATGTACGCCTCGACGGTTTCCGCCATGCCGGCGGATTTGGATAAGCAGATCGACAGGCAGCAGATGGCGGATTTGCTGAAATTCTTGAAGGCAGGGCGTTAGGGAATGTCGAATGACGAATGGCGAATGACGAATTAATAAACTAGCCACGAATTTCACGATTACGCGAAGAATCGGCGAGTTTTGGGAGTTTTGGGGACAGACCCCTTATTTACGAATGACCCCAACCGGATTCAACGATAGTGTGTTCGGAGATAAGGGGTCTGTCCCTAAAACTACGGCTTTGAAGGGAGGAAATAAGGGGTCTGTCCCCATATCACAGTCGGAATTAAGGGGTCTGTCCCCAAAACTAAGGGGTCCCGTCCCCATGTCATTCGCTGGAAATCACTCCGGGCCTTACAAAATAGAACCACACATCGCTCACACGGTTCGATGTGACCCGCTGAACAGCCGCGCGGTAGATGCGAGCCTGCTGCTGGTATAGCTTCCTCCGCTCGGGCACTTGCGAGGCTGCCACCTGATCGGTTTTGTAATCGACAATCAGGAGCGTTCCATCTGGCTTTTCCAGCAGCACATCGATGACTCCTTCGTAAATGGCAGGAAACTTCTTGCCTGCAAGTGCAAACTCCTCCCCCAAGTCCAAAAGGAACGGCACCTCACGATGGAGTTGACGGGCAGTGCGGAATTCCTCTGCCAAAGAGGGCGGGAATGGTCGGTAAATCAGCTTGAACAACTCTTCCCAGTGGGGCAAGCCATACTCAAGTGCTGTTTGTTCGATCAACGGCTTCAGATATTTGCTGATATTAGATTGGTGCGCGGCCCCTTCTGAGCGAGCGTCGCCCGCAGGCTCGCGATCCAAGTTTACAAGCTGATCGAGATCCTCTCGGGCAATTCTGTATAAAACTCGATGAAACGCGGAACCGAGCGCCGAAGCCTCAATCATCGCCGTCACCCTTGCAGATGCAAATGAGGCCTCAGCGATCGGCGGCAGTTTTGCGGCGCTGGCTGTTTGCGGAGACCAGGAAATTTGCGCCCTCTGGAAAGACTCCGCCCGCAATTTGTGCCATCGTTGGAGGTTCTCCTCCCAGGGGGACGCCGATTCTGGTCCGATTTCTACCCGCGTTGACGTTTCTGGATCATGTGGCAGGGCGGCGGGCGGCACCTTCCATAAACGTACTCCATGAGACACCGTTTCAATCTGATCTTCCGGGATCTTTGAGACTGGAGGAAGTACCCGGCGGAGGTGCTCTAACAGGCCATGAGGCGTTTTTCCATAATCAAAGTTTGAAATAAGAAGGTAATCCCGCGCGCGCGTCGCTCCCACGTAAAGCAGGCGGATGTCCTCTGCGTCGAGCCGCCGGCGCTCGGCTTCTTTGGCGATCTCAAAACCCTCGGTATTCAAATTCAGTTCGTCGTCGGTCCTGATATGGAATTCCAAACTGCCCGCGCCCCGGCTGAGCACTGCGGCGAAACCGTCGCCCGCCTGCGCGCTCAAATTAGCCAGAATCACAATGGGGAATTCCAATCCTTTCGCTTTATGAATGGAAAGCAGTTCTACCGCGTCATCGTCAGTTTCCACTAGCGTCGATTCTGGTTCCTGCTGCCCCCGTTCTTCCAATTGATGAAGCCATTTCACAAAGCGGCGAAACGTGGTAGGTCCCACCTGCTCAAAAGCTCTCGCCCGGACCACGGCTTTCTGCAGGTTGGCTACGGCCTGCTGTCCGAACCGAATGAGCAAGTGTTTTTCCAGGGCATGGGTTTCCCGGTAAAGGTGCTCCAAGGTGTAAGCAAACGAAACCCGATTCCTCTCCTCATGCAAACTCCGCAACAGCATCAAAGCATGCGCCATCTCCGGATCGATCTCGAATGCGCCCAGAGCCACTTCGTCGTGTCTTTCACTTTGTGAAGTTTTGAAATAAGAGAGCGAGCCCGTCGCCTGCCGCAGCCGGAACAGTTCCTCGTCGGAAAATCCGAAGAAAAGAGAGCGAAGCGCGGCCACCAGCGCGATCTGGTCAGCCGGATCATCAATGGCTTTCAGGCAGGCAGCCAACGCGTGTATTTCCTGGCGGGTGAAGAACTGTTTCCCGCCGTCGAGACGATAGGGGATATCGGCGGCACGCAAGGCGCCCTCGTAGAGATGGGATGTAGTAAGCGAACGAAACAGAATCGCAATGTCCCGCCATTCCGGCTTTCGAAAACCACCGCCTTTCTTTTTGATTTCCCAGTTTTCATCCCGAATGCGGCGCAGAACCGACACAAGCGCGCCTGCTTCCATCTGGCGCGATTCGTGGGCGCTGGCCGGTGAAACGGCATTGTAAAGCGCAGTCACCCTGGGAATTGTTCCCTCTAGAGGTTCCGACGTGACCAGCTCCTGGTAAGCGGGCTGATAGTTTTCCTCACGGACAATCAGAGTTGAAAAGGCGCTGTTTACCCAGTCGACCAGCGATTTGGCAGATCGGAAATTCTCCCGGATCGGCAAGACTTCACCCTGCTTGGCGATGCTCTCCTGCGCCGCCATGTAAGTCTCAATATCGGCGCGGCGGAAGCGATAGATCGACTGCTTGGGGTCACCCACGATGCAAAGTTTTCCCGGCTGGAGCTTCACTTCAGTCCAGTGACTGGCTTTCGCGCCCTGCTCGCAAAGAAAGAAGACGATCTCCACTTGCAGCGGGTCGGTATCCTGAAACTCATCCACGATGATCGATCGGAACTGGCCCTGAAAGTACTGCCGTGTCGCTTTGTCTCTCTGCAGCAGATCGCGTGTCTTCAGCAACAGATCGTCGAAGTCGAGGACATTGCGTTTGCTTTTTTCCTGCTCCACATGCGCGATTCCTGACTTCAGCAACAGAAGCAGATCGGCAAGGATTGAGCCAAAGAATCGGCTGCGCACCGCGTACAGTTCGAATGTCTTTCTCTTTTGTTTGTCGCCGTAGTCGGGCCGCCAGTAGTTCTTATTTCCGGCGTTCCTGTTCAGCTTTAGTTCCCTGAGGAACTTAATCAGCCCCAAGGAATTGTCCAGCGCCGCGCCATTGAAAGATTCCAGCACTTTAGTCCATTGTTTAAACCCGCTGTCTGTCTCGGGGTTCCTGCAAAATTGCATATAGGGAATTACTTCTCTAACGATCCTCCGCGTCTCGGCGGCCGCCTGAGCCACCGAAAACGAAGCTTGCGGCAGTAAATCCGCATGTTCACGACGCTGATATAATTCGCCGAAGAGCACCCGCATTTGTTCCAGTTCCAGACCCAGGACAAGAGCCAGCTTCATGGTATCGTTGTTGGAAGCGAGAATCCTGTCCAGCCACTGTTCCCAAACTTGATCCACAAGCAGCCCTGAACCCAACTCATCCAGCTGCGTAAAATTCGGATCAATGCGGGCTTCCACGGGCCGTTCTCGCAGCATCGACGCAGTGAATCCATGAATAGTGGAAATCTGCGCGTTGTCTAGTTCGCTGAGAGCTTGTGTCAACATGTCGAAGCAGCTCGGCATCTCCGACCTTTTCTTCTCCAAAGCCTGGCGTATCCGCTGCTTCAGTTCCCCCGCGCCCTTCTCAGTAAACGTAATGGCGACGATTTGAGATAGAGGTAGGCCTGACAACACCTGGTTTACCACCCGGTCGACCATGAGCGTAGTCTTGCCGGTTCCCGCGCTGGCTTCTACGCACAATGAGACGCCAAATTCCTGTACAATTCGCTCTCGCACTTTCTGATCGAGCGTCATTGAAATTCCCTCAGCAACCGCTGAAATTCCAGCTCGGGCGCATCCGATTTCAGGTTGTAAATGCGATCGACGGCTTTCTCGCAGATCATCTGGAAATCGCAGATCTTGCAGTGGTGCTTCTCTTCTCCAGGAGTGGCTGGAAACAAACCGTGGCGCATCGCGGTTTGGATGAGTTGAAGAAGGCGCGCCAGCCGTTCTCTCTTTTCCTTCCACTGCGCTCCTGTAAACGGATGTGCGCTAAACCTGCCAGCCGATGAGACAAAGTAATACTGCGCCATGCTTTCCTCCAGGTTGCTCAATCCGTACAGCCTGGCCGCGGCAAGCAGATACAGGGAAAGCTGCAGTTTTTTCCCGCCTTCAAACACTGTCTGCTCATTGATCCTAAATTTTCCTGTCTTGTAATCGACCACGCGTATTGCCGTGCGCGAGCGATTCGAATCGATGCGGTCAATACGCCCGGACAGTTTCAGCTCGCTTCCGTCGGGGAGTTCTATCTGAACTGGATGGCCGGTTCCCTTACCGAAGCTCACCTCGAAGCGATCAGGAATGAATTCGCTCTTTGCTTCGATTTCCTTTTGAAGGAAGGTGTGCAGGTCGTTCAGAATCTGCGCTGCATGCAGTTCCCATAGCAGTGGGTATCCCGTGATTCCCTTTTCCTGCACTACTTGAAAAGATTCCTGAGCAATCTCTTCGAGCATCTGGTGCAATTGCGCCGCCGAGTCCGGCGCCAGAGGGAAGTATCCTTCTTTCCCAGCCCTGCGCATGAAGGTGTCCAGTATTCCGTGCACCAGAGATCCCTTATCGAGCGCTGAGATTTGCTGGATGGTTTCCGGCTCCTGGATTGCCTGCAAGTGCATCAGCTTCTGGAGGTAAAATCTGTAGGGACAGGCAGCAAATGTCTCCAGACGAGAGGGCGAGAAGTACTCCTGTTCCACCCAATGTTCAATCAAGCTTTGCAGATCGGCAGATCTCAGAAAGCCATCGTAGCCCGTAAAAGCTCGGCTCCAGCGGGCCTGATAAGCAACCAGCGACCGCCGCAGCCGAGAATGGTAAAGCGACGCCGGAACACGCCGCTCCCTGCTAAGAAACGACAGCGCGAATTCATTTTCCGTCAGAGAGTGAATCGGGTCTTCAGGCCCGAGCCGCGACAGCGGAACCTTCCGCCGGTGCGGCAACGCCTCGGTCGTCTGATAATCATGCGAGGTTCCAGTCAACGCCTCGGCCACACGTACCAGATAGTGGGATAGCAGCCTTTGGCGTCCTGTCTGCGCATCCAGGCGCGGAAAAGTGAACATGATCCTTTCACGCGCGGCGCTGAGGCATAGTTGAAACAGCAGTAGCTCTTCTTTGGAGTGCAGCGACTTCAGCGGCAATCCGCCCCCCGTTGCTTCGTTTATTTCCTTCCGCTCCCGGTCCAGCAGAATGGGATCCTGCCGCGCCGTCCACGGAAATCCCCTTTCGGTCATGCCGGGGACAAAAACGATACGATGGCGGATTCCCCGAGCTCCCATGACAGTCAGCACGCTCACCTTACCGTCCTGAAATCGGCCGGCCGACATTTGATCGCTTTCCAAGGTCACGCGCAGCGCGGCGATCCAACCTTCCAGGTCGGTGTCAGGGCTTACTTGATCCAGCGTAGCGACTGAGTGGATGACGTCGCGTAACTGCTGCCCTGCTCCGTCAGGGATAAAGAGGTTTTCGAGGGCCTCTGCCGTCAGTGCTGCAAACGACGCCCACGACTGGCATCTGCCAAACATCTGCTTCCACCGTTCGAGCGCACGGACGAAGTCCAACAGAGCTTCCGCCTGGGAAATCTGCAGCCTGCAATAAACAGCACTGCGATTCTTCTCCGATTCAGAATCTTCAGCCGAACTTTCTGCCAGGGCCAATTCTCTTTTGAGCTCCTGCGCCAGCGCGGAAAGCCTTTTCAGCCAGCTTTCAATCCCTGAGCCTATGCCCGCTTTCGCGCTCAGCCGATCCCACGCTGCTGGCGAAATGTGAAATCCTGGAACGCTTTGTGTATCGGGCACGGGTGATTGCGGCATCGGCTCTGGTTTTGGAAACAGCGCCTTCCAGCGCAAGGGAGCGAAGTTGGCAAACTCGATTACCTGCGAGCGCGGGAAATTTGTGCTTAGGAGTTCAAGGAAGAGCAGCAGCGACTTGGTCAAATGCGCCGCCGCGAGCGGAATTCCGGCCTGCAAATAATAGGGAACCTCATTGGCGTCAAAAATGTCTATGATCAACGGCAAATAAACTTCGGAGTTGCGCACTAGAACGGCGATTTCGGAAAAATCAACTCCCCGTTCCACTTCAAGTTGAATCGCGCGGCAGATCTCGATGACTTCTGCAGACTCGTCGGCGGTGGAAATGATGCCGACGGTGCCGTCCGGAAGTCTCGAGTCTCGGGTTTCGGGCTTCAGGTGTTGGGTGTCAGGTGTCGGGTGTCGGGTGTCGGAGGCCAACCTTGCACTTTCGGTTGCAAAGTTCGCTGCCATGTCAAACAGACTCAATTGGCTCCTGTCCGATGACGTTGCCTTCTTCGAATAGCTCTTGCCGGTGGGGCCTACAACAGCGGCCGATCGGTCGGCCTTCGACTTTGGCGGACTGCCGCCGGCTGGCATTACAGTCTGGAATATCCGGGCCTGAAGGCGCTGCAGATCGTTCTCTAGGAGTTGGGCCGCGCAAGCAGCCTCCTCGCACTCCGACGCGACCTCAAATCCGGCCTGTCGAAAAAACGCCAGCGTCGGCTCGGCAAAGCAATATCCCGTTCCGGACCGATAGGGAAGAAACGCCGTGACATTCAGTTTGGCCGCCGCAGCCCGCAGGAATTGCTTTTGAAGAAAAGTAAAGTCATAGAATCCGTAAGTGGTAAGTGAGTCGGTTTCCAGAATGCCCTCGAGTTGGCCCACATTTTGTGTGGCAAGTTCAAGCGCGCCGGAGCGCGAAATGAAGGGCTCGACGGCCTCCCGATATGATTGGAGGATGCGCGCAACATCCTTTATCTTTGGTGTCTTCTGCAGACCGTCGGGAATGAATTCTATGCCCCCATCAATCAGGTCCCGGACCGCTCCCAAGAGGGCAAACCAAAAACCGTCTTTGTCCTGAACCGGCGCAAAGTATCCGGGATTTGTGCGGACGATTTTTCGAAGCAAGGACAGTTCGCCCAGCGGGCTGATTAATTTCTTCTTCTGATAGTCCAGCGGCAGCAGTTCTGCGGCCAGTGTATCGAAGGTGTAAAAGCGAACATTGAAGAGAGGGATGCCGCTGCTGGCGGCCTGGCGGCGCAAGTAAGCCCCCAATAGATGACTGGTGCACAGGACCACGTGAGAGCCAAATGGTTTCTCTTTTGTGTTGGACTTTAGAGCTGCAAGGAACCGCGCCTCAATAGCGGGGAGTTCTCCGGTATAAACAATTCTTTTCACTGTCAAATAGATGTTACCCCGAAGGCTTTGTGTTAGTAAGCGCCTTTTTGAAGCCGGAGTTTGAGTTTTGGGTTTGTCAGCCTGGCCCCGTTTTTGGGGGCGGGCGGCAGAATAAAGCCCAGGGCGGAGCTTGCGTAGCCCTGGGACAGCCAATCATCTCCACGCCAACCAGCCCGGCCCAGCTTTTGGGGCGGGCGGCAGAGTTTTTTCGCAAATTTGTCATCGGGAAATTGAAGTCGAACTCCTCAACTTGAATGGAAGAGATTTGTCCCCATTTTGGGTGGCAGGAAGGATATGGGGCAGTTAGCGTGAGTCCTTCTCAAGTTGAGCGCACGCGACGATATCTTGCCAATCAGGAGGAGCATCACCGCAAGATGAGCTTTGCTGAAGAATGGGCCAAGCTATTGAAGGTAATGCGCAAGGGCGAGGATTAGAGCTACCGGTATTCTGTCGCCCGCCCCAAAAAACGGGCCGGGCTCATGACGTGGGAAAATGGTCGGCAGTCCCAGGGCTCCGCAAGCTCCGCCCTGGGCTTTATTCTTCCGCCCAGCCAAAAAGCGGCCGGGCTGGTCCGGCTTTCAAGCCGAGAAAATGTAGAAACTCCAGGGCGGCTTCGCTCCGCTTTGTTGTAGTTGTGCCTCAGTTGTTCCCAGGTCCCCGTAATTTAGTATCGGATTTTCACTGCATCGAAAGGTCAGGTCATATCTTTTTTCCACTTCGCCAACCTTGCGTCTTCGGGTTAAATTTTAACTCCAGTTTCTTGTAATAACCCAAAATCGAGGACCTATGAACCGGCTCAGCAAGAATTTGTTTGTTGCCCTGTCGCTAGCCAGTACTCTTGCAACCTGGCCCCTTCGGTGGCCGGTCGATGCATCGACACCGCGGGACACGGTCGTCACATCGCCTGAGAAATTCCTGGGTTTTCGCGTGGGAGCCGATCAGAAACTGGCGGCTTGGCCGAAGATCGTGCAGTATTTTCAGAAACTCAACGCAGAGTCGGATCGGATGAAGGTTCAGGAGCTAGGCAAGACCACCGACGGCAGGCCTTTCATTGTCGCCTTCATTTCCGCTCCCGAGAATCTGAAGAAACTCGAAAAATTTCGGCAAAACAACCAGAAGCTTGCCGACCCTCGCGCCTTGGGCGATGCAGAAGCCGAAGGGATCATAAAGGACGCGAAGGCGATAGCGCTGGTGACGTGCAATATCCACTCGACGGAAGTGGCCAGCGCACAAACGGCCATGGAGTTCGCCTATGACATGGCCACCGGGAATGATCCCAAGACGCTTCTGATTTTGAAAAACGTGATCACGCTGCTGGTCCCTTCGCTGAATCCCGATGGGCAAGAGATGGTGGTGGACTGGTACAACAAGACGCTGGGTACGCCCTATGAAGGGACCAGCCCGCCTTACTTGTATCATCACTATACAGGTCACGATAACAACCGGGACTGGTACATGTTCACGCAGGTGGAAACGCGGCATACGGTCAGCAAGCTCCACAACGTGTGGCACCCTCAGGTTGTCTATGATGTCCACCAGATGGATGCAAGGGGCGCGCGCATCTTCGTTCCGCCCTGGCTTGACCCGATCGATCCGAATATCGATCCCATACTGCAGCAGGAGTCAATCTATGTGGGGGCTTCGATGGCCAGTGACCTGACCGCCGCCGGGAAAAAAGGCGTGGTGATGAACGCAATGTATGATCTGTGGACTCCCGGCCGCCACTACCAGAACTATCACGGTGGATTTCGCATTCTCACCGAATCGGCCAGCGTACGCATCGCCACTCCGGTGACGATCCCATTTGAACAGCTCTCGTTGGAGGGGCGCGGCTACGATCCAAAGCATTCCAGCTGGAATTTTCCGGAGCCTTGGCCCGGCGGTGAATGGCACCTGCGCGACATTGTCGATTACCAGCTGATCGCATTCCAATCGCTGCTTCACACGATGGCCAACGATCGGGAGCGATTCCTGCGCAATTTTTATCTGGTAGCTAAGAAAGCCGTCGCTCCCAAGAAAGATCCGTTTGCTTTCGTTGTACCTTCAGGTCAGAGCGATCCGGCCAGCGCGGTACACATGCTCAACACGTTGCGCTTTGGAATGGTGGAGATGGAGCGGGCAACTTCTTCATTCACTGCCGGCGGCGTCTCCTATCCGGCTGGAAGCTACATTATTCCGATGTCGCAGCCTTACGGGAGCTGGGCAAAGACTCTACTGGAACGCCAAAATTATCCCGACTTGCGCGAATACCCTGGCGGGCCTCCAAAACGCCCGTACGATGTAACAGCGCAGACGCTCCCCTATCTGATGGGCGTAGAAACTGTCGCTATCCGGGTTCCCTTTAAATATTCCGGAGCACCGGTTGATCGGGTCGCTCTCAAAGCCGGCAAAGTCGAAAACGCCGGCGCGCAGTCAGGGTTCCTGATCAAGCGGCGGACCAACAACGATACGGTGGCTTTATATCGGCTGATGGACCTTGGCTACCCGGTAGCATTGGTAAGCGGAAACAGCGACCGAGCGCCCAGAGGAGCGGCTTTCGTTTCCGAGGCAAGGCGGCAACCAGCCAGCAACGCACAAGCGCTCGCTTTAGAGGTAGAGAAACTGAGCCGCGAGCTGGGAGTCGATTTTACAGGCATGGACCAGGCGCCGGCGTCGCCGGTCGCGTTACACTTGCCTCGTGTCGGGCTTTATCAGAGCTACGTTCCTTCAATGGATGAGGGGTGGACTCGCTGGATCTTCGACCAGTTTGGAATTCCTTATGAAACGCTGCACGACAGCGACATCCGCAAAGGCGATTTAAACAGCCGCTTGGATGCGATCATCCTGCCCAGCCAGAGCCCGCAATCCATCGTTGAGGGTCACTCCAGGGGGACGATGCCTGAGCAATACACGGGAGGAATCGGAGAGGAAGGCCTAGGGAACTTAAAGATGTTTGCGGAAAATGGCGGTACCTTGATCGCCTTTAACGACGCTTCCAAATTGCCGCTGCGGTGGAACGTCGGCGTAAGGGACGTAACGCAGGGAGTTCCGGCCCGCCAGCTGTACGGTCCAGGCTCAATTCTGAACGCCGAAGTGATGGCGGACAATCCCGTGACAGTGGGAATGCGCCGCAAAGCGCACATCTGGTTTGAAGGATCTCCCGCATTCGAGCTGGCGAAATCCCCAGACATTCATCCTCTGATCCAATATCCGTCCTCCGGACTACTTGCCAGCGGCTGGCTGCTGGGCGAAGAAAAGCTGGCCAATCGCTTTGCCGCAGTCGCCGTTGATTTGGGAAAGGGACATCTGGTGCTGTTCGCATTTCGCCCTCAATACCGAGGTCAAAGCTATAGCACCTACAAACTGGTGTTTAATTCAATGCTTTATTCGGCGATGGAAAAGTGATCGGAAATCGGGTGTAGTTCTAACGGACCAGACCCACTTTATGAGCGCATGGAAGGACGAGAATGATCGCCCATAATAACCCTTGTACCGTCAGTTTCATCATTTTTCGCTCGTGGCTTAAAGCTCCTTGAGTGGGTCTTTGATAACGCGCTGAATCCACTCGACAGATATATGTCCGAAGCATATGCTTTTATGCATGAGGACCACATTGAACATCGACGACGAGCTGATGAAAAGTGTCAAGCGCCGGGCTGCAGAAGCCGGCCGAACAATTACCGAGGTGATCGAAGAAGCGCTTCGGGAGAATCTATACCGTAATAAAAAGGGGAAAAGACCTTTCAGGCTGCGCTGGGTCACAGTAAAGGGGAAACTTCAGCCGGGTGTGGATCTCACCGACCGGGACGCACTTTATGAGCGTATGGAGGGACGAGAATGATCGCTCTGGATACCAACATTCTGGTCTTTGCCCACATACGGCATTCTCCCTGGCATGAAAAAGCGCTGCGCCGCGTCACCGATCTAGCTCAGGGAGACGGGCCGTGGGGATTGCCGGTCTTCTGCTTGGGCGAATTTGTGCGCGTGGTAACGCACCCTCGTCTCTTGGACTCACCTTCAACGCTGAACCAGGCGGTACAGGCTCTTGACGGCCTTCTGGAAAGCCCTATGCTGCGCCTCCTTTCACCAGGGGCGCGTTATCCGGCGATTCTGTTGCGCGAGCTTCGATCGGCCGACGCGCGCGGCAACCTGGCTTTCGACGCCCAAATTGCCGCGGTCTGTCTTGAGCACGGAGTTTCTCATCTGCTGACCCACGACCGGGACTTTGCCCGCTTCCCGCAGCTTCAAATCCGAACCCTCGACGATCCGCTCTAGGTTCCCTTGGCACGCTCAACCAGAGTTCATCGCTGTGGCTGGTTTTTTCTGGCTGCCGTTTGCCCAAGTCCTCCGACCTAACTCTGAGGTAGCCGTGTCTTGGCCTGTTCCATGGCGATCTGGTTGACGTGACTGAGGGCTTTGGATCCTGAAGCTCCCTCAATGGCTTTGACCGCGATGTCTTGAACTTGTCTTTTCGCTTCTTCAAACTGCCCACGGAGGATCTCGATTTCAGCGGACTGTCGGGTCACGACCTCCTGGAGTGACTTGATCTGCAACTCAGAAAGGCGTTTTTCGGCCTCAGCGTCTTTCCTCAAGAGAATCGTTTGTTGTTCAAATCTCTGCTCCGTTGATTTCACGGCCTGAGCGGCGGCTCTGTCGATCTCCGTTTTGAGCTTGGCCGGAAATCCTTCGACTTCCTTGGTGAGGCGCGCCAAGTCCTCCTCTTTCTCCCTAAGGGAAGCTTCCCGCAGCTGCCACTCCTTCTCAAGCGTTTCCTGCTTTTCTTTGTTACTCTTCTCCAGCAGTCTCATTTCCTCTTCGTAGTTATCCTGGGCCTTTTTGCGCTCAAGAGATTTTTTGTACTCGTAGTCTTCTATTTCCCGCTGTCGCTGCTTTCTGAGATTGTCGTCGTACTCCTTTTGTTCCTGGGCGCGCTCGCGTTCTTCTTCAGCCCAACCAGCACGCTGGCTTGACATCTCGGCCGCAAGCTTTTCCTTTTGCGCCTGGTAATCCTGGATAAGCTGGTCCAGCGCTGTGGCAGCGATGTCGATCTTGTGCAGCCGTTCCAGCTCCTTTGTTTCCAACTGAACCGCCTCGCGGACGCTGGTCAGCCGTTCAACCTCCTGGACAAGCTTTTCGGAAAGTTCACCCAGCGATTTTGAAATCTCAAGGCCCAAGCTTGAGATTTTCTGCACCACGCCCTCGACGGAGATCTGCTCTACAGCCTGGCGGGTCTCCATTTCTCTGAGCTTGGAGAGCTCTTGCGCTTTTGGGCTCGTGGCCTCCTTTTCCTGGGCCTGTTCCTCGATGGTCTTCGAGAACTCTTTCTGAATATCAGACTTAGAACGCTTCGGTCGGCTCGCGGTCACTCTGGCCATCTTCAACCTCCGGAATCCCCACCTTGGCGGAGAGATCAATGCAAAAATTAATTTATGTGAACGGTCCAACGTAATCCTTGCGGGAGCGCAATTCAATGGATTTTTTGAAGGATCACGCTCAAGAGCAGCTTTTCCAGTCCGGATGCTGAAAAGCTCACCGCGAAGGCGCGAAGAACGCGAAGGGAATTAAATGAAGAGCATACGTTCGATATAGTCGGTGCTCCATAAATGGATGACTGCGCGACGGAAATGCCAAGGTTCCGGGTCAACATACAGCGTTCGCGTTCTTCGCGCCTTCGCGGTGAGTTTTTAAGCATCCTGCTAATGTAGCGGGCGCCGCGGTCGCGGCAGATAACCGTCACTCTGTCACCCGTCTTTTACCGGAATATCTCCGAGAGAGGAATCTGCAGGCCGGGAAGCAGAGGGGTTGAAAGCGCATCGCCGGCTTCGCGCGAAAGTTCTGCCTGGCGGGCAAACCGCTTGTCGGTCAGGCGGTAAATCTTTATCGTCTCCAGTTCCGGATCTACAATCCAATATTCACCGACACCAAACCGTTCGTAGAGTTTGCGCTTTATCACTTCGTCCGTTTTGCGCGTCCCTTCCGAGAGGATCTCGATGACCAGGTCCGGCGCCCCTTGGATATTTTTCTCTGTAATAATGGACGCGTGACTTGCTAGCACGACGAGAAGATCAGGCTCGACAACGTCCACCTCGGACAGAACCACATCGCAGGGAGCGGCAAATACCTCACCCAACCCGTTATATTTCAAGAAAACTTTTAGAGCAGTCGAAAGTGTTATGGAAATTCTCTGGTGCTTGATGATTGGCGAAGGAGTCACGAAGTGTTCTCCGTCGATGAGCTCGTGACGTTTCCCGTCATCGGGAAAGAGCAGATAATCTTGGTAGGTAAATTTGACCCGTGAGGGCGTACCATTTTCCATATCAAATCCCGACTGAGCCAAGCTTAGCAGTCATCCCGCCAAATCACAACCTCAGGCGTTGCGCTGGTGCAGTGTAATATTTGAACGATACGGTAGAGACGCGACATGTCGCGTCTGAGCTCTGACGCGGCATGCCGCGTCTCAAGTGCTGAAAGATGTTCGAGAGACGACCCAGCAAGCCGGTTCTACCAGTACAGAATCAAGTGTTTCAGTGCGCTAGTAGGCAGTCGTAGAGATGGGAAAGGGGCCGATTTGCTTTTCGACTTCCATACCGAGGCCAAAAACTTCAGCCCCTACAAAATTGGCTAACCCGAAGCTATATTCTGCGACAGAACCTTAATCCTCCGACCAGTCTCGGGAACACAGGTTGCGGGTCGATACTCGATAAGACAATGAAAGTCAAAAGGTCTTCAGTCAACAAGTCAGCTCCGGCCTGGCCACTCCGCGTTGAGCACCGGGCACTGCTTAAGGTGCAAAACCGTGCTCATTGCAGATCTGTGGACCTGCTGACCTGTTGACCTTACTGTGACCCGCTGACCTGGTTTTCTAACCTGCCAGCTTGATAACGGACTTACGCCGTTGCCGGCTCTTTGCTGCCGGCAAAACCGGCGTATAGAGAAACTGCCGCGATGACCAAATGGAGGACGTCATCGGCGGTATTCAGCGGAATTCCCAGGACCGGTACTCTGTGCGCGGCAAATCCGGCAATGGCGACCAGCAAGTAGACGATCCCAAAGACCTTGAAATAAAGGCGCGCCGCATTCTCACCGCCCACTGCCGCAAGCAAAGCAAGCACCCCCGAGCCCAGATGGACCGCGTTGTGCCGCTTGCTGATCATGAAAATTCCCAGCAGCATGTTGTCTCGTGAATAGAAACCGAGGATGCCGATCAAAAGAAACACAATTCCGAATACCCAAGCCAGTGTTTTTGCCATAGGGTGTAACCCTCCTCCTGTTTTAAGGTAAGACGGGGAGAAAACTGGCGACGATGTTAGCTACCGGAGACAACATTTGCAAGCAGGGAAATGCGAGCCGGATAAAAAACGCCGGACCATAGCCCCCTCTTAGAGAATCTGTGAAAAAATCGTTTTTTTAGCAAGATTGATTAGTTCGCCACGAAGGTACAATGACGCGAAGTTGATCAGAGAACTATTCGTGCCATCGTGCTTTCGTGCCAGTTTTGATTGCGGCCCGGCTGGGTTGCGCACCTCGTGTTTTCATTGGCACGATTTGGGGAATGCAGATAAAGGCCAAAATTCGCCCCTGGCAAATCACAGTTACGGTTTTTGTCTGTGCTTTGCTGGCCTTGAACGCTGCCACACATACTCTTCACACCTATCACTGGTTCACTCTGCTAGCGATACCGGCCGCGTTTCTGTCAGGGGAGCGAGGCCGCTGTTTCTTTTTCGACTGGCTTCCCTTGTTCCTGTTTTGGGTTGGATATGACCGGTTGCGATTGCTGCAATGGTTTCTTTTAGGCCGCGTCGCCGTGGAATGGCCTTACGCGCTGGAGAAAACAATGTTTGGCTGGATCAGCGGCGGATCCATTCCTCCACATTCCGCGCGCCAATGGCTCGCCGCGCGATCGGGCACATTGATGGGCTCGACACTGAAATGGAGCGCTCAGATCGTTTATCTGTCTCAGATATTCACCGTCCCTTCACTGATGCTTTGCTGGTGGATTCTCGGATGGTCGCGCCAGTCGTTCAGGCAGCGATTTGTGCGCCATCTGTATGCTTTCACCGCGCTAAATGCCATGGGATTGATCACTTATCTTCTAGTACCCGTGGCTCCTCCCTGGTGGGTGACTATCTGGGGAATGGTCCAACCTTCTGCAGAGCTGGTATCCAAGACACAAGTATCCGGCGGCATGGACGGCAAACTGATTCAGGAAACGATCAAGACAGCGCCGGACTGGTTTGCCGCCATCCCATCTCTTCATGGCGCTTACCCAGTGTTGCTTCTGCTGTTGGCCCGCCGGAATGGCAATCTAAGCACGCAAGCCGCCATCTGGATTTACATCGCCACCATGTGGATTTCATGCGTCGTCCTCAACCAGCATTATCTGATTGATTTGATCGCAGGCGCCCTCGCCGCGTTGGCCGCCTGGCAGGTGGGCGATTGGCTGTATGCTAGAAAATATTCACCTTAAAGTTCGATGAAGAGCTAGCTACGGTGTTGTCGCGGTCTAAAGAGCCCCCCTTTCGGACGAAGATACCGATGACGACCTGATCCGGAAATGTGCCACCGATGAATGCAATGTAGTCGACCGTCTTATAATCAGCGCCGCTCAGGGCTACGTACACGATGGGAAGATCTGCGAAGAAATCCGTGGCGTTGTAGTTAGTGAACAGATACGCCAGGGCAGGCGTTCCTGCTGCCGGATTTGCCGGCACGATGTAGGCCAGCGTCTTCTTGCCATTGACCGTAACGGTACCGGGAACACCACTTCCTCCCGGCCCTGATCCTGTGAGAGTCCCGGTAACGGCGCCGAACGAGACGGCAACTCTAGATTGCAGGTCGCTGGGACTTACAAATTTTATTCCCGTAAAAGTGAGGTTCACCGCCACGGATTCGATCTGATTGGGAGTGCTGGTTTGGCTAAAACTTCCGCTGCCCGAAATCGTCACCGTCCTCTGGTCTACCGGAGGAACGATGGGATCCGATTGTTGCGTATAGAGCTTCGCTACTTCGGTATGGACGATCGATGTGCGATCCGAAGTCACGATCCCCGACTGGCTGCCGTCGCTGGCAAAAGGATTCCCTTGAGGAAGGAATGTGATGTCGGTCGGCCCGTTCAGACGAGGAAGGAAAACAACCGGCGGTTGTCCGGAACCAATGTCGACTCTCAAGATCTGGTTGCCCGCCGAGTCCACCACAAAAAGAGTGAGACCGGAAGGGCATCGGGTGCCGCCGCGGTGCATAGCTAGAATCTCCCCCAGGCCGGGGCTGGTGAATAGAGTGCGGCTTAAACCCTCAAGATCTCCGATCAGGTTTCCCTGTGCGTCGGTATAAAACACTTCGCCTGTACAACTGTCGACGGCAACGCCTTGAGGCCCGGCGGCGCTGATCCGGCGGCTCCTTCCAGTACCGACCAAATCGGCCTTCGCGGAATCAAATTTCGCGCGTGGAATGAACGTGATGGTGTTACTTCCCTGTTCGGCGACTACAAGATCTCCGGTATCGGCAAATGCCATTGAGGTGGGCTGCGCCAATCCGGTCACGACCGCAACCGGAGCCTGCTGTGGGGAAGCCGGGTCGAAGCGATAGATGGAACCGGAATCAAATCCTGCCAGCAGCAAAATCTCTTTGCCTCCGCTGGTGGTAAAGGGAAGCATCTTCTCCACTGTATCGTTGATCGTTATCAATGGTTGTGTGCTTGCGCCCTTCAACTCCGAGATTTTCGTTGGACCACCCGAAGTGACGTCCTTTCCGAGCGCCTGTTGTTCGGCCAGAAAGAGGCGCTTGCTTCCTGCCAGATACGCCACCGCCCGCACCACGGAAAGACCACTGGCCAGCGTCTTTCTCTCGACAATGTCCACGGTCGCTCCGGCCGTCTGGCTTCCGTCGGGTGCTTTTGCCAGCAGCGTAACGGTACGCGATTTCGGAGGACTCTGAGGCGCATTATAAAGACCGGTGCTGCTATTAACTGACCCTACCGTGTCGCTGGGATCAGCCGAATCGAGCGACCAGGTCGAGCCCGATATTCCCTGTGCCTGGAACTGCTGCGAGCTTTTGGTTTCCAGCACAGCAAGGGAAGGGGAGATCTTCAGTGTGGGCAAGCCGGCTGCAGGATTCAGATCGTTATCAATCGGCTGCGGAGGGACGTTTGCCAGCGCCGTCAGTTGCACCGTGCCGAAAAGCTCTGTTGCGATGATCGGTACGTCGGATCGAACCAGGATATATCCGCCCGCAGCACCGTTGGCGGCCGGAATCCATTCGTGCAGCAATTTGCTCTCGCGCTGATTCGGCTTGAAAGCTTTCTTGGTGAGCCCACGCAGTGAGCCATCTACATTAAGGGAATAAACTTCCACGTTAGCCGTAAACGTGCTGGCGTTCAGGATGGCCAGACCCGTGAAGAACCCTGCCGCCTCCGCCTGGTGAGAAAATACCGCCCGCGCCACCGGGACTTGCTGCGCCGCAACAATGGCGCGGGTTGGAGTCGAGCGCGTGCCATAGCCGACGTAACCGGTCAATCCGACATCGCTCCCTTCCACCTGCAGCCACCCCACCTGGGTTATATCCTGCCTGAATCCGAACAGGCTGGAAGCCGACACGCGCAGCATTCCCCCGGGCGAAAGCACCCTCTGAACGGTATTGTTGTTCAACGCCGGCGGCACAAAGAGAGAACCGTTTTCCTGATAAGCACGGAAGGTGGCGATGATGGTCTTGTCGCTGACATTGACGATGGTGATTTCAGAGAACCAATCCCCCCCATCCACCAATTGCGGAAAATTGAGAACACTCGCCTGGGCTTCGATGCGCTGCGCGCTGAGAACGGCAAGTGAGGGATTGGTCGTGTTCTGAAACAGCGCGTCGGCGGCCAGTCTTCCATCCGGCGATTTGAATCGAACGTATGCCGCGTCTGACGGGCGGCTGGGAAACAGCTCGCTGACTTTTCCCTGCAATGCTGCCTTGGGAGCCAGAGGCGGGAAAGTAGAAGCACCGGCCGTGGTCCCATCGACGCGGTGAAACTCTACGTTCACATTGGCCGCAGTGTCTCCCGGATTAATGATCTTCAGATCGGTACTTACGCCGGCGCCTTCGTTGATCAGCAAAAACAGGGCGTCCGTCAAACCGGAGGAAGGCCCCGAGCCATCCAGCGTTTGGATGGGAGAAGAAGTGTCTCCGAGCAGATAAAAACCCGTAAGGCCCGTGACCGGACTTGAAACCTGTAGCCAGAGCTTCACCGGGTCGGCGCTGCTGAACAGCCCATCCGGCGCGTTAAAGATGTCGCGGTCGCTGAGCAGGAACGCTCTCTGCTGCCGGGCGCGGATGGTCAACTTGGCTGGGTTGCTGACGCCGGGGCTGGCGAAAACAGTTCCGTCCGCGCGATAGGCGGTGACGGTCACATCAGCATCCGTATCGGTGGGATTGGCGATGGCATAACCCGTGAACTGGCCGCGGACGAAAGTAGCGCGCGGAAAGTTCAGCACGCTGTCAGCTTGAACAACGGCCGCGCTAAAGGCGAAGGCTATGGCAAGGCAAACAACAAAGTAAACAGAGAGACGAGTCATATCAAACCTCACGCGTCCCTCCCCCGGAGAAGAAAGAACGGTTTTAATGAAGTACCAATCGGAACAAGGAATTTTTTACAAGATTCATAAGACCCTTGTCAACCGCGCTCGTCAACATCTATCACTGCGGATGACTACGGCTCCGTCGCATTTTTCAAAACCCGAAGGGTTTGCAGACCATAGCCGGCGGCAAAGCGCGCGTCTCTTGCGCGCGACGCCGCAGGTTGGCCATCCCCCGGAAGTTCCGCCCTGAAAGGGCGTAAGAATTTTTCGTTTGTAGACAGACTGGGTCGGATGCTGCAGCGACATGTTGATTCACTCGACGCGTCCTAACTGTGGGTGAGGCTCTGCGACGCCTTCAGCGTCGGCTGATTTGCAGGATTGCCAACCGGCGGCGTCGCCCGCAGCAAGCACGGGCTTTGCCGCCGGCTATACTCTGGAAACCCTACGGGTTTGACAGCTTCTTAAATCCTTGGCTGCGGACTTACCGTTCCGTGGCTGTAGCCGGTCGGTTTCTTGTTTTGGTTGTAGCTCTGCCACCGTAGGCTCGTGAACCCGAACGGTTGTAGATAAGGTTGTGCTTTTTTGGATGCGCGGAATGCATCCGGGGCTCTTATACCTGACCGCGCGCCTTAGCGAGCTTTTCGTCCAGCGTTACCAGTTCGCTCCCTAATCTCCTTGCCAGCCAAAGGTAGGCGGCGTCATAGACGGTCAACTGTCTCTCTTCTGCGAGCAGCACCGCTTCCTGCAAATCAACCTCGGTCTGGCTGATTTCCATCATTTCCATCATGCGAATTGCAGCTAGCAATTGCGGCCTCTTCTTCGGATAGCGACGGACTTTTTTCAGGCACACACTTGCGATTTCAAAGGGTAAGAGCGCGGGAGCCGCCAGGCTATATCCCCTCACTTGAGCGACCACCCTGTCCGCTTCCGGCTCGGCAAACACGATGGCGGCCAGAGCCGACGCATCGATAACCTTAACGGGCATTTCTATTCGCCCGGATTATCTTCACCGATTCGGCGGGTGTGCTGAGCCCCATGCGCCGCACCCGGTTGAGCAGCTCGTCAGCAGTGAGCTGCTTCTCTGATTCTACGGTCCCTTCGATGATTTCCATCAGCTCGCCCTGTAATGACCGATGATTTCGTGCCGCGCGTCGGCGGAGCCGCTCCACTATTTCGTCAGGAACGTTCTTAATTGAAAGATTCATCCACATAGGCGATCTTATCATAAATGGAGCCATTATGGCTCTATTACAGATCCATCCTGCAACCGGGCCAATCCTGTTCCTTGCAGGTTGCTGGTCGCACCCGAGCAGCATCAGGCCGCCTCAGCGGCCTCCTGGAGTTCGTATATTTTTGAGACCGTGCTTGCGTGTCTGGGGCGCGCCGGAGGCGCGTCGAGCCGGTAGCCTGGGGCTGGCGCCACAGGCGCCTGCCCCAGGTTTTATGATCCCAATCAAAATAGCGGCGCCTCGGCTGGGGCGCCGATAGCCCGCCGAAGGCGGGCGTCGTCCGCGAAGCGGCGCTACTGGAGAGACGCCCCGTGGGGCGTCTCCTGCACGATGAAAGATTGTGCGGGAGACGGCCCACCGGCCGTCTCTCCAAAATGTCCAAACTCCAGAGCCCGCCGAAGGCGGGCGATAGCATGTAGCCCCGGGCGGAGCGAGGCGGAACCCGGGGTTAAGAAAAAACAAGAATGGGGAGTTGGAGCCCGCGACTGCGGGCGACAGGCCTTTCCGCGATTGGCTCTGCTGTCGCCCGCCAATGCGGGCTCTCCATTTATTTTTCCTTGCAACCCCGGGTTCCGCTTCGTGTTCGGTATCATGACATCCTTTACACTTTGTATCAGGACATCCTTTACACGAAAAGGTAAAAAGGGAGCTCCTAAGATTGGAGGCAGGAGTGCCCTGGAAAGTAA
>DASXTB010000261.1:0-8720 GCA_036505615.1 Acidobacteriota bacterium
GGCTGGTGCGATTCCTCAGCTGTAAGCCAACCCCGCAGATTGCAACTGCATGAACCTGGCCTGAAGAAACTAAAAAGCGAATAACCAGGAGACCAGAAGTGACAAAAAGCGTGTCGTGAACCGAGATTTTTCAACAGACACTTCTGTTTTCGATTGGAGCTTGCTATGCCTTGGGCCGGCAGAATCGGCTCTGCTAGAATGTCCGCTTACCGAAAGGAGCACCATGGCAAAGAAGATTGATCCTCTCAACAAAAAACAGTACGGCGCGGTATCGGCCATGCTTATAGTCTCCGATATAACGGCTGCCGTGGCCTTTTATCAAAAGGCCCTCGGCTTTTCCAAGCGCGGCATCATGAACGGCCCCGATGGCAAGCCCATCCATGCGGAGCTGACGCTGCGTGGCACAACTTTGATGCTGGGACCGGAAAACCCCGCGCTGGGTAAGCGCAGCGCTAAGAACGTTGGCGCTTCGCCAGCGGGCCTGTTTCTCTACGTGGAGAACGTCGACAAAATAGTCGCCAAGGCTGTGAGTCTCGGAGCAACAGCCCAAGGCCAGGTAATGGACATGTTTTGGGGTGATCGTTGCGGAGCAATAGTGGACCCAGAGGGATACGCGTGGATGGTGGGCACGCACAAGGCTGAACCTACGTTGCAGGAAATGAAAAAGAAAATGACGGAGCAAATGGGGCAGCAGCCGGCCGGTGCGGCAACCGCGGCTTGAGAGGGCACTCAACTTGATGATCCGTTGTTAGCAAGGTTTGACGTCAAGTGTTTGCGATCACGCTACAGCGGGGGTCTTTGTTCGAAATATTCCAGACTGGTCGCGAATCGGAGAAGGTCCTTGCTTTTGATCCCGGTGCCTTTAAGGCCTGGTTGGTTCAGAGGGCTGTTACTTTTCGGCAAGTTTAGTCGCGCCAGCGATAGAGTTCTCCGGTGCAACACCCAAAATTACGATTCATCGGCGTAGAACTCTATTTCGACGACCTCGAGACCGCCAGGCAGTTCTACCGCGACACGCTTCACCTGGAAATTTCGGATGAACAGATCGGGCAGTATGCGAAATTCGGAGCCGACTCGAATTTTGTTTGCCTGGAGCGCAAGAGATCAGAATCTTACCCGTCGCTGGACAAGGCAGTTTTGTTTTTTGAGGTGCCCGATCTTTCAGCCGTTATGGATGCAATTGGCAAAGACAGAATTGTTCATTCCGACGCGAAAAGTTCTGGCCGACCCGCATGGGTTGTAATTCACGACCCCGAGGGCCACAATATCCTGCTCCTGGAGAGTCGAAAGACGTGAGCCCGTTGCAAAACAGTTGGTTTTCGCCACCGCTCGAATGTTCCAGCGGTCAGCCGTCGCGAGTACCAGTTCCGCTGGTACGGAAATCGTATGGCTGGTTTGAAACCGAGCCAGGGCAATGTGAACGGCTTCATTGATCTGGGGCCGGATGGCATGAGGAATCTGTCGTGTAAGCGGATGAAACAGCGCTGATTTTCCTGCTTTTCAATCCAAAGCGCGCCTCCGCCAGGCAGAACGCTTTTCTCTAATTTGTGTTGATTACGTGTTTGCGGCGAGACGCCATTAATAACAACGCCGAAACTGCTGCGATTATTGCCGAAAGATAGAACGGAACCCGCGCACCATGGTACTTCCACACTTCGCCGGTAATCACGCTAGCTAAAAGCATCGCCACGCTCGTCACGAAGAAATAGACCCCCAGCGCCCGCCCGCGCACCTCGGGTGCAACCGTCTCCACCACGAGCGCCTTTAGCACAGGATTAGTAAAAGCATAAAACAGTCCGTAACAGGCCATGGCCAGCCAAATTGCCCGCGTCGATGGTGCGATTGCGAAAACAAGATATACCGCAGCAAAAACAATGTATCCCGCGGCCGCCATCCCTCCCCGCGAGAATCTGTCACTCCAATGACCCGCCGGCCATGAGAACAGCGTGTAAGTGATGTTAAATACCAACCCCAGCAGGGGCGCACGCGTCACGGGGATACCAATGCTTTGGGCGCGCAACACCAGAAACATATCACTGGAATTTCCCAGCGAGAACAGTGTCACGGCTGCGAGCACAAAATAAAAAGTACCCGGAAGTCGAGAATGCCGGGCCTTATCGTCGTTTTGCTTCGACACTAACTCGCAACGATTAATCTGATCTGGCGCGCTCACTTGGTGCCAAAGGGTTTTTGGTTCTCGAATTCCGACTACTGCTACAACGATGCATAACAAGCCTGGGATGCCAGCGGCCCAAAATACGCCGCGCTGTCCGTAATGCGGCAGAAGCGATAGGGCGAGAAGCGGTCCCGCAATTGCGCCCGCGGAATCCATTGCCTGGATCAAGCCGTACGCAGATCCCATGTGGAATCTGCCGGTGGTCTCCGCGACCATGACGTCACGAGCTGTCCCTCGGATCCCTTTCGCGAAGCGGTCGGCAAAGCGAATTGCGACGACCTGCCGCCATGAACTGGTAAGCGCGAGCAGCGGCTTGACGGCATTGGCCACTACGTATCCGGAGACCACAATCGGCTTGCGGCGCGGGATACGATCCGCGATATAACCGGACAATAATTTCGCGAATGATGCCACGCTCTCCGCGATACCTTCGATGAGGCCTAGTTGCGCAGGACCGGCTCCGATTGAAGCCAGGAACGCCGGCAGCACCCAATATGCCATTTCGCTGGCCGTGTCATTCAGCAAAGAGGTGGCGCCGAAGGCGTAGATGTTGCGAGAACTGCTCTTGGTAGGATCAGAGTTTGTCTCTGACATGAAGCATGTTTTACCACGATTGGAGGAAAACGGCGGATGTCCGGCGGAGGGGCGCTCTAGTACATGGCTTCGCACTTAGGTCACAACCCGTTTTCCGCCTTTTTTCTCCTCGGTCACGGAGAGCAGTTCCTTGTACGTGCGCGATTGAGGCCTAACCGGTCATTATGATGGAGCTGTGCCAAAACTCCGCAGCGTGGAAAATGTACTCATGTCGCGATGAAAACTCGTCACCAACTCGTCACCAGAAATAGGCCGTTTCTGGAGAGTTTCGGAGTATGAGGTTTGCAGGCTCAGTACGCGCTGCTGGATGCTTTGACCAAGTACGTATCAACGTGCGTTTCACGAACTTCCCTCGGCTCGGTGCAGACCGGGCAGGGAAACATCCGTTGTTTGCCATTGAGCGCCATTGAGAATCCATTCGCAACTTGGAAGTACGCACGTTGCCCTCTTTCGCTCTATATTGTGGGGCCGGTATTCTGATTAGCCCTTGGCAAGCCTGAGGACGTGAGCGGAGGTACTTCCGGATCTTCCGTGCAATTCGGCACCTTTGTCGGGAATCTTCCGTAAAATCGGAAAGCACAGTGCCGAGACTCTCCGCAGAAATCCGTAAGCGAGATGCGAGGGTGAAAAGCTAAAATTCCCCTTGACACGGTCCCCGAAAAACGGCGACCGGGCCGCCGCGCACAATTGCGACCCTCAGAGATCGCCGGTCGAGCCGCCAACAATCGGTGGATTCTCAATCAGGTTTGGGATCGTCTTTGGCCATTCCTTTCAAAAGCCCAAACAGAAGAGGAGGTAGTCAAAGCATTCCAGGAGGGCCTCAGCCCGTATGACAGGGGGTTCATGCCTTTTTTGGCAGGTCTAATTATTAAGGTTATGAACGAACCGAAATTTCCTACGCGAAGGGAAGCACGAATCAACTTCCTGGCAGATTCATTGGCCGGGGTTGGCTGTGTTACACCTCGCCGTTCCCGGGATATCTGCGAACAGGAGCGGGCAAAGGCAAAGCGTAACCATCATATAATTTGCTTCGAGTTTTATGTGGAGTGCTCTTGCGGCCACAAAGGACGCTCTCGGAATCATGCTTGCCCTAAATGTGGCGCAAGAATCTTTTTTGGATTTGGTTCGATGTTCAATTCTGCCACGTCGTGAACCTCTCCCCTCTCTACGTAACGTACGTACGTTACGTTGGAGGGCTCCGCACGGAAGAACGCAATTTGATTCTGGTCAACTCAGGATAGAAAAACAACCACGAGTGAATCTTGGGCTCAACGGCCCATGCGGAAAGTATGCGGAACAGATTCGGCATACACTGGCGTGCAATCCTAAATGAGGTTTCAACCCGCTAGGCTGAGTGGTGGAGCCGTGGCAGCTGCCGTCGTCGTTTGAAAAAGAAACGGTTTTGGTGGGATCACAAATGAAGGGCAGCGGCGACGACCGGCTTCAGTTAATCGGTCTTGCGGAATTGCCGACGATCCCTCAGGCCACTTGTGTGCGGAAGGCCGCGACCGCCTCCTCCTCGTTGGCGTACACCCTCAGTATTCTGTCTAGATTGGTGCGCCGAAGCACATCGTTGACACGCTTGCTGGGCGACACTAACTTGAGTTCGCCACCTCGGTTTCTCGCCGAGACATAGAGTCCAGCCAGGATACCGAGCCCGCCGCTGTCGATGTGATGCACCCCCTTAAGGTTAATAACAATTCTTGGGCTTCCTGTCAGCATGTTTCCGACTCTTTCGCGCAAGGCAGCGACTTCATCACCAAACACGATGCGGCCGTGGCAACGAAGGATGAACACGTCCCCAGATATCTGGGTCTGTACTCTTAAAGCCATCCAAAGTGCTCCAATTGGAAGAATACTGCAGATGTCGAGTAGATGCGCTACGATTTGCCGAGCGCGATCCGAATAGTAGGATACAGTCACCAGCACTAGCGAGACGTTTGTATGACTCCTTTCCGGCAAGTCATTTTCCACTCCTGCGTGCAGCCCCTGCCCAGCCGCTGATATTACATTCAACTGCGGCCCGCCCGATTGCGCGGAAAAGGAACGGTTTCAACCCAGCGAAACCGATTTTGACCGTGGTGATGCTTGTAGGCCAAAAGCGAGGTGGCGGTTCTTCTCGCGGCGAATGTCCAGCCGGTCCGGATCCTCAAATTCGCTTCCGTCGCGATTGGCCGAGCGATTACGGCGAGCACTATTGAACCGCGTGGAATGGTCACGCCAGCAAACGTTACATCCTCGCGAGCGTACCTTTGCGTGGAATCCGGCCCCCGCTATGATATAGAATTTATCGGCAGCCGCCGATTGAGGAATCCCCCGGAACGACCCAGTAATAAGAGCCGCCATCCCAAGATTAGCGTTCCGGTCTACCACCAATTCAAAAGTTTTTTGGGCAAGCTAGTCAAAAACAGTTGACGCCTGAAATCCAGTCTCACGAATCGGGTAAAAGGCTTCTTCGCCTTGTGAATTGGGCCAATTAGCACCCTCCCCGTCGGCCCCCACGCCCCTGAACAGTCCAATGGCGGGGAAAGGAGCACCGTAAGAGGAATAAAAAAACCCACATGGTCAGCGATATCAGGCGATGGCAAGCCACGTGGGCGGACGCACTACGAGGGTGCGGGGGTTCCTCTTACTTCACGTCATTCTTGTTGCTGTTACCTGCGGGCAACATCTTGACTTCTGCGATGTGAATCGATTCCTTGTCAGCGTCTACGTGGGCCTTCACTTGTACATGGTGCCCTTCGTGACCCTTGAGTGTCCCCGGATTGTCTACCGTCCACGCTTTTTGGTCAGTGTCGCTCACAAACGTTAGTTTGTCGCCTTCGGCCTTGATTGTGCCGCTGAGACTTGTCAGTTGGGCTGTTGCACCGGCCTGATCCTTCTGTGGCGCCTGACTAGGACTGTCCTGCGCGACAGCAACAACGCTCAGCGCAAGGCACATAGCGAGAGTAGCTAATAAAAGAGTTTTCATGGAACGAACCTCCTTAAGGTTCCGAACGACTCATGCGAGCAACGGTGCTGGGTTTGAGATGTAGAGCAACTCGCCAACGCACACATGTCGACCGCAGTGCGATTCGTCGGGTGATCTAAGAGAAGAGAACTTCAGAAGGACTGACTTAGCTCAGGGAATCTGAAAAAGCGACTGGGTCTAATCGCTCATCTACTAGTCTAGTCTCATGTCTGTGATTGTCAAACAGCGCGGTAGTGGGGGCAGTTTGAGTTCCATCGGCTCGCACTCAGGGCATCGCCCGTTGTACCCGCATGCCGCCTTGTGGTTTGACCCGTCAGAGCCGTCACGAGGTATCTGGCTTTGAGTGCGGAAAGGAAATAGTTTTGGCTCAGCTCACGTTTGTCATAGGCTTTACCTTTAATCAGCGCTCTGCCCGTGATTCTGGGCACCTGGTGCGCGATCTAGGAAGAGGCGGGCCTAGCCCGTGTACACCAGCTCCACCACGGTGAAATCATCGCTCAGCGGAGTGCCCCCGCAGAAGTTGGCGACGGCGGAGAAGATGTCTTCCATGCTCAAACTCTTGGCAGCCACGGTTTCCAGGCGCGAGTCTCCGAACAAATCGCCACGCGCGTTTTCGGCGTCGGTAACGCCGTGAGTCACCAGAATCAAGCGATCCCCGGCGTGCAGACTGACGTGGTCGCTCTCGTAGGTGGCATCGGCCAGCAGGCCGACGGGCAGGCTGCCATGGGGCGGGCGGATCACCTCATGATTGCAAACCAGCAGCGGCGGCACGTGGCCGCAGTTCACGTATTCCATTTCCCCATCACGCTGAAGCCGCGCAATGATCAAGGTCGCGTATTCCTCGCTGATATGCTTGTGGGTGAAGAATCGGTTGGCCGCAGCCACAATCTCCTTCAAGGGCATTCCGGCGAGAAGCTGGGAATGGATCATGCCCTGAAGGATGGAAGCCAGCAGGGCGGCGGAAACTCCCTGGCCGCTGACATCGGCCAGCACCACGGCCAAACCCTCGTCGGTATTGACCGCGTCGAAGAAGTCGCCTCCGATTTCCTTACAGGAAAGACTTCTGCCCGTTAGACGCGCGAACGGAACTTCCGGGATGGTGACCTCCATGAGCCCCTGCTGAATCGACGCCGCAATGGAAAGTTCCTGCTGGTAGCGGCGGGAGGCCGCCTCGGTTTGCACCAGGCGCGCATTCTCAATCACAGAAGCAGCCTCGGTCGCGAAGGCGTGGAGAATATCGTTGCTTACACTCGAGATATCTCGCGAGGCAAAACGCGAGTCCACGTAGAGCGCTCCCATAACCTCGGCGGAGGTGTCTGCGGGCGTTGCCGCCTGAGTATCACGAGTGGTTTGTACCTGCGGCTTGCGCAGAGGGATACAAATCACGGTGCGGAGATCGTAGGCCACAATGCTCTGCCGGCCCGCCTGGTTGAGGGACTGGCTGGTGTCTGTAATCACGAACTCGGAATTGGACTTAATCGCCTCATCGAGGATGGAGTGCGAAATCGTCTTGTCGTCCAGTAGCGGCTCACCTTTGGAATTACGCCCCGCGCTCAGGCTCAGACTTCCATCCTCGGCCTTTATGAAAACGTAGCAGCGCTCGGCACGCGTGAGCCTCAGGGTGGCGTCCAGCAAAGTGATTAGGATTTCGTCGAGTACGCCAGCCGTATTCAGCTTGCGGGCCGCCTCCAGAAAAAGGGTGAGCTTTTCCAGATCGGTGCTGTCCGTGGAGAGCTGAATCCCGGAGATCTGGCTCAAAAACTCCCGCGCAGTGTTGGAGCTTGCATGATGGGGATGGAAGACGACGTAGGTCACATCGCGGACGCCGAACTCCACGCGATCGTTCCGCTCCAGCGTCTTACGCTGCGCCCGTTCGCCGTTGACGAAAGTTCCGTGCTTGCTGCCCTGGTCCACTACGCTGAACTGCCCGTTTTCCGAGGTGATCAGAGCATGGTCGCGGGAGACGCGAGGATCGGCCACTACCAGGTCCTTATCAACTTTGCGTCCCACCGTGAACGGAGTGTGATCGAGATTCATCATGCGCTGCTCGTTCCCCTGCACGAATACCAGGATGGGGAATACCCCCGAGCCGGGTGACGAGTCGGAGCCAGTGATGGGTTGAAAAGCCATGAGCGCTTTTAGCCGCTCCTTTCGTTCGAACAATGGGAGCAGCACAGACGGAACTTGATCAGTGTATGCAAAAACGAGAACGCTTCCCTGCCTCGCTGATCTGCTATCACGCTCGACTTGTTAAGGTGAAGAATGTGTCAGTCGGCGTCAGCGAACGACAAGCGCTTTCGAACCTAATACGTCTCTCTAGGTCACGCGATCCGATCATGAAGTATGATTCGCTCTCAACACTCATGTCGCCAGTCGATGTCAGCGTCTGAGGACTGCGGCGCTGTCCCGCTCTTTCCCACCATCAGTGGTTGGGAGTGGGTGGGAAAACTGTCTTAAACGTCTGCTTAGTTGTGTAGGAATGTCTAAACTCTTGGAATGGCTTTTACTGTTCTTAGCCACGATAGCCTCCAGTGACGCAGAAGACCGTCGCCTCGCTAAGGATGGCGGAGAGGTGCGTATATAAGTAGTATACGCTTATTACACGGCAGGCCTATCCGGCGCTGCAGGTCGGCATAGCGGGGGCCGAGCCCTTCAGGGTCTTCTTACAGGGGGCGGACGTTTTCGCCGCGCCTGATCCTGGGTCCGTGTTCCACAAACATGGGGTTTCGACACAAAACATCCTGGGATATTGAACTTCTCTAGATCAGCAACTTAGAGCAGCAGACGTATGAAGGATTTTCGATCCGCGCGAAAGAGGCTTGTCTCCAACAAGAGATAACCAGAGGCTTGCGCTGGAAGAAGACAATTGTCAAATCTTCCACACGTTGCTGTAAGCCTCTGCGGCAAGCAGCTTTGTCCGAGCCTCTATCTCTGCCGCTCCCCAGTTGAAGGCATTCAGGATCGCGGCATCCACCCAGA
>DASXTB010000262.1:0-14198 GCA_036505615.1 Acidobacteriota bacterium
ATCGCAGAGGTCGCTAAAGAGGTCTTGTCGCGCACGGGCGCCTACGCACCAGACGTAATAGACCGACCGGCACCACGTGAGGAAATTGATCGACGCTTTGTCCTTCGGCATGCACAAGCGAAGTCTCGCACTTCCTATGAGGACGGCTAGTGTCTCATTCATTGTCCTCGTAATGGGATGGAAATGCCAGCGCCATATGCGGGTTTGATGGCCAGCTGTACGGTGACTAAAACGTTCAAGCCGACCACGGAGACAACCTGCAGCAGCTGAGCGCGCAGATCATGAGGTGACGAAAATTAAGAAAGCGCAGACATGCAGGAATTCAAAGGAAGTTATTTGTAGGTGGATTTTTTGGAACCTGATGTGAATACGAATGACATTGTCATCGCCCAGTTCAAACGATTGCTCGAGGAAGGCCACCGTATACTTGCGGCCGCAGGTTGGGATGGAAGGAAATACCAAAGAACCTTCCCGGGAGACGTAGAGTACCTGAAGTTCCGAACATCTGCGATGAATCTTGTCCGAAGGGCTTGCGGGGAGACGAGCGACCACTACCGCCAGCTACGTCAGATTGCGGAAGACAAGCAGCACAAAGATAACAGCTTCTACATGCACCAGTGCGTAGGTGTCGTCGAGGCCGCACATGAAGATTTCTCCCGGGGACTTCTATTTGACCTAAAAGCGCTAGTCGCGGCTGAACTGCTTGGCGACTTCCTTGAGCAGGCAGAACATCTTGTAGCCGAGGGGTACTACGTCCCAGCCGCCTCCGTTGCGGGAGCCATTTTAGAAGACGCGCTTCGCGAGCTGTGCCAGAAGCACTCGATCCCGGTCCCGATCAAGACAAACATTGAAATGCTGAATGTTGCGCTCGCGAAAGCAAATATCTATGACAAACTGGTCCAGAAGCAGATAACGGCTTTCGCCGACCTACGCAACAACGCCGACCACGGACACTTCACCAAGGTGTCCGCTACGGACGTGGCGGAGATGGTGAAATGGGTCCATCGCTTCGGGAGCACGTACCTCTGAATTCAGTCCAGCGGTTCGGGCGACCTCACAAGGAGCGTTGAGGTATCATTGTGCCAAAATGACTGGAACTTGCCGTTTATGCCAACAGCCGAAGAAACAACTTCAGGTTAGCCATCTTCTGGCAGCCGCGTTCTACAAGTCCATGAGAGAGCCGGCCGACAAAAATCCGAATCCGATCACCGTTAATCCGAAAGTCGCGCTGAAAACGTCTAGACAAGTCTCAGACTATCTGCTTTGCGCAGCCTGCGAGGACCGGTTCAATACGGGCGGGGAGAGGTGGATTCTAAAGAACTGCTGGCAGAGCGAAAGGGATTTTCCTCTTCAAACGGTCTTGCTCGGCGCAAAACCTATCTATAAGTCGCGCGACCAATTCACGATTTATGAGGGAGCGAGAATCGCCGGGATTGACATGGAAAAGCTAATCTATTTCGCCGCAAGCATCTTCTGGCGAGCCGGTGCCCATCAATGGGGGCCGGTTGGAAGAGAGGACTCGGTGAAGCTTGAGTTAGGACCATACGAAGAGGAGTTGCGTCTGTTTTTGATGAGTTCGGGGCATTTCCCGGCAAACATGGTCCTTATCGTAACCGTAAGCTCCTCAACCGAGGCGGGCCGTAACCAGTTCCTGACCTTCCCGTTTCTTAAGGATCACAAGGCAGAATTTCGACAGTACAAATTCGTCATTCCCGGCGTCACATTTCAGATGTTCACCGGGAAAGGCATGCGAGACTCGCTCCGCGGATTGTGCACGGTTCGCTCGCCGAAACACCGTATCTACACCTCGCCAACGATGGACGAGATGAATCTGAGCGACATGGCAAAAATGGCGGCGAACGCAAGAGCCTTAGGTGATCTCAAATAACAAGCCTCTAAACCGTTTTGCGGTTGCAAGCTGGGCCTTTGTTCGTAGAGCGATTACTTCTTCCCCCGCGGGATCTGTTTCCTTCATGACCTTTTGCCGCAGGTCTCACGTTAACCTCGTCCCCTCGTCCTAGGCGCAGAGCTTGCCCAGAGATTCAGGTGCCTGTCTCAATCACCTCAGTAAAATGAAGTGACGGAAGACGGTTCACCGCCTGCCTGTTCGCGCCCGGCACCAGATGCCCGTACACGTCCACCGTGATCTTGATGCTGCCGTGACCGAGCTGCTCTTTCACGTAGGCCAAGGGTTCGCTGGCCTCGATCAAGAGAGACGCGAAAGTGCGCCGCAGCTTCGCCTTCTCGAGGCACCTGAAGAAGTGGCGGTTCTTGACGTTGTGGATCTGCAGGAAGCCTCCGTCGCGGCCGCAGAAGACCCACTCGGGGATCTCGCTCTTCCCTTTGGCAAGCCACCGCTCCTTCTGCTTTCGCTTCAGCTCCGACAGCGCTGACAGCAGGGCGTCGGACAGGTCCACGCGCCGGACCTTATCGGTCTTGGTTCGCGTCACTCTCCCCCGCTTTACCGCGCGGCGAACCGTGAGAAACTTGCCGTTGAAGTCGACGTCCCCCCACTGCAGCCCGACTAGCTCGCCCGAGCGCAGGCCCGTGTGGATCGCGCACAGAAAGAGCGGGTAGTGCTCGGGGGCGTTGTCGAGCACCGACTTCAGAAAGAGGGGGACCTCCTCCCTGGTCAGCGGCCGTATCTCCTCGTGGACGACCGGCGCCTGCTTGTAGAACCTCGACATCTTGGAGGCCGGGTTCTCGGTGATCAGCTTGTCCTCCTTTGCGTGGTTGAGAACAGTGCAGAGCTCCCGGACGATCACCCTGATCGAAGCGCGTGCCAAACCTTTCTTTACCAGCGACGCGATAAAGTCCTTGACGTCTTCGCTGAGGATGTCGTCCAGATATGTTAAACAGGGCTCACGACTTCGGCAATCTGTCCTCGAACGATCTCGCCAGGACCGAGCCTTCGGAAGCGGTAATGGTGCCAGTGATACTTGCCTCTAAGGGTCAAATCCTTCCACTGCAGAACCCACAGTTCGTCTTGGTATCTCACCACCTGGCGGTCGAACCACGGTTTTTCTTCAAAGCTGTAAATCTCAAGTGAACGCGCATCTTTCGTTAGGCAAACTTCGTCCGGCCTGGGAGGGCCAAACACCGCTCTTTTCTTTCGATCGCCATAGACGCGCCTGACGCGCTCGCCCACTCTAAAAGGAAGGTTCAAGAACGCCACGCCTAGATTCCTTTCATTCAATGCGGCGTCCAGCGACCTGATTACACCTTCAACCAGGCAAAAAATATAAAGCCAGGAGATCGGCTGGAGTACATAGGCCGTCCAGGTCATCACGCCCAGACCAAAAACTTCGCCGTGACGGATCATGCGGGCCGCCGCCAGATAACGGCCGCTGTCCGGGTCGTCGTATGCAGCGATGAAAGAAATAAAGCCTCGGGCAAATAAGAATAGGGAAAGGGCGGCTTCCAGAATTCCCGAAAAGATATGCAACGGTGTGGAATCGAATTCCCGGAGCCAGGGGTGTCGCTTTACCTTCTCGGGAAGGAAAGAAGTAAAGAAGGCGACTGTGAGGTAGAAGAGTGTGTGAAAAAATCCACTCTTAACTGTCATCATTGAATAACGGGCGACCACGCAGGGTCGCCCGTACAGGCGAGGTCTTGCTGTTTCAGCGCGTCCAATCTCTTGCGACTATACCACTAGCGGGGCGCATCATTCGGCAGTTGTCGGATCGATCACCGATTTGATCTCGGAGATTCGGTTGGCAGGAAATCCACCCAGTTGAGCATGTTCCCGCACCGCCGCCTCATTGGGCGCAATGTAGACGCAGTAGACCTTGTCGCCAGTGACATAACTCTGGAGCCACTGGATGCGAGGGCCCATTTGTTTCAACACCCCGCAAGACTTCTGTGAGATTGCCTTCAATTCCTGGGCGGACATTTTGCCGGCGCCTGGGATTTCCCGCTCGATAACGTATTTCGGCATGTCACTCCTTTCTCTGTCAGCAGTCAGCTATCAGCCATCAGCTATCAGCAGTCAGCTCTCAGCAGTCAGCTATCAGCTTCCAGTGGCAACCCGCTTTTTGCTGATAGCTGATGGCTGAGAGCTGATAGCTGATGGCTGCCTGCTGATAGCTGCTAATGCAGCGAGCGCCGCGAAGCGGCGCTTCCGCATGATGAAAGATTGTGCGGGAGACGGCCCCCAGGCCGTCTCTCCAAAATGTCCAAACTCCAGAGCTGCTAATGCAGCGAATACACGGCGACGTCGTGATGGTACGGATCGAACTGATAGAACTTGATCCGGGAAGAAGGATCGAAGTTCAAAATGAATTCCAACTTTTGCACCCCGGGCGCGCCATTGGAGTCAACGGGCGGCACATCGATCAGTCCCCATGGACCTCCCGCCGTCATCCACCAGTGGGCCCGTCCAAAGGTGAAATCGCAGCCGGTGCCTTCGACTTTCACCGTTGACTGGAATTGATTTTCCCAGCCGCGCGAGCCGCCGAAATCCACATTGATATAGCCATGCACGAAGTGATCGCCATTCTTGAGCGTCACCTTGATGTTGCCGGGCCGCTGCGTCCAGGTGGGAAGATTGATCTCGTTGCCGTAGATGGTATTGTTGGCGTAAAACAGCGTCAAGTCGGCATTCGCGTCCGCGGTAACCCCCTCGGGCAAGGCGTTGCGGTCGGTCCAGTCGCGGTAAGCGCGGACGGCCTGGCGCATCAAGGGAATCACATCGGGCGCACCCGAGCTCTTGGCATCCAACAGGGCCTGCCACATCTTCTTGGCCGGGGCCAGTTCGCCGATCTTGGCGATCGCCGCCAGTTGATCGGCGCGATTGGACCGGGGCTTGCGCCCGAAAACATCCGCTTCCCAGTCATAGAGGCCCTTTCCGCCGATCTGCTTCAGCGTGTTTTCCATCACCTGCACGCGAGGCGGATGCCGACGCCATCCCCAGGTGTAAATCAGGTTCAGATACTTGGCCGGCGGCATCTTGATCTTGAAAACGGTCCGCGTCCCCTCCTGCATGGGGAAGAACGTCTGATCCATCCCGATGTGCGGCGGCCCGAAATTTCCCAATGTGTTATCGGGAGGCGCGTCGAAAAACAGAGTAAACGGCGCGAAATCGTCCGCGCCGCGATGCAGGACGTCTACGGTGTATGTGACCGTCCAAGGGACGTTCTGCACCTGGGTGGGATCGAGCAGCGCCGTATCGGATTCGATGTTGCTGTCAAACCAGACCTGATGCACTGCCACATTGCCGCCGGTCACCTTGCCATCGGCGCCAAAGATGGGAGTGACATTGCGGATCTTCTCGGCGCCCGTGTAGTGCAGCAGGGCTATGCCGCTGTAGGTGGGGCGCGCCGCGATGGGATTGCCTTCCAGAATATCGAGGCCCATTTGGATCGACACGGTGTCGACCTTGCCCGCCCGAGCTGCTGCAATCACCCGCTCGAAAACGGCCTTCAGATCATCGGTGGGCGAGGTGGGATCGATTTTGGTGACCACCGGGTCGCCGTCGTGCAGATTGTACGGGACGTTGGGCCGGGAGGGCTCCGTATTCACCATCTCCTGGCCATTTCCGTCGAACATGTTGCTGTCGACGGTCAGCAGAAAGTTTCGGCCGACCGGCAACGGGCTCTGCGCGGTCACGATGCGAATTGTGCCGTCCGGCAAGCGCGTCTGCACCGTGGCGTCGGGCCGGGGCTGCGGCCGCGGATGTTGCGCGAACAGAAGCGTGGCCGAAAGCGCCACACCGGCCAGCAAAAAGATCTTCCTCATCATTCCTCCCGCTTTTGAAACATGGGCTCGCCGGTACTATTTACCAACATTCACCGCAGAGGCGCAGAGTGCGCAGAGACAGCACAGAGGACGGGGCTGAAACTTGAAGTATGAAGACTCGCGAAAATCACAGGCTGCGGGACATATTTTCGGTCTTCATACTCCAAGCTTCAGCCCTGCCCCTCTGTGCTGCCTCTGCCTTCTCTGCAATGCTAACCGTAAAATTCTTTACGAGCCGCAAAGATGTGGTTTTCTTTAGACGCCGAAGGCGTCGAAGAGTATAGCCGGGGGCAGAGCGCGTTTTTTGCGCGACGCCCCCGGTCGACTTCCCCAATATCGACCTCCGCACCCTGTAAGGGTGCAACAAAATTTCCCGATGATTGACCCGAACTGGTCTTCCCCAAAAAAATACATCCGCGATTCGTGTCGCACCCCTTCAGGGTGCATACCTTGATGGGTGTCGCAGACCGGGGGCGCCGCGCAAAAAGCGCGCTCTGCCCAGTCACGACTGATGACTGCCAATTTTATGGCGTGCATCTACAGTATTGACCTGATGTGGTACAGTTTTGGTATCGCCAATACTCTTTGACTACCGCTTGTAAGATCCGTTACGTAATTGTCTAGTGGAGTCTGTGTACACTGCCAGAAAACTTATAGGATTTTTCAAAATATTCAAAATGACTAACAGACGCAAAAGCCGAAAACCCCAGCCGCTCCATCAGAAACGGCAACCAAAGGGAATGGATCACAGAGGCGAACTAATTCTGGACGCCGTGAGCGACGGTATCTATGGAATAGATTCGGAGGGACGCGCCACGTTTGTCAGCAGGGCAGGTGCCCGGATGATCGGCTGGGAACCGAGCGAAATGATCGGCCAATTAATGCACGACGTTCTCCATCATTCCAAACCGGATGGAGCCGCGTATCCGCTGGATGAGTGCCCCATTTATGCCACACTTGCCGACGGCGCCGTCCACAGGATCGATGAGGAAGTATTCTGGAGAAAGGACGGCACAAGTTTTCCGGTGGATTACACCAGCACGCCTATTCGAGACAAAAGCGGCAGATTACTAGGCGCGCTAGTTACTTTCAGGGATATCACAAGGCGCAAGCAGAGCGAGAACGCGCTACGCGATTCGGAGCGACGTTATCGAAGTCTCGTTGAAGCTGCAAGAGACGTCATCGTTACGCTCTCAGCAGAAGGTCGGATCACCTCATTAAACCCCGCGTTTGAAGCAGTCACCGGCTGGTCACGCGATGAATGGCTCGGTCAATCCTTCGAACCTCTGGTTCATCCGCAGGACCTCCCGATGGTGCTGCAAATGTTCCAGCAGACCCTGATAGGCAAGTTGAACCCCGCTTACGAAGCTCGCATTCGCTCCAGGTCCGACAAGTATCTGGTCGGAGAAATCACCGCTACGCCTCAAATCGAGGCGGGAAGGGTGGTCGGAGCTTTGGCCTTTGTACGCGATGTAACCAGGCGCAAAGAGCTCGAGGAACAGCTGGCTCAAACACAAAGAATGGAATTAATCGGACGTTTTGCTGGCGGGATAGCCCACGACTTCAACAATCTATTGACGGCGATCATTGGATTCAGCGAACTCGTAATGAGCGATCTCTCTCCAGACAGCGCTCTGCGTCCAGATTTGGAAGAAATAAAGAAAACAGGGGAGCGAGCCTCAGCCCTGACAAAGCAGCTTCTGGCGTTCAGCCGAAAACAGGTTCTTCAACCCCGATTGCTTTACCTCAATGATGTAGTCCAAAAAATGCTAGGACTGCTCCAAGGCTCAGAGGCGGAAAATATAGCCCTGACGACCCGTTTGAGCGCTGTCTTGGGCTGGATCAAGATCGACCCCGTGCAAATCGAGCAGGTGATCCTCAATCTAGTCGTCAACGCAAGGGATGCCATGCCTGAAGGCGGAACCATCACACTGGTTACCGACAACGTGAACCTCGACGGCGCTCATGCGCAAGAGCATATCGGAGCCAGGCCCGGTGCCTATGTCATGCTGCAGGTGATCGACACCGGGCTGGGGATCGACGCCTACATCCGGCCCCACATCTTTGAGCCATTTTTTACCACAAAGAAGGGGAAGGGTACGGGACTGGGCCTGGCGACCGTGCTGGGAATCGTGCAGCAGAGCGGCGGCCATATCACGGTCAGCAGCGAGCGAGGAAAAGGTTCGACTTTTAGCGTGTACTTCCCGAGAGTGAACGAAGCAGTCGCACCGGTGAAGCCTCGGCCCGCCTTCACTGAAGTTCTAGAAGGGACCGAGACGATTCTCCTGGTAGATGAAGAGAAGGCGATAAGAGAGTTAGCCAGGCGCACGCTGAAAACCAAGGGATATGCGGTTCTTGAAGCTTCCAATGGCCTTCATGCTCTCGCGATTTGTGATAGGAACGATTCAATCGATCTCGTGATTACCGAGCTTGTAATGCCTGACATGAATGGTCTCCAACTGGCCGACCGCCTGAAGGCGATGCGGCCGGAGAAGAAGGTGCTCTACATGTCCGGCTACATCGACTCCAGCGTGGCTGAAGATGGAATTTTGGGAGAGAATGCGGCATTTTTGTCCAAACCGTTCACGGCCTTGGATCTGGCGAGAAAGGTCCGAGAGGTGCTTGACGGTTGAACGGTGCCAGCCTGGAATTCTATGCTGTCCGTTATTAAAAACGTTGAATGTTTGTTCATCTTTTTATGAAAAGTAGGCTGGTCCGGCATGTTCATCAGCCCCGCTTGGCGGGGGGCGGAATTGTAGCCCCGGGTGAAGCGAAGCGGAACCCGCGGTTTAGAGAAACAAAAAGCAACCGAGCCCGCAAAGCGGGCGGCAGAGCTTGGACATTTTGCGCCTCCGCTGGGCTCGGAACGTGAGAAAAAATTGATTGCATCTGTGGGGGCGACCCCGTGTGGTCGCCCGTATTCCAATAAAGGCGCACGTCTCCGGGCCACGCAGGGCCGCCCCTCCAATCAAATTGATTTTTTCTCACGTTCTCGTCCTGGCGGAGCGGAAGATTGTTCACTAGAAAGGACGAAATTAATATCACCGGAGCCAAGATTTACCAGGAAGGCCCTGTGCAACAAATCGAACTTCCCTAATAACGAAAGGTGGTCCGTAACAGGCAGGACTTATATAATCCGTCAAGATGGAACCCAACGCTTTAGGAGGTCACCGCAAGAGGATTTTACACCGGACTGTAATCGCATTTCTCGCGGTATAGAAAGTTTTCGTGAATCACGCGCCCTTCAATCACCGTTTTGGCTGGCAGTTGTCGATCACTCTTAGCCTGTTCCTTTCACTGAATAGAGGAGCAGAAGCGCACTGCCCCAACGACGTGAGCCCCGCAAGCATGAATTTCGGCGCGGAGGGCGGAGCCGGAACAATGGAAATCAAGACAGATCCCGGTTGTCCCTGGACGGTTATCAGCAGCGCTCCCTGGCTCACATTGACATCGGCCCCAAGTGGATTCGGAGCCGCCAAAGTCAATTTCTCTGTGGCCAGGAACAGCAGTGTAGAAAAACGCACCGCGACACTGAGCGTTACCGGAAATCTGTTCACGGTCATCCAGTCTGGTGTTGCGGCGACCGTTTCCGACCTTTCCCTTACGAAGAAGCACGGTGGCTACTTCACGGTCGGTCTCAACGGCACCTATAGGCTGACCGTGTCCAGTATTGGATCGGCAGCTACCGTAGGACTGATCACGGTTACAGACGCTCTTCCCCCTGGGTTAACCTTTGTATCGGCGAGCGGAGTGGGGTGGGCTTGTTCGGGTTCCGATTCGACGGTCAGTTGCACCAAATCGGATTCACTTCCACCAGGAACCGATTCCAGTATTGTGATTACCGTGAGTGTGTCGCGCGCAGCCGTGCCGGGTGTGATCAACTCCGCGAAAGTTTCCAACGCAAATGATGCTTTCCCGGAAAACAACATCGCCGCTGATCCCACGTTGGTTTTTTCCGGCGAGGTCCTTCCTCTCACTTCAGGCACTCCAATGACCGGCACTGTACCTGCCGACACTGTGGGCGTATTTCCCTGCAGATTCTCTCAACCGCAGTATAGTATCGACGTGCCTTCCGGCGCTCTACAGCTCATCATTGCACTGAACAGCGATCAAGGACCGGAACTGCTGGTATCATACGCACAGCCGGTGGCTGAGACAGAAGATCCTTCAGCCTCCTTCAGCGCAAAGAGTCCTGTTCCCAGCAAAGCGGTCTACATCGGCCCTCAAAGTAATCCCGCTCTTTTGGCGGGAACTTATTTCGTCAGTGTTGCCAACTGTACGACAGCTCAGTCCAACTTTACTGTGACAGCTACGGTAGTGACTCCTTCCAGCCCCGTGAAAACCGAAGAGCTAGCGATTGATGATGGAAGCCGAGAAACCGGCTTGTTGGGTGACGGAATGTGGGCCGTAAATCGACTCAGACCGCCTCGCTACCCCTCAAAGTTGAAGGCCATTCGAATATTCTTTACTCAATTTGAAGTCTATCCCGACCCCCTGGGACAACAGGTTCGGCTGGTCGTCTTTTCCGATCCAACGGGGTCGAATCGTCCCCCGAACTCGCCTGTGCTGCTCGTAGATGAAGTGGTGACTATTCCCGGCAAAGATGAATTCATTGATTTTCCACTGGAGAATGGGCCGACCATCTTCTCAGGAGACTGGTACGTTGGATTGCAGCAACCGAAGCCTTTTAATGGGGCTCTGGTAAGCGCCGACTCAATCGGAGTTCAGAACCAGGCTTCGTTTTATTCGATCGATGACGGGAAGACTTTTCAGGGACCGGCCTTCACGCCGGCGCAGCCGATGAATTTCATGATCCGAGCGGTGGTAGAAAGCGGGCCGCAGAGGGCGAGGCGGAGACCGTAAACTGGCGCTCCGCAGAGCCCAGAGCGCGGGAAATAGTGAGTACCGCGAGCGCAAGAATCTGTGAATAATCCATCTGATCGTACGGGCGGCCCTATGTGGCCGCCCGCCGCAATTGCTGACGGGATTAGCCAAACAAATTGCACAGTTCCGGCGGATGCACATCCGAACCGAGCCAAGAAAAATCTGCCGGATTCTGCAGCGGGCGCCCACACGGGGTTGCCCATACAGATTGAACCAGTTTTTTCATACACAGCCCGGCGAACCCGAAAATATTTCCAGGCTTCCACCGCTGGCCGGACTCGGCGTCGAAGGTTTATTGCGGTGTCCATTGCGGGGATCGGACTGACCATTTTTTGGGCGTCAACTTTCACCAATGCACAACCCGGCCGTAGGCTGCAACCAAAGGCGTCATCGGTCATCAGTCATCGGTCATCAGTTAAGAATCCTGTAAAAAAACCAAGAAGTTGCCAACATTCTACACAGAGCACGATCGGCGAACTGTCAGAGGAAACGCACAAACTCGCTGACGAAAGCAATCCCGGATCCTCCTCCTTGCACTCGCAACAGCAGGACCCGCCTAAACATCTGCACCATGACCCCTCCTCGCGGCCTTCCGGCAGTGAGCAAGCGGGATCAATGATGAAAACTATTACCGGCGGTCCATTCCAGGTGATGCAGGCCGTGGGGTCTGGCACCTCCTTGGCTCCATCGACTACGCCCGTCTTTGCCCGGCACTGGATGACTAAAGACTGGATGTTGATGCTGCATGGAGATCTAAAGGCCGGTTTCAATCACCAGGGCGGACCGCGAGGGATCGGCAAGGCTGAATCGCAAAACTGGATGATGGTGATGGCCGAGCGACCGGTCGGACCCGGTCGCCTGATGCTGAGAGGTATGTTCTCTGCAGAGCCCCTCACGGCGCCTCACGGTGGCTTTCCTGAGCTCTTCCAGACGGGTGAGACCTACCGGAGCGTCCCCATTATTGACAGCCAACACCCCCACGATCTGTTTATGGAACTGGCAGCCACTTACACGGCATCGCTGTCAGATCGGATCTCGATTCATTTTTATGGAGGTCCGGTCGGAGAGCCTGCGCTGGGGCCGGTGGCCTTTATGCACCGTGCTTCAGCGGCGGAAAATCCGTCCGCTCCGCTCGGGCATCACATGCAGGACTCAACTCATATTTCGCACGGTGTGGTCACAGCGGGCGCCACACTGTGGCGATTCAGGATAGAGAGCTCGCTCTTTCACGGCAAGGAGCCTGACGAGAACCGGGCTGACACTGAGTTGGGGAAGATCGACTCTTGGAGCGCGCGCGCCTGGTTCACGCCGGCGCCGGATTGGACTCTGCAATTCTCGCGGGGCCATCTCATCAATCCCGAGGCTCTCAATCTGGGCAATGTCAGCCGGACGACGGCTTCAATTTCACATAATCGTGCATGGACGGATGGAAATTGGGCAAGCACTCTGATTTGGGGCCGCGATGATACCAAGGGTCACGGTATTTCCAACTCCTACCTGGCGGAGTCAACTGTCAACTTCAAAGACAAGAATTATCTGTACGCAAGGTTAGAATTGGTCGACAAAAGTCTCCTGTTTCTCCCCAACATATTTGGGCGTCCCGGCAGATTCAGCGTCCTGCAGCCGGTATTAAGAACAGGGGGTAAGGACTTTAACCCCCGCTATCATTTTCTTCCAGCTCTGGGCGCAGGCAGGATGGGCGCTTACACCTTTGGCGGTGTTCGAGACGTTCTAGCCGGCCCAACACTCCGGCTAGGCTTAGGCGCCGACCTGACCTTTTACAACGTGCCTCGCGTGGCACAACCGGGCTACGGTTCAAATCCAACAAGTTTTCATTTATTCGTACGGATCCGGCCCGGCAGGTTGCTTTGATCGTCGCGTTCGCCGACATTGAAAAATCTGCTTGAAGTAGCAGTAGCTGGATGATACTCCCGTATAATATCTTCGTGGCACCTTTAACCTTCGCATTCTCGCTCTGGCTCACCGCCACTGCCGCTTTCCCAGACGCTGCCACAAGCGACGGACCCGGGCTCGCTTGTAACGACGATCGCCCTGCCGCCGCGTCCCATTCACACCAACCGGCCAGCCACGAAAAAGAATCAACCTCGGACCATGAGATGCATATGATGGGCACCATCACCGGGGGCCCATTCCAATCGATGCAAGCAATCGGCTCGGGCACCAGCCTGCTTCCCTCTTCTACTCCCGCCTACATGAAGCATTGGATGAAACGAAATTGGATGTTAATGCTGCATGCGGAATTAAAGGCTGGCTTGAATCATCAGGGCGGCCCTCGCGGGATCAATAAGGCGGAATCGCAAAATTGGCTGATGCTAATGGCCGAAAGGCCGATGGGCCCGGGACGTTTGATGGCGCGCGGAATGTTCTCGGCCGAGCCCTGGACTGCCCCCAATCGAGGCTTTCCCCAGCTTTTCCAGACTGGTGAGACATACCAAACGCAACCGATCATCGATGCTCAGCACCCGCACGATTTATTTATGGAGCTTGCAGCTAACTATTCGGTGGCGCTGACAGAAAGAATTGCGCTCAACGTTTACGGCGGGCCGGTGGGCGAACCGGCTCTTGGCCCAACGGCCTTCATGCATCGCGCCTCGGCCGCGGAAAATCCGGCCTCGCCCCTGGGGCATCATTTGCAGGACTCAACCCATATTTCCCATGGCGTGATGACAGCCGGAGCAACGCTGTGGCGCGCCAAGGTAGAAGGCTCTGTCTTTCGCGGGGCCGAGCCCGACGAGAATCGCAAAGACATCGAGATGGGCAAATTGGATTCATGGAGCTGGCGTGTCTGGCTCACACCGACCAAAGATTGGGTGATGCAGGCTTCCTCCGGTTATTTGACAACGCCCGATGCTTATCAGCTATACGACTTGCGCCGCACTACCGCCTCGATCGGCCACAACCTTTCGTGGGAGAAGGGCAATTGGGCAACGAGTCTGGTCTGGGGGCGCGATAAGATTGTGCAGGGCCAAAACAGCTGTTTTGGCTGCCGCTCTGTCAGGGCCAATATTCTCGGTGCGGCAGTGCCCCGGGAAGCGTCCTCTCCACCCAATCCGGCTCCGGTGCACAACCATCGGCAGATTGATAAGCTCAACTCTTACTTACTCGAATCGACCGTTAACTTCCTTGATAGGAATTACCTCTACACGCGCGTGGAACTGGTCGACAAAAGCGGCTTGTCGCGAAACAATGTGTTTGATCGATTCGGATTTGCGACGCTCGGTGATCTGCCATTGCCATTGCAAGCTTCCGGCCGCCTTCCTTTTCATTTTCTGCCTAACTTCGCCGCTGGCAGAGTGGGTGCAATCACTTTGGGGGGTGTGCGCGATATCCTGGCCGACAGCAAGCTGCGACTGGGTGTAGGCGCCGATGTGACTCTTTACAATGTGCCGCAGGTTGTGAAATCGATCTATAGCGCAAACCCGAAGAGCTTCCACGTCTTCTTGCGCATCCGCCCCGGCAGAATCGATTAACCTTGTTGAGAGCGGGGCAGCGAACCTGTAGTGTTTACTGAGGCTGTGAGGAGATGACGACAAGGGACCAAATCATATGCACCCCCC
>DASXTB010000263.1:0-9341 GCA_036505615.1 Acidobacteriota bacterium
CCCCTGAAGCTGCTGCTGGGAATTGGGGGCACCCTGCTCGCCTGCCTCTTTATCGTGCCTTTGTGCGCGGTGCTCCTAGGTCTGGGGATTGCGCTGCTTCCCCTGTTGTTCATCGCTCTGGTGATTTTCGCGCCTCTAGCCTTAATCGCAGGCGGAATCTGGCTGCTACTGCACGTCTGACATCCTGGCAAGTGCCGCAGGGATCGTGGGGGCCGACGGGCCGCCAGCAGCAAAAATCAGAACCGCGCCCGTCAGGACCTGTGAAAAAATACTGAGCCGCGCGCGTAAGCAAGCGGACACTCCCACCTGCAAAGCTCGCGCTATATTTGATTTGATCGATCGCGGGTCCGCTTGCTCACGCGCGCGGCTCAGTATCTTCGTCCGTTTGAGGTAAAAGCAAACCATGCCTGGCTGCTCCATTTGCTCCAGCCCCGAGGTGGAACTTTTTTGCACGGCCTTTGATCGCATCAGTAATCATCCTGAGAAGCGTTGGCAGATCCTTCGTTGCCGCGCCTGCGGATTCGGCTGGACTTTTCCGCCGCTTGCTGAGGAAGAAATCGCAGCGTATTATCCACCCGCCTACTTAGGAGATGTCCGGCAGACTTTAGACGGCTTTCTGGCCGGAACCCTGCAGCTGAGCCGCTCCTGGCGAAAGGAACCCGAGAAAGTCCGACTCTTGGAAAGGATTGTCCGGACAGGGAGGATTCTGGACGTGGGATCAGCTGACAGCAAATTCCTACTAGCTCTCGATCCGCGACGCTGGCAGAGGACAGGGGTCGAGTTTAACCGGGAGGTCGTTGATCTTGTCCGGTCCAAAGTACCCGGGCTTCAGCTTGTTACCGGAGATATCTACTCCCAGGAATTACCGAACCTTTCCTTCGACGTAATTACCTTCTGGCACGTGTTCGAGCATCTGCCCGACCCGCGGCGCGTCTTGCACAGAGTCTACCGATTACTTCGGCCGGGCGGATGGCTTTTCCTCTCGGTTCCCAATTTCGATAGCTGGCAAGCCCGGCTGTTTCGCCGCCACTGGTATGCTTTCGATGACGTGCCGCGCCATCTGCATCATTTCTCTCCTCGATCGCTGGAACTGCTGCTGCAAGAGGCCGGCATTCACTTTTGCCGCCACGTTTTCTTCTCCCGGATCGTCAACATCCACTGCCTCAAATACAGTTTAATCAACTGGTCCGAGGAGCGCTTCGGCAGCCGGCGGCCGTATTATTTCCTGAAGCCTTTTCTTTTCTTATTCCATTTCTTGGAGAGTTTCAGCAGGCACTATGGGATGTTGACGACAATTGGCAGACGTCCGCTATCTGGATTTTAGAAAATCAGCAAGCTGGATGATTCGCAGACCCGGAAGGGCAGGCAGGTTGCGATCGTTTGTCACAAAGGCGGTGCAGCGGGCGGATAACCAATAATTGGAAAAAACGATGAACAAAATCGTTTTTAACAACTGATAGTATGCAATACCGGTGCGCGGTCGGGTAGTTGGGGGTTGCTCTCACGGCACGGCGCCGAGGCCAGGACCCGTCAGTACTGCAGTCTGCATCGTGCCGTCCTTGATTTTGAAGATGCCCGGAAATTTGTCTTCCCACGGTTTGTTGGCGGCGGGCACATACTGCCGCGCGTTGGCTTCAATTCCGGCGACGCCAGGTACATGGGCCGCCAGCCCTGCCGAATGGATGAGCGACGCGCCGGGACAGGTAAGATCCTGTACGCAGAGAAACATTTTGTGCTTCTGCGCGACAGCGGCCATCAGCAGGACCTGACTTTGACCCTTGCACGCCTTCAGCGCTGCGCCTGAGTAACCCATATCGCGCGCCAGCAGCAGGCTTTCGACGTCAGTCAGCGATTCGTCGATTACCACTGGCCGCACTTTAGCGGCTTCGTGCATGACATTGGATCTGTTCGCCTTAAGATCCCGCGCCGTAGGCTGCTCAACGTACTGAATGCGTTGGAAGCCGGCAGGCGTCTTCTCTTTCACCCGGCGCAGAAAATCAAGAAGGTAAGCAACATTGGGGCACCGCTCGTTGAAATCCAGGGAATAGACCCAATTGTGAACGCCCCGTTTCCCTTGAGTTTCGGAAGTGGCTCGGTCCACGCGCAAAACGCGGTTGACATCCCATTCCACGTCATCGCCGTTCAGCTTTATCTTCATGTGAGTCAATCCGTTGTATTGGATCCACTCTCTGAGCGTCTCAGGCAAGCCATCGTTGACGCGCTTGTGGATATCTGACTCTTCGATCGGGTCGAGCGCTCCGACCAGGTGATAAAGCGGCATTCGCGGTTTTGGTTCCTTCAGAACATATTGGCTCAGATTCTCTCCTTTGAAATTCGAACCCAAGTAGTGTGACAGATCATGCGTCAGCAAGTCCGGACCGTAGGTGTGGTAGCAGTTGCGATGATGGACTTTGCCAAATGCGTCGTGAATGGCGCCATCGAAGGGACTGGCCGTCACCAGCGTGCACAGTTTGGGAATCGGTTCCGCCAGTTTCAGATCCCTGGAAACTTCAGCGGCCGCCTTCAGATATTCCGCCTCGAGCGCGCAATTGATGTCGATGGGGTGACCGGTTTCTTTGTAGCTAGCAGTCAGTTTGACTATCCGATCGGCCAGCGATTTCATAGCGCCCAGCGTCGTGTCATAGGACATCCGCTTGGAGGGAAAGGACCAGACATTCCCCAGAGGCATAGAGCCGAAGCCCTTCGCTACCCGGCCATCCACAGAGCGCACCACACAGTTGACATTTAGCAGCGTGACCCGATCCACCACGTTGCCGCCGAATTTGATCGGCGTACGGTAAAGAAAATCTTCGTAGCTGTCCGAGATTTCCTCGATACGGATGTCGCTGCTGTTTCGGGCAGTCATCGCGCCCCGGAAAGCCGGCTTCGGTGCGCTCAAATGCAGCACGGGCGCAACCACTGTGGCCTTCAGCATTGATCGGCGACTAAGTCTTTTCATAGGTCACCACATCTAATTTTGTTGACACATCTAATTTTGGGACAGACCCCTTAATTCCGGAATTTTGAATGTGAATTTCGGGGACAGACCCCTTAATTCGAACAGACCCCAGACTCCTGGGCGACAGACCCGAATTAAGGGGTCTGTCCCCGAAATTCCGCGTTCATTCGCGGCTACATTTTGTAAGCTTCCTGAAGGCGTGCTTTCACGAATTGAAGATCTCGCCGGGCGGCTGCCAGGGTGTTGTCTTCCAGAGTCGCTCCTGTTCCCGGAATGTCATATTCAAAGTGTAGCGATACAGGACCCCGAAAGCCCGTGCGCGCCAATACGCCGAAGTATTGCTTCCAGTCGACCATCCCTTCGCCCAGAGGACAGTTGTGCTGCCCCCATCCCCGAGATGTCTTCTCCCAATAAAAATCTTTGACCGCGATCATTTTCAAGCGCGGCGCAATCAAGTTGGCGGCAATCTTCCATCCGGCGTCGCCTCCTTCGACAACGGAGTGGCGCACATCAAAGTAGTAGCCGGCCCACCTCGGGTCCAGGCCGTCGATGATTCTGGCCATATCCCAAACAGGGGCTCCGACGTAGCCGGCATGATTGTGATAACCCACTTGAATGCTGCTTTCTTTTGCCAGTTCTACCAATCCGCGGAATTCGTTTCCCGCCTTTTCCAACTCTTTTCGGACGTCCACAAACTCATACCGGTAATAGCCGGGCTTCAAAAAGGGGATGCCGAGTCTGCCTGCAGTTGAAAGAATGGGCCGGGCCGTCGGATCGGCAGCCGAAAGTAGTTCCGTGGTGATCATAGGAACTTCCAGTCCCTCAGCACGAATGGCGGCAACTGCCTTGGGAAGGTCCTGGACCGCTTTTTCCGGTAGGACGTGTCCGCGTTTTCGCACAGTCAAATCAATCCCGTTGAATCCCGCATTCTTTACATTCTCGGCTAACCTTCGCGGGTCCATGTCGGGGAGGTGTTTAGAAAAAAAGCAAAGCCTCCCGGTGAATGGATGGTCTGATGCTGAGGGCTCGGTTCGACTCGCTGCCAAGCTGGTGCCGGCAGCTGCGACGGCCGTGGTTATTAAAAAGTTTCGGCGCGAAAGGTGAGCGCCCATCTTCATCGCTCTTTCAGTTTGTTGTGACATACATTCCTTCGCTCCGAACATTAGAACGCAAGAAAAAATCGGTACCGCGAGTCGAAAACCGGCTGAACCTCATCCGCTGCGCTCCGTCCTGGGCCACACGCTGACGCCCGCTGTCGCGGGCTCCCTGGCGGACCGCTTTAGATTTCCAAGACCTGACCCTTACCTCATGCAGGCAGTTTATAAGGCTTGCGATACTCGTAGCTCAAAAATTTGTTTGCTGCCGCATTGTTTGTGAAACGTTCCCCCTTGGCATCCCATTCCAGATAAGACTTTGTCTTGTGCGCGATGTTTCCAAGTAGCGTCGCGCTGGTGCTTCGATGGCCGGTCTCGATGTCGCAGTTGCACTTCTGCCGGCTGCGCACACAGTCGAGAAAGTTTCGCGCGTGGTACGCAGTATCGGACCTTCCCGTTACCTTCTTTGGTTCAATCATCGTTTTGGAGCCTTTGCGATAGGCGCGCTCAATTGATCGATCCACTGGCGTCCGGGCGGGGACCTCGTTGGGGCTTAGGGTTTCAGGCACTACCTCGAAGCCGTTTGGCTGAACATAAAGCGTTCCCTTCGTGCCACGGAATTCGATATCGCCGTCGTGTAATCCCGCAGGCGCCGCGTTAGTGTTTATCTGCGTAAACGCGACCAGCGTTCCTCCCGGATAAGACCAGAGCACTTCGAGCGTGTCGGGAATCTCACGGTTGTCTTCGATGGCGAACTTGCCTCCCATTGCCGTCACCGCCAGAGGCGCCTCTTGGCCCAGCGACCAGTGAATCATGTCCTGGTAATGCACGCCGAAATTGGTAAGCTGGCCTCCCGAGTAGTCGTAAAACCAGCGGAAGCGATAGAAGGTCCGATTCTTGTTGTAAGGAACCTTTGGCGCCGGACCGAGCCATGCTTCCCAATCGAACCCCGGCGGAGGATCCTCATTAGGAGGATTCCCAATTCCTCTGGGCCATTCGTTCAGGATGTGGAAGGCGCGCACCGCCGTGATTTTGCCGATGGCGCCGCTTCGCACAAGTTCAGCCGCTTCCTTGCAATTGGGAGAGGAGCGCCGGTGGATTCCCACTTGCGTGACCCGGTTATTGCGCCGCGCCGCCTCGACCATTTTTCGTCCTTCGGCCACGCACAGCGACAGCGGCTTTTCCACATACACGTCCTTACCAGCCTGGCAGGCATAGATTGTCTGCAGCGCGTGCCAGTGATCGGGAGTGCAGATGACAACGGCGTCAATATCCTTCACGTCGAGCAGCTTTCTGTAGTCCTTAAACTGCGTGGGACCGGATCCAATCTTTTTGGACGCAAAGTCCATGTATGGTTGATGGATGTCGCAGATGGCGACTACCTCGGAATCCTTGTGCTCGAGAAAGGCATCCAATACCTGATCGCCACGGTTTCCCAGCGCGATAAAGCCCAGCCGAACGCGATCGTTAGCGCCCAGCACGCGCATGTTCCCCAGCGCGGTACCGATGCCGGCTGCGGCGACAGTTTTGGTGAAGTCTCGTCTGGTCTGTTGAGTCATGGCAGGTCCTCCTAATGCTTATTGAAAAAAGTATACTCCAGAAAGCAGTAGGTGGAAGGCAGAAGGCAGAAAACAGGAGGCAGACGACAGGAGGCAGACGGCAGGAGGCAGGAAGCAGGAGGCAGGAGGCAGGAGGCAGGAAGCAGGAGGCAGGAAGCAGGAGGCAGGAGGCAGGAGCAGGATGCTCGAAGGAATCAGAGTCCCGCCGGGCGGACTATTCACAAATTTGTTGCTTTAATGGTGCGGATGCAGTTGCCGTCCCCGAGGGACGGCCAGGCCGGCTGGAAGCCGGCGGAGTCGCCGCGAAGCGGCGCTATTGGAGAGACTCCCGGTGGGGCGTTCTGCTGCACGATGAAAGATTGCGCGGGAGACGGCCCACCGGCCGTTTCTCGAAAGGGTCCAAACCCGAGTGCCGTCCCAGAGGAACGGCCCAAAAATAGCCCAGCACTTCAGTGCTGGGATTGAGAGTTTAACGCCAGTCATCCGACGGGCTGAGCGTACCTAGGGCGCACCCGGCTCTGATGTAGTTCCACAGCGTTGGCTTCGTTGGTATTCTTAAGAAATAAAGAGATAGGGAGCGCCGGATGAAGTGTCTTTGGACCACCATCGACACCAGCGACGCGAACTCTAATCATCGATGGACAAAGGAAACAAACCCCGCGACAAGCTTAGCCTGGATACAGCGACACGCGGGCATCGCCTTGAGCTGGCAGCCATTGGAATGGAGGCCGAGTTTGCACTGGTGGTAAATGGTAAGCAGGTAAGGCCGGAAGACATTTTCGCAGATCCGCGCGCCTTCGTACGTGACAATCTGGTGCATCGGGTAGGGCGTTCTTATCATCTGCCTACGGGAGCAGCCGTTTATTTCGACACTGGAGTGATTGAAGTCGCGACGCCGGTCATAGAAATCGAACGCGGTTGCGCCGCGCGCGCCGGACGTTCGCTTTGGGAAGCGATCCTTTACGTTCGAACGGAGCTCGATCACTGGGAGCGGAAAACAGGAAATCAAGCGCGGCTGGTCGGTTTCAGCGCGCATTACAATACTTCGTTTGAACTAGACAGGTTCCAAAAGAGAGATCGCCGCTCGCTAGAAAAGCTGGCGCTCTTTCTTGTTTTCATCCTCCCGTTTCCAGTAATGCTGCTGGCCGCAAATCGCCGCTCGACAGGAACGGGGGTGCGTCCGCGAGGGGATCGCATCGAAGTCACCGTAGATTTTACGCCCAGTTCCTCGTTGATGATTGCAGCCGCAACCCTGATTACAGGAATCGTGCGTGAAGTCATGACTTGGCCGTCTTTCGAAATTAGCATGCTAGGAAGAAGAAATGTCCCGGTGATCGACGGCTTTAGACCGATGCCGCACACTTCGCGCCATGGTTGGCTGGCTCGCTTCGACTGTTATCCTCAGAATCCGTTTGCATGCGGCGCCACCGAACCGATTTGGCCGACCCGCATGGGTCTATGCTCTCTTAGGGACATCGCTGAAAGGATTTTCAAGCATTTTTGGAGACCGATCGCTCGAATATCCGACCCGTTTACGTTTCGGCTGATGAGTTCAGTAATACGGGGGAAAATGCCCTCTCTACTCGACCTGCCGGATCGCCCACCGGAGTACGAAGACGTCGGACGGTTGTGTACCTGGGACAATTTGTTTCCCAAACGCCTTCTGACCCGTTCTCTGTACGAACGCGTTTTGATGCGCGCCATTTCGGGCCGAAAGCTCTCCATGTACGATGGCCAGTACACTCCTACAGGGATGTGCGGCTGGTCACAGGTCGTATTTCGCCGTGACCGAGACGGAACGCGCCACATTTTTTCCATGGACTATCTGCTGCGCCATTTGGAAAACTGGGAACGGTCCTGACTCTCCCGTCTGAGTTCCACCCAATGATCTCGATCACTCGCCCTGTGCCGATTAGCGCCGGCAGTCAAGCTCGGAGGGCGGGAAGAGACCGCTGAAAGCGGCCTGGAGGCAGCCCTCAGGCCGTCTCTCCGGTCCCAAAATGTAAAATTCCAAAGCCCGCAGGGCAGGCAGATACCGCCAACGGCAGGTTGCGGCAGCACTGGGTTTTTCTCGCTGAAAAGCCGACTGACTAATTATAATAGTTAACCTTCTGTTGAAGCTTTTTGAGGTTTATGAAAATTTCCATCTACGACACGACTCTCCGAGACGGGTCTCAGAGCGAGCATATTTCCTTTTCCCTCGCGGACAAGCTGCACATCGCTGCTCGCCTGGACGAAGCCGGTCTTGATTACATTGAAGGTGGTTGGCCCGGTTCTAACCCCAAGGACCTGCTGTTTTTTCAGCGTGCCCGCCGCCGCCCGTGGAAACATGCACGGGTCGTTGCATTTGGAAGCACATGCCACCCCAGGAACAAGGTGCGCAAGGATGCCAATCTTCAGGCTCTGCTGGACGCGGGCACTCCCGCCGTCACCATCTTCGGAAAATCGTGGGACCTCCACGTCCGGAAGGCGCTCGGAATCTCGCTCGAAGAGAATCTCCGGCTCATTTCTGAGAGCGTTGCTTACCTCAAGTACTCGGGCAAGGAGGTAATTTACGATGCCGAGCATTTCTTTGACGGATGGAAGGCACGGCCCGAGTATGCCTTGAAGACAATCACTGCGGCCGCCGCTGCCGGCGCGGATTTCATCGTGCTGTGCGATACCAACGGAGGGTCGCTGATCGCCGAGATCAGGGCAGGTGTCGTGCAAGCGCGGCAAGCAGTGACCACAGCGCTCGGCATTCACACTCACAACGATTCCGAGATGGCCGTTGCCAATTCCATTACGGCTGTCGAAGAAGGATGCCGGATGGTCCAGGGGACGTTGAATGGATTGGGCGAGCGGTGCGGCAACGCTAATCTGTGTTCCGTGATCCCCATTTTGGAATTGAAGCTTGGCTTCCACTGCATTGGAAAGGCTAAATTGCGCGAACTGACGTCTCTGTCCCGGTACGTCGCCGAGTTGGCAAACGTTCATCTTCCCAGCAATCTTCCCTTTGTGGGAAACAGCGCCTTCGCTCACAAAGGCGGGATCCACGTCAGTGCAGTGCTGAAAAGTGGTTCTACCTACGAGCACCTGGAGCCTGAAGCCGTCGGCAATAAGCGCCGGGTGCTGATTTCCGACATGGCCGGCAAGAGCAACGTGGTCTACAAAGCCAAGGAGCTAGGCTGGAAAAAGGACCTGGACTCGGACCAACTGGGCGCGGTGGTGCAGAAGCTGAAGCAAAAAGAGCATGAAGGGTTCCAGTATGAGGGTGCCGAAGCTTCTTTTGAGTTGCTGGTGCACGAGCTGTCCGACAGACTTCCCAAGTTTTTTAAGCTGGAAGGCTGGCAAGTCCTGGTGGAAAAGAACCGTGACGGGAAATTGCGGTCGCAGGCAACGATAAAAGTAAAAGTCGGCGACGAAGTGGAACATGTGGTCTCGGAAGGCAACGGTCCCGTCAACGCGCTGAACCTCGCTCTGAAGAAATCTCTGGCGCCCTTTTTCCCTTCCGTCGAAAAGATTCATCTGGACGATTACAAGGTGCGCGTTGTGGACGCGCATCGCGGCACGGCGGCCAAGGTGCGCGTGCTCATCGAGTCCACCGATGGACAACGTCGCTGGAATACAATTGGAGTTTCAGAAAACGTGCTGGAAGCAAGCTGGCAGGCCCTGGTCGACGGCGTCCGATTCTACCTGATGCAGCAACAGGAACGCGCCTCGGCACGGCGGGTTGCGCGCAAGAAATAG
>DASXTB010000264.1:0-8496 GCA_036505615.1 Acidobacteriota bacterium
GCCGGTGATGACCACGGCCAGCGTGACAAAGAAATTGAATACCTGCATTCGCTGGTGTGCATGCATCTCAAAATAATCCCATGCATACTTCAGAACAACGTCTCTCCCGATTCTGGCATTTGGCTCCATTACGAGATCCAACAATTGAATAGGGTCAAATCAGAACTCCTGGATTAGCAGTAGCCGCATCATCACCGACGACAATTTCGAGATCGGTTGAACAAAATCTAGATTACGATGAACTTTAAGTCGCCAAAATGAAACGCTAAAAGCAATTATGTTGAATCTTGTAGCTGATCAGCCCCCCATGGTCAATAGATCTGAGTTCGTCGCGATCTTTAAGGAGCCAATGTAGTCGTTTTTGTAGCTGTTGAAAGCCCCAAAGTTCGACTAGTCTCAATAAGTTTCAACAAGCTCCCGCCAAGAGCTTGAAAATTAAGTAGTTGAAAGTAGGCCATTTCGGGCCATGGCCGGTATCTGCCTTCTAAGCGCCAGGTCGCCTGTTCGAATCAGGCCGGGCGCGCCAGACATTTCAATCAGTTACAGCTGTTTTCCGAAACTCCAGAAACTGCGCTGTAGATACTTTTATAGATGGTGCTTCCGTAGATCTGCACGCGTGTTTTTCATTCTTGCAGATCAAACGCCACGCCTTTATCGACGGATCAGCGCGTTGCGAGGTAGCGCACCTGCCTTGGGCGCGCGGGTGGGCAATTCAAATCTGCCCGCCCCGACCAACCATTAACCTCTTTGCAAAGACCGTAGCTCCTGGGTTGCGAACGGTGGGATAACAGCACGCGCGTAAAAGAGTTCTCAATAGACACAACTACTTATGCACTGGCATGGTGAGAGGCAAGGGGTGGAACTCCAACAGCACTCGCGTAAAGGAGTTTTCAATAGATACAACTACTTATGGACCGGCATGGTAATAGGCAAGGGTGGAATATGGTTCTTGACATACATAGAACCGCAATGTATAAGCCTTCTACGTATGGACATGAGTAAGGACCTGGTTGCGGCTTCCGCCACGCCGCTCGTGCTCGCCATCCTTGCCGAAGGTGACAGTTATGGCTACGCCATCATCAAGCGAGTGGCCGAGTTGTCAGGCGGGCACCTGCAGTGGACCGACGGCATGCTCTATCCCGTGCTGCACCGGCTCGAGCGCCAAGGTTACGTCGCGGCGAAGTGGGCCGCGTCCGAGAGCGGCCGCAGGCGCAAGTACTACCGGATCACGAAAGAAGGCCGGGCGCACCTCGCCGCCCAGCGGCAGCAGTGGAAGGCTGTGGACGGCACTCTCCGGGGAATCTGGATGCAGGCGTGCACAGTATGACGACTTTCGACGATCAGCCAATCGAGAATCAAATCGCGCAATGGCGGGCGTACTTACGCCGCCGGCAGGCCGTTCACGGTCCCGACGTGGAGGAGCTCGAGGGACATCTGCGCGACCAGTTGACGGCGCTCACAGAGTCGGGCCTCGCCGCGGATGAAGCGTTCTTAATCGCCGTCAAGCGCATGGGCAACCTCGATGCGCTGTCACGCGAGTTCGCACGCGCGCATTCCGAGCGGCTGTGGAAGCAATTGGTCATGGCGCCCGATGCCGAGGCGCCGGCGAATACCTCACGCACCGAGATCCTCGTCGTCCTGTGCCTTGCCGTCGCCGCGGCGTTAGTCGTCAAGGCGCCGGCGCTGTTCGGTCATCCGATCAGCCCGAACGAGGACTTCCCGCTGTTCTACGCCCGGAACGCCAGCCTCTTCGTCTTTCCGTTGCTCACCGTCTACTTCATGTGGAAGCGCGGATCCGATGTTGTCAGCAGCCTCTGCCTCGCCTTGCCCTTCGGCGCCGCGGTTGTGTTGGCCAATGTCTTCTCCTTCCCGAAAGACAGCAACACCGCGGTGCTGACTGTTCTGCACTTGCCCATCGCTCTATGGCTGGCCGTCGGCTTTGCGTACGTCCGGGGCCGATGGTTCGCAGACGGTGGGCGCATGAACTTCGTGCGGTTCTCCGGCGAGCTGGCAATTTACTACGTGCTCATCGCGCTCGGCGGTTTCGTCGTAATCTTGTTTACGTTCACGATGTTCCGCGCCATCGACATGAACCCTGACTGGTTCGTCGCGGGCTGGCTGATCCCGTGCGGGGCCGCGGGGGCCGTCATCATCGGATCCTGGCTGGTGGAGGCGAAGCAAAGCGTCATCGAGAACATGGCACCGGTGCTGACCAGGCTGTTCACGCCGCTGTTCACGATTCTGCTCCTCGCGTTTCTGGCCACGATGGCGTGGACAGGCAACCCCATCAACGTGAAGCGGGAGGTACTGATCGGCTTCGACCTGCTGCTGGCGGTCGTCGTTGGGCTGGTGCTCTACGCCGCCTCGGCGCGCGACCCGCAGGCGCCGCCCGACTTCTTCGACGGCCTGCAATTGCTGCTCGTGGTCAGTGCGCTCGTGGTTGATGCGGTGGCGCTCTCGGCGATCGCAGCACGCATCTCTGAGTTTGGCTTCACTCCTAACCGAGTGGCGGCTCTTGGCGAGAATCTCATTCTGCTCGTCAACCTGGCGTGGACGGTGTGGCTCTATGCGCGCTTCGTGCGTCACCGCGGCTCGTTTGCCGATTTGGAGCGATGGCAGATCGCCTATCTGCCCGTGTACGCAATATGGGCCGCACTGGTAGTGGTCGTGTTCCCGCCCTTGTTCGGCTACCGCTGAGGAGGTTACTCGTTGAAGACCCGAAACTGATTTTGGGCGCTGATTCTTCAGAGCTGCTAGTGCCATAATCAATCATCACAAACGACTGAAAGGAGCTGACCGATGAAAACGATGCCACGACGCGAGTTCTTGGGAGCCGCATTGGCAGGCAGCGCGGCTCTGATGACTGGAAGTAAATCAGCCGCCTTTGAAATCCAGCCAGGATCCTTGATGCGCACGGCCCAGTCTGCCGACTCCAGAGTTGAAATCCTGCTGAACGAGCCAATCGGCCAGATCTCCCCCAATATCTACAGTCATTTCGTGGAACACTTGGGTGGTGTCGTCTATGACGGCATCTGGGTGGGCGAAGATTCCAAAGTCCCCAACATCGGCGGCATCCGCAAGGAACTGGTGGAGCATATGCGCCGGATCAAGCCGGGCGTGGTGCGATGGCCGGGAGGCTGCTTCGCTGACAGCTACGACTGGCGCGATGGCATTGGACCGCGCGCGTCGCGTCCCCGCCGCACCAATTTTTGGAGAGATGATCGGGGTAACAGAACCAGTGAAGCGTATAAGCGCCTCGACAGCGGCCCGCAGAAGTATGAGCCGAACTGGTTCGGCACGGACGAGTTCATGCGCTTCTGCAAACTGAGCGGCGCCGAACCCTACTTTGCGGCCAACTTGCGCAGCCTGTCAGCGCAAGCATTTTACCAGTGGGTGGAGTACTGCAATGCCCCGGCCGGTCAAACCACGTACTCGGACATGCGCGCCGCGGCGGGAGACCGGGAGCCTTTTAACGTCCAGTTCTGGGGAGTCGGCAATGAGTCGTGGGGCTGTGGCGGCAGGCTCACACCGGAAGAGTACTCACAAGAATTTCGCCGCTTCATTGCCTACGTGCCGCGCTACGGCGTCGATCTCAAATTCATCGCAGCCGGGCCAAATGGCGGCGACATCAGTTGGACGCGGCGGTTCTTCGCCAACATGGTCGAAAAAGGTCAGAATCAACTGTTCTCTCTTTACGGCTGGGCGCTGCATTACTACACCAATACGACGGGGAAGGGCAACGCGCTCGAGTACACGACCGACGAGTGGTACGAGCTGATCGGGCGCGCGGATCGCATGGGGACGCTGATTGAACAACACTGGGCGGTGATGGGAGAGAATGACCCGCAACACCGCGTCAAGCTCGTTGTGGACGAATGGGGAGCGTGGCACTCGCAGGATCCGAGTTTGCCGGCAGGCTACTTGTTTGGCTATCCCGGGACGCTGCGCGACGCGCTGATCTCGGGCCTCACTTTAGATACCTTCAATCGTCACGCCGACAAAGTCGCGATGGCCAACGTGGCGCAGCTCATTAACACCATTCACTCTCTCTTTCTCGCTTACGAAGATAAGTTCATTGCGACGCCAAACTACCACGTCTTCGAGATGTATGCCGCGCATCAAGGCGGTCAGTCGGTTCGCACTCAATTCTCCGCGCCAACAGTGAGTTTCAAGCGGAACCCTCCCAACATCCCGCCCGGGACGGCGACTCAGATGTCGGCCCAGCAGCGGGCAATGATGGCGGCACAGGCGCAGTCGCCCAACGGAGCTCTCTGGGGATTGCAAGGCTCGGCGTCTGTGAACGGAAAGCAGTTGACTTTAACGGTCGTCAACCCTCACGCCACTGAAATCAGAGACACAGAGGTAACCGTGCGCGGCGCGAGCATCAAATCAGCACAAGCGACAATTTTGACTGCGAGCGATCTTCATGCGCACAACAGCTTTGAAAATCCGCGCGCACTGGTGCCTAAAGATGAACAGGTGAATGTCATAAGCGGCGGTGCACTGGCCTATCGCTTCACGCCCGCTTCGGTGACGCGCTTGCAGCTAACTTTGGGATAATTTGATCCTGTCCATTCTTCATTGATGGAGGCACAGTCGCTTGGCCCAACGGTGCCGATATCGCGCCAGAAGACTTCTACGAGGAAGCAAAGGTGAACAACATGGCCTATCAAACGGCATGCAGCCGACACGCCACCGCGATTGTCTTGGATTGACACATTTTCTGGCGCGCAGCTGATGCCTGAGCGTTAGGCGTATGTCTGTTGCGCCTCAGACAGTGGTAGAATGGGGTCGCCATACACATGAAATTAACAGCGGTTTTTGAGAAAGTGCCAGAGGGCTATATTGGATTCGTTGAAGAGTTGCCTGGTGCAAACACGCAAGGTACGACGCTTGAGGAGGCGAGATCGAATCTTCAAGAGGCCGTGGAACTGGTGCTTGAGGCTAACCGCATACTGGCGGAAGAATCACTTCGGGGCCGCCAAGTCATCCGAGAACCGCTTCCGATATTGTCAAAATGAAGCGACGCGACCTGATCCGCCACTTAGAGCGGCATGGTTGCGAATTTCTTCGTCAAGGCAGCAATCACACCGTCTACGTGAATCGTTCGGGTCGAAAGACATAGACGGTTCCCCGGCATCGTGAAATCGATGAGTTTCTGGCGCGCAAGATTTGTCGCGATCTTCAGGTGCCCGAACCCGCGAATGCCTAACCATCAGCATGCAGCGGACGGCGCGGTGCCCCGCCGCTGATGCCTGACGTTAGCACCTAAGCTGAATCATGCGATATCTTGCAGTCCTATTTGCCACATTGGTTCTCGCAGCCTGCAGCACGACTCCAGTCACGCGCCGTGAATCCCAGGCGGTGAGTCCCACTCAGGTACTTGCTCCTGAACCGCAGAAAGCGTCAATGGATTCAGTCGTACATTTCTTGCTTACAGCAGCCGCTACTGATTTTTATACCCACCGTCCACCCTATCCTCTCCGCTTTCGTGATGTGCGCATTGGGCACGTTATGACTCCCAGTGGAGAAAAGCAGTACATGTTGTGCGGCCAGTTTCTGCCAGCGCAGCAAGGAGGGAAGGCTGAGTGGACGCCTTTCGCGACGATCAAGACGTCGGGTTACGAACAATGGATTGGGGCTCAAGCGGCGGGCTTTTGCCAGGGCTCATCGGTCATATGGGACAAGGTGGGCGATTTGTCGTCCTCGCTGAAGAGCCGACTCGATTCTCTGCGATAAGGTACAGGAAGCTGCTTCCAGGGCATGGGTGCTAACCAATCACTCAAGCCGACGCCGCTTCGCGGCGCGGCTTAATTCAGGCGTTAGGCGGACTCCGAAGTGGATGCCTCGGAAGGGAATGGCGCAATGACCACATACTGTCTCATTCATAGCAGCGGGCAAGGGCCCGAGGGCTGGAAGCTTCTGGTCCAGGAGCTTGAACGTCGCGGTCATCACGTTCTGACTCCTGCGCTGGATGTGAGCCGGACTGACGAGGGCTTGGCCTATCACGCCGAGACCCTTGTGGAGGTCCTCAAGCGATCTGGCCTCCAGTCGCCGGAGGTCGTCTGTGTCGCACACTCTGCGGGAGGCATGTACCTCCCGCTGGTGGCCGAGCGCTGGCCTCCACGTCGGATGGTGTTTCTCGCTGCAGCGGTTCCGCGTCCGGGCCTGAGCATCATGGACCAGTTGCGGGCCGATCCCTCGATGCTCAACCCCGCGTGGGTCGGCCAGAACCCGATGGAAGACGACGTCGCGTTGGAGTTCGTGTTCCACGACTGTCCTCCGGAGCGCCTCGACTGGGCGCTTTCGACGCGCGTGTTGTTCTATGCCAAACGAGCGATGGAGGAACCGTGCCCGCTGAGCACCTGGCCTGCCGTGCCGGCCACCTATATTGTTTGTGCGGAAGACCGGACGATCACGCCAGCGTGGCAGCGCAGGGCCGCTCGTGAGTGGCTCGGAGTGGAACCCGTTGAGCTACCTGGCGGCCACTCCCCGCATGTCAGCCGGCCCGAAGCCCTCGCCGACGTGCTGGTGCGAGTCGGGTGACAGAAGGTAATCGTTCCGCCCAACACGCGGTCGGATCGGGCCGCTGAAAAACGCGGCCGCTCAACCGCAATCCGTTAGCCCGACTTGGAGCGAAATGCCGCTTCTTGATACACTCCCCAACGCGAGATTATTTCCATGACCAAGCCTTTGGAAAAGGCATTTGCGCAAGCAGTGAAGCTTCCCAAAAATGAGCAGGATAGACTGGCAAAATGGCTGCTAGCGGAATTGCAGTCGCAGCGGCGCTGGGATGCGGCATTTGCGCGTTCCACTGATTGGTATGACGAGCAGAACACTGTGATTCTGAAAAACATTCGCGCTTCGATGTCCCCTCAGGGCAAGATTTTGATCATTGGTACGGTGATTCCCGAGGGAAACGAGCCGCATTTCGGCAAAATTATGGATTTGGAAATGCTCCTTTCCCCGGGCGGCGTCGAGCGGACGGAAAGCGAATTTCGGGAATTGCTTGCCGCTTCCGGCTTGCGGCTCAATCGCGTCGTCCCGACCAAATCGATCGTTTCGATTGTCGAAGCCGTTAAAGCCGATTAGCTGCGCGGGACGGTGCGCGACAGTCACAGCCGGACTCTTCGAATTGATATGGGAACCCGGGAACGACTGATGGAATTCACCAAGAAGGCGGGTTGGTAAAGGAATCATTGAACCTCCACCGTGTTCCCAGTGTCCCCCGTGGTTCAGAGTTTTGAAACTCTCGTTGGGCTCAAAGTGGTAGTTATTTTGCGGAGGGTTCTACAAAATGAAATTAAACCCGCAGTCCGTTCGCTCGGATAAACTTGGCGGAAGGGTTTGGACATTTCGCAAGCGGTCAGAGCCCGGAGCGTAAGCGACGGGTCCCGCCCTCGTGACAACGTATGCCAGAGGAAGATTTGAATCACTGACTCAATCTGGTGGGACCCGTCGCTTACGCTCCGGGCTCTGAGGACGAGCGTGATGATCTGGACTGTCTATGCGGATCATCCACAGACTCTACGGATTTTGCATTCTGAGTTATTGCAGCCTTGGTGGAGCCTTCAACGCGTCGAAGCGCTTGGTGGTGGCGTTCCACCGGTAGCGCAGCGGTCCGGATTTGTCGAGCTTCTTGTCGATTTTGTAACGGAAATCTCCCACAATCTTCTGTTACGCGCCCCTGTGGATCGCGAACGGGATGCCAGCGTGCACGGTATTCAAATGCAGCGTCTATGTCGGGATAGTCGCTGTGTTCGGTTGCTGTAACTCATCCTTGGACAAAACCTGATAGGCTTTTGGCAGGGATCTGAAAGGAATTGAGAACGTGAGAAGAGCTTTCCTATTTCATTTTTTTGTCCTGGTGGCAGCACAAGTGGCAGCGGCTGCATTCTTCAGTCAAGATAATTCAAAAATTAAAATCCAGGACAAAGTCCCGCTTAAGGCGTACTCCTTCGAACTTCCAGCGGTGCGGCTTCTGGACGGGCCTTTTCGCGATGCCATGTTGCGGGACCAGAAATATCTTCTCAGCTTGGACACGGATCGGTTGCTGCACAACTTCCGTGTCAATGCCGGACTGCCTTCTTCGGCCAAGCCGCTCGGTGGATGGGAAGCGCCCGATGTCGAGTTGCGCGGCCACAGTCTCGGTCATTATCTTTCGGCCTGCGCGCTGATGTACGCAAGTACGGGTGACGAGAGATTCAAGACCAGAACAGAGACGGTTGTGTCCGAACTGTCTAAGATTCAAGCAGCGATGCCGGCGCGCGGATTTCACACTGGTTACTTGTCGGCATTCCCCGAAGAATTCTTCGACCGAGTGGATTCTCGCCAGCGCGTGTGGGCGCCCTACTACACGCTGCACAAAATCATGGCGGGCCTGCTGGACGTGTACCAGCTCTGTGGAAACCGGCAGGCCCTCGAAGTCCTGGTGAAAATGGCCGACTGGGTCAAGTTCCGAGTAGATCGCCTGAGCGACCAGCAGCAGCAGCGCGC
>DASXTB010000265.1:0-17242 GCA_036505615.1 Acidobacteriota bacterium
TAGTTTCAATCGTCGGCTCTCCCTCAGTTGTTCGCCCGAATACGCCTCGCCCCGGGGAAGAAAACGCACTCGGCCGGAACGATTGGCTTTTTTTGCGGGGATTTACGTCAACAATGCGTGACAGACATTAGCAGTGTTTGACATTAGCAGTGTTTTGACACTAGCAGTATTTTCGCCGACAGACATTAGCAGTGTTCTTGCCGGCTCCATTGGTGTGTTAGCCAGACTGGCATCGTTTCACCGCTTCACCCGATCGAAGCGCAGACCGTGCGCCGATCGAGTTTGCTGTGAATCCGGTCACGACTCCGCGCACGTCGCGCGAAAACTTTAGAGTCTGCACAAAGGTTTGCACAATACCTGTCACTTTTGACATCCGCAAATGGGCGTCATTACACGATTATTTTTCTTGAAGAGCGCGTTTTTGTGCTTGCCTCGAACTACGAGCGCCTTCGAGAGAAGAGTATGCCTTCGCATTTCGCATCGATTTCCGGTCTCACTGCCACGCCTCTTCCGGCAATTGCATCACCATAGCAGATCGAGGGAAGAAAAACGCACCCAGCCAGGCTAATTTGCTGTCTCTGCGCGGAGTTACGTCGATGCCGGGTGACAGGCATCACTGCCACCAGGCATCTCTCACTGCCACCGGCACTGCCACCGCCGGCATCACTGCCACCGCCGGCATCACTGCCAACGCCCCCTGCCACGCCTCGACAAACAGATGACCATGGCACGCCTCCTCATGTCGACGACGGGTGGCAGGATCACTGCCACGCCCGGCATCAGAGCCACGCCTCACTGCCACGCCCCCGCCGTGCTGGCCTGCTCTCTCCATCGTTGAGAGTTGACGCCGACCACGAGGAGCCAAACGATCAGCACGAACTCCCCAATGCCGCAGGGCACCAGAATGTAGCGGAACACGTTGGCGCCGAACGCAGGTGCGAGGAAGTGCACGAAACTGTTGATGAGGTAGCCGACGCCCGCAATCGCGATAAAGACGCCCACAATGCGAGGCAAGAAGGTCGACCTGAAAATGAGGTATCCAAGTAATAGGCAAGTGAGTCCAAAAAACACCAGACAGATGTTGTAGCCCAATGCGTGCAATCTGAGAGAGACCAGCGCCTCCGCCCGCAGCTGCGCCGCGGTGAATATGCTCAAGTCGTGAGAGCCTCCCAAGAAGCCGAGGGGAGCGAAATGGTTGAGGGTGTTAGCGGCCATTATGGCGATGAACATGAGCCTGAAGAACGCAGCAAGCAAGGAGAGGCTCCTGTTCACCGGCTTGAACAACTCATAGAAGATGAGCGCCACGGCGGTATCGCACGCGAGACCGATGAGATCAGCGGCGCCGCCGAAGCGGTATAACGACTCGTGCGCCAGGATGTTGGCTGCTGTAGCCGCAGCGTCGCCACGCACAACCACCCTGTCGCGAACAAACACCTCAGCGAATCCGCCAGCGATGCCGGCAATCAGGTACAACACACCGGCGATTCTGGCCTTGAGGCGCGGCGACGCTTCTGCAATCCGTTCCGTCGTTACTGCTGTGCTCATACACTGTCCTCCTTGTGTGAAGGGGTCAATCAAGCATGCGTAGCAATCAGATCGGTCCATGATGGCAGAATACCCCGCGAGAATAACCCGCGATGCCGGAATACCCCGCGATGTCAGGAATACCGATGCCCTGCGATGTCAGGAATACCGAAACTCCGAATGATATACGATTGGATTCTTCTGTAAATTTCACGAACGCCACGACGAAATCGCCATGCCGAGAAAAATCGTAACGCCGGGATTGCTCTTGACGTATAATCCGCGGAATCGGGACTGATCCAGGACCGAGGAACTCCCAGTAAGTTGACATAAAGGACCTTCTCGGAAGCTGAGTAATCCCGGCTTGAGCTGAAAACCCGACTTTATTGCGACCATCCGCCTTAGGACAGGAGGTGAGGCATTTTCAAGGAGCAAGATACCTGCTTCCTGAACACCACCATCAAAATGATCCTTATCGTTAGGAGGTGAGGCATGTTTCAAAGAGCAAGATACCTACTCATGGCTTTCCCAGTGGTTGCGTTTCTTCTTCTACCCATGTTGGTTCAACGCTTGAATGCTCAGGTCCTTTACGGGTCTGTTGTGGGAAGCGTAACGGATCAGACCGGCGCGGTAGTGCCCGGGGCCACCGTCAGCATCACTAATGTACAGACCGGACAGGCTCGAGAAGCCATGACCGACGACGCCGGCTACTACTCAATTCCCAACCTGCTTGAAGGCACGTACGACCTGAGCGTCAAGATGACCGGGTTTCGCACTTACCTCGAGAAAGGGATCGTGGTCTCCATAAACACGGTCAGGCGCGTCAACATCACCCTGCAAGTGGGGCAAGTCGCCGAAACGGTCTCTGTGGAGGCCACCACAGCGGTCCTCCAGACGGCGAAGGCGGACGTCAGCGCGAACCTGGAATCGCGAGCGGTGGTAAACCTGCCCCTGGCCAACTACCGCAACTACCAAACCCTCCTCAATCTGGTTCCAGGCGTCACACCCGGAAACCTCCAAAACGCCGTCACCGATACGCCTGGGCGCTCCCTCACCAACAATGTGAACGGCATGGACCGCGGCGCCAACAACACGCGTCTTGACGGTGCGGCCGACATCCTGGTGACGATGCCGCATCACGCGGTGTACGTCGCGCCGGTGGAAAGCGTCGAGACGGTCAACGTCTCCACTAACAACTACGATGCCGAGCAGGGCATTACGGGCGGCGCCGCCATCACCGTGGTGACCAAGTCCGGAACCAACGAGTTCCACGGCAGCCTTTTCGGCCTGCACGACAATAGCGCCTTGCGCGCCTTCCGTTGGGATGAGAATCGCGCCAAGCAAACCAGGAAGCCCAAAAGCATCCGAAACATCGACGGGGGCAGCATCGGCGGACCGATCCTGAAAAACAAACTGTTCTTTTTCACCGATTGGGAAGGCACCTTCGAGCGGCTGGGCTTTTCCTCGCTCTTTTCGGTCCCGCCGGCTGATTTCCGCAAGGGGGATTTCAGCAGAAAGCTGGGGGCGCAGATTAAGGATAAAAACGGCAACCCCATTCTGGTTCCCACCACGGAAGGCGGCTCAGTACCGTTGCAGCAAGGGATGATCTTTGATCCATTCACCGGCAAGCTCGATGGCACGGGCCGTTCGGTCTTCTCTACCAATGGAGCGCTGAACGTCATCCCTGCGGCTCGCTTGAACGGCCCGATGACGAAGCTGCTGGCGCTGGTTCCCGCACAAACCCTTGCTGGGGATACCGCCAACTACTTCAACTCCGGCAACCAGCGCCTGAACCGCAACAACATCGATGCCAAGGTCAACTGGAACCGGAATGAAAAGCACCAGCTCTGGTTCAAGTACAGCATCATGAAGGCACTGGTTAGGTGTGGTTTCAGCCTGGGTGACGCCGGCGGCCCTGGCTTGTGTACTGGCGGAGGCCTCGGTGAAGGTTCCACCCAGGTGCAGGTAGCGACCATCGGGCAGACATATACCGTTTCGCCCAAATTCCTGATTGACACAACGGTGGGTTGGACGCGATTTGGCCAGCACGTGGAACCCCCTGACCTGGGCAAAAACTACGGATTGGACGTGCTGGGGATTCCGGGCACCAACGGTCCGGACCGTAGGGAAAGCGGCCTGCCGTCTTTCAGCATCTCCGACTATACAAACTTGGGGAATGCGGAAGGCTGGAACCCACTATACCGCAACGACCAGTCCTACACGTTAAACGTCAACTTCAACAAGATTCAGGACAATCACGACATCCGGTTTGGCTTGGACTTTATGCACCACCTCATGAACCACTGGCAGCCGGAGCTGGGCGATGGCCCGCGCGGTTCGTTTAGTTTCGGTTCTGCAGTTACGGCCTTGAATCCCACCGCTATCGGTTCCTCTGTGGGATTCCAGGGAGGCACTCCATCGTTCGAGAACAGTTGGAATAGCATGGCAGCGTTTCTGCTTGGAACGCCCTCTTCCACCGCGAAGAGCAGCCAGTTCATCAAGATGGACAGCATGGAGAACACGTGGGCTCTCTACGTCCGCGACCGCTGGCGCGTGGATCCGAAGCTGACCCTCAACCTGGGATTGCGATGGGAGCTTTACCCCACTCGGACGCGCTCGCAGGGCCTGGGCATCGAATCGTATGATTTCGCGACCAACGAGGTGTTGGTCGGTGGGAAAGGTGGCATCCCCCGGGACAACAACGTGGGCTACAGCAAGAAGCTCTTTGCTCCCCGTTTCGGATTTGCCTATCAAATCAAATCCAGCACGGTGATCCGAGGCGGCTATGGCATTACCTACCATTCGCATCCCTGGGGCGCTCAAGCGTTGCGCGGATTCTATCCGCTGACGATTGTCGGGTCTTTCAGTGGCATCAACGGCTTTCAACCTGTCACCACCGACCCCAATTACGTGGCGGCGGGTATTCCCAACCAGCCGCTGGGCCCCAAGGTCGGTATACTACCGATCTGCTGCCCCGACATCAGCAAGGGCAGGATTCCGCTGCCGTTGTCGGGCGACATGGGCTACCCCGTGGCCAACAGGCAGTTGAAGCGGGGTTACATCGAGTCGTGGAACCTCACCATCGAGCAAAAGCTGCCCGCCGAGCTGGTAACGTCGATTGGATACGTAGGGAGCCAATCCATCAATGGCTTCGGGTTTATACAACTCAACGCGTCACAAATCCCCGGCTCCGGCAATAACGGGCGGCCGCTCTTCGCCAAGTTCGGAAGCACCGCCAATATCAGGGAGTGGGATGGCCGCACGCACAGCAACTACCACGCGCTGCAAGCCACCATCAATCGGCCATTCACAGGCGGCCTTTTCCTCAAGGGCGCTTACACCTACTCGCGGGCCCTCACCGAGGCCGAGTACGGTGACTGGACGACTTTCCCCTGGAACGCGGTAAGTCAGCTCTCTCGCAACCGCGCCCCGGCGGCGTTTAACATCCCCCACATGTTGCAGCTTGCCTATTTGTACGAACTCCCCTTTGGCCGCGGCAAGAAGTGGGCCACCGGCGGTACCGGCGAGGCGCTGCTGGGAGGCTGGCAGCTCAACGGCATCTTCAGTGCCTACCAGGGGCGGCAGTATACGCTGAGCGCTTCGGGCTCCTCGTTGAACATGCCGGGCGGCAACATCCAGACCCCGGACCAGGTCAAGTCCACCGTCGCAACGCTGGGCAATTTCGGCGATGGCACCTACTTCGACACCACCGCCTTTGCGCGGGTCACGGAGGTCCGGTTCGGCACTGTGGGTCGAAACACCATGCGCGGACCCCGCGTGGTGAATATGGATGTCAGCCTGTTCCGCACCTTCAAACTCACCGAGGGGCTCGATATGCAATTCCGGGCCGAGGCGTTCAACGCGGGCAACACGCCACACTTCAGCAACCCGAATGGCAATGTCAATAGCTCGAACTTCGGAAAAGTCCTCAGCGTAGCCAATGATCCGAGGTCATTCCGATTCGGCTTACGCCTCAGCTTCTAGTCTCGTTTGACCCATCCTCCGGGCGCAGGCAGCCGCTGCGCCCGGTTTCTTTTCTGCCGGGCGTGACCCGTTTCTGTCCGGACTACAAACACGGGCGTCCTGCCTTGGACGCAGGAGGCGGGGCTACACGCCCGGCGATTTGGGTGCAGCTGTTTTCTCTACTACCGTAGGTCGGGTCGGCGTAGCGATTTGCTACGACCGGCATTATCCGGAATCCATGCGCCTCCTGGCCGTCAATCAAAGCTTTGCCCAATCTTCCCAAAGAAGGCCTTTGACGCGCCTGAACTCTTTTGTGTTTGCAGTAACCAGTGTCAACTTGTGGCGCGATGCTTGCCCTGCGATCAATAGATCGTAGGCTCCGATGGGCCGGCCCACCGCTTCCATTGTTGCCCGTATCCGGCCCGCCGCTTTTGCATCATCTTCTTCGAAAGGCATCAAACCGATCGGACCAGCGAAGAATATTTCCAATCGGCTTGAATTCGATTCCTGCTGAGCGCTCTTTGCAACTCCATACCACAGTTCGAAAGCCACAACCGTTGATACATTTATCTGTGCACCGGCGTCGAGTGCTCTTTGGAACCGAGCACGTACAGCGGCGGGCTTGCCATTGATCAGCGCAATGCAGGCATTAGTATCGAGAAGATAGTTCAATCGAAGATCTCACGCCGGGGTGTCACCGGTTGCCGACGGCTTCCCTTCTTCATGAAAGGTTCGGGTTTGAACCTGTCTAGCTCCTCGAACCACTTCCGCGTATCGGAAATGAGAGGTTCGAGCAGAACTCCCTCGCCAACCTGCCGAATGCGCACTTGGTCTCCCTCGAAGCGGAATTCACGAGGAAGCCGAACCGCTTGGCTGCGGCCGTTGCGAAACAGTTTGGCGATTCCGGTCTTGGCCATTGGTGCCCTCCATTGTCCACCTGATATATACCGCAAATATATACCACGATACAATGAGGGAACGGGGTCTTCAAGGCAGGATCCTATTTACCGGCTGGGGATGCTCTATTTTTTTGAAACTAAGAACATCGGCAAGAAGCGACAGCGTCTGGAGGCCTTTCGGCAGTATGATGACGCAATCAGCGAACACGATATGGATTTTGACTGGGCCGACGAGATTATTCACACTTCCTTTGGCAAGCGCTGGCTGAAGGAAATCCTCCGAGCTCGCAGACAACATCCTCAGGAGGCTGAAAGGGTTCGAACACGTTGTGGCGAGCTGATTGACGCGACGCTCGCCTCCAAAACGCCGGCAGAGGTTACCGAAATCAAACAAATCGCAGCGGCCATGATTCGCAAGGCTCAGGAGGCCGCTGGACTCTTGCCGGACAGACACGGATTGTATCGGTGAGACCGAATCGTATCCTTCATCCCGAGCTTGCTCAGGTCGTGGCGACGCTTGGTCACAGTGATATCCTTCTGGTCGTAGATGCCGGCTTTCCTATCCCTCGAGGCTCTCACCGCATTGATCTTGGATTCTACGAGGGACTCCCCGATCTCTACGACATCCTGCGGGTCCTTCGGCAGGAAATCTGGGTCGAGGAGGTTCACTTCGCGCGGGATCTTGTGGAGTTCAATCCTCCTCTTTATGCAAAGTTGCAGGAGATCTTCACCGGTTCAGGAGCGGTCTTTAAAGGGACCAGCCATGAAGCCCTCAAGCTCGAGATTGCGCCCAAGGCCAAGGCTATTGTGCGCAGCGGTTCGTTCAATCCCTGGGGGAATATCGCCCTGCTCTGCAGTACCGATCCCTTTGCCTGGTTCCGGGAAGGGAGCGGAACGACGCCACTGCCCGCTTACCTTGAACGGCGCAGAAGAATAAAGGCCAACGAAGTGCCGAAGTTAGAGGAGTGATGAGTTGAAACGTTCATCTGCGGGCGTGGACGCGAAATATCGGGTGAACGTTTTGGAGCCTGCGCTGGACTTTACGGGCGTGTTGTTCAAATCCGAGCGCGAGCGTGAAAAACATGCTTCAGCCCGGCATTGATTTAAAGATTGACCCTCCGATGCCGCGCCGCAAGGACTTTCGCATCGGCGTTCTCGGCAGCGGCTTCATCGTCAATGACTGCCAACTGGTCGCCTATCGCAAAGTAGGCTTTAATGTAGTGGCTATTGCCTCGCGCCGGCCCGAACGCGCCAGGGAAGCCGCTCAACGCCATTCAATCCCGGCTGTCTATGCCAGTTACGAAGAGCTGATGGACCACGCCGATATTGACGTGCTTGACATTGCAGTTCCTCCTCAACATCAGGCCGCGCTGATTCGTCGAGCCTGCCAACGTGGCAGAATACGTGGAGTACTGGCTCAGAAACCGCTAGGCGTTAACTATCGTCAGGCTGTTGAAATTGTTCAAACCTGCGAAGCAGCCGGAATCAAGCTGGCAGTGAATCAAAACATGCGGTATGACCAATCGGTGCGGGCCGGCAAGGCGCTGCTGGAACAGAAGAACCTTGGTGAGCCCGTCTTGGCGACCATCGAGATGCGGGGCATTCCTCATTTTCAGCCTTGGCAACAGGAGCTCGAGTGGGTGACGCTGCGCATCATGTCCATCCATCATATGGACACCTTTCGATACTGGTTCGGCAACCCCGAACGCATTTACTGCAGCATTCGCCCGGATCCACGAATTCAGTTTCCGCATCGGGACGGCATTTGCGCCTACATACTCGAGTATGAAAACGAGCTAAGGTGCGTCTCGGTCGATGACACCTGGACCGGACCGGCCCGTGAAGGGTGCCCGCCGGATATTTATATTCGATGGCGCATCGAGGGATCAGACGGATTGGCGATCGGAGAGATCGGTTGGTGCCAGAACCCTTATACGACACCGTCTACAATTCGATTCGCCACGCGAGGTGATTCCGGTTTCCAGCAACCACGCTGGACGGAAAGCTGGTTTCCTGATGCCTTCGCCGGTACCATGGCGCAACTTTTGATCGCGCTCGAGTCGGACACAGAGCCTTCCATCAGCGGTAAGGACAATCTGAAAACCATGGCCCTGGTTGAGGCGGCCTACGTCAGCGCCGACGAGCGCCGTGCTGTGACGATCCAGGAAATTGAGCAGGCGTTTTTAACATGAAAAAGCTGGTGGCGTCCTTGGTCGCGACTTCCGGACTGCAGACTTCTATCCCATGCTATTTAAGAGGCGGCGAGTCTTATGAAGCTTGGTATTATTGACAGTTGCTTTCGTCAGGTCGGAATCGACACCGCGACGGGTCTCCGGCACATCGCCCGGATCGGTTTTGACTGCGTCGACATTTTTACTGAAGCAGTGGGCATTTCTAAGAAGGAAATCACGCTGGTTGCCAAAACCACTGACCGCCTTGGTTTGCCGATTGTCTCACTGCCGGTAGTGGCACTGGGTCTGATGGATTTTAACGAACCGGTCCGTGAGTTTCATGTCGAGAGGTGCAAAAAGTTCATCGACCTTGCGTCTACCTGGGGAGCGCGCAACATTCTGCTCGTCCTTGGTGAGTATATTTGGCAGCGTGAGGTGGTCGCGGCCGAACAGCAATGGACATGGGCAGTCGAAAGCTGCCGCAAGCTGGGTGATCACGCCGAGAAAAACGGAATAGATATCGCCCTCGAGCTGGAACCGTTTCGGCAAAGTCTGCTTAACAATGTGGCTGCGATGGTGCGTTTTATCGACCAGTGCGACCACGGTCGCGTGCGCGCCAACATCGACATCAGTCACCTGGTTTTGTCCGATACCAGTCCCGCCGATGTTCGAAAACTCAAAGGCAAAGCCATTCACGTGCACATCAGTGACTGCAACGGAAAGGTCCACGGCGATCTTCCCCCTGGTCGAGGGATCGTCAAATTCGCTCCTTACCTTCAGGCCGTCAAAGAACTCAACATAGACGGCGCGGTTTCGATTGAGCTGGAATATTCGCCGGAACCGTCAAGAATCATCCAGTGGGTCGAGGAAGCTTACCAAGAGACGGCACGTCGCATGGAAGCAGTTGGGTTGCGCAGTTAGAGGGGGTTGAGAAAAGTGGCCAGGACAGAAATCTTCGACGTTCGGCGACGCCTCCTCTCGTTAGAAAACTGCAAAAATACGCACGCTTCACCGATCAAAACGGCTGGCCCTGTCTGCGACCGCCTTGGGGAACGCTTAATGCCATCGACTTGAACAGCGGTGAGATTGTCTGGAAAGTGCCTTTGGGCGAAGTAGCGGAATTGACAGCCCGAGGAATGCCGAAAACAGGAGTCAAAAACTTGGGGGGATCGATCGCGACGGCAGGAGGTCTGGTGTTTATCGGCGCAACTGTGGACAGTCGTTTTCGCGCTTTTGATTCCCGTTCGGGAGAGGAACTTTGGTCTGTGCCAGTGGACGCGCCGGCGCACGCCACGCCTGTTACTTATCTAGGAAAGAGTGGCCGGCAATTTGTGGTGATTGCTGCCGGCGGCGGTGGTTACTTCAGCGGCGACAAGCTTGCCGATTCACTGATCGCATATGCGTTGCCGAAATGATGGAATCTTTCGTGGGCGGTTGCGGATGGCTTTTGCTACGGCCTCGGTCTTGGAGTGGACGTGCAGCTTCTCGTAAATCCGCTGCAGGTGAAAAGATATCGTGTGAGTGGTGACGCCCAGCTCGGCGGCTGCCGTCTTGTAGTTGTGTCAATAGCTCGAACTTCGGGAAAGTCCTCAGCGTAGCCAACGCCCCGAGGTCCTTCCGGTTCGGCTTACGCCTCAGCTTCTAGTCTTGTGTGACGCATCATGCGGGCGCAGCCAGCTGCTGCGCCCCGTTTTTCCGGCCGTTGTTCCGTGCCAGCGGCAATACACCTCGGCAAATTCCGCACCGTAAAGCAGGATCTGCGCCGACCAATAGACCCAAATCAAAATGACGACCAGCGATCCGGCAGCGCCATAGGCCGACGCAACGCCCGTTTTGGCCAGATACAGCCCGATCAGCGACTTGCCGATCGTAAGCAGAATCGAAGCGACAGTGGCCCCCATCCAGACATCGCGCCAGTGGATGCGCGTCTCGGGCAGAATTTTATAGATCATCGCGATCAGCGCCGTGCTAACACCGAAGCCGAGGACAAAGTTCGACATCTGCAGCAGGTACTTGGAGCCGGGAAATCGCAGCGCGAGAAAGCTGCCGGCAGCCGCTACAGCAGCGCTTACCACTAGGGAAACAAGCAGCAGAAAGCCGATGCCCAGCACCATCGCAAAGGAGAGGAACCTTTCTTTGATGATCCCCAGCAGTCCGCGCTGCGGCACAGTTACACCCCAAATCCTATTGAGTGCAGCCTGAAGCTCGTTGAAGACGCCCGAAGCGCCCAAAAGCAAAAGCGCGATGCCCACAATGGTGGCTGTAATCCCGGCGGCGGGCTTGCGGGCACTATTTATCATTGTTTCGATGGATCGCGCGCCATCGTAGCCTACGACGTTTTCGATCTGGGCCACGATTTGACCCTCGGCTGCCTGCCTGCCAAACATCAGGCCGGCTATGGCGACTGCGAGGAGCAACAGGGGAGCGATCGAGAACAGCGCGTAGTAAGCAAGAGCTGCCCCAATGCGGTGCGCGTTGTCTTTGCGCCATTGGACGAAGGCTTGCTTGAAAAGAGCGAGAATGGCCCGCAATGTGACCTCCACAAGAAACGATCTGCGATCAGGTCTTCAGAATTCAGTTTTCACCTATAAACATTGCTTTGCTAGTCGGTCTCGGCAAAAACTGAATTCTGAAGACCTGACCCCAGGGAACTCTGGCGGCGAGGATTGGAGGTAGATTTCCGCAGATTCAGCCGTCCCTACGGGACTGCACTTCTCAAACATTCCCGCTCCCAGCGATAAATCGCTGGGCTATTCTCGGTCGTCCCTTCGGGACCGACGAACGAAGTCTTGAGGCAGCCTTCAAGACTCGCCGCCGGGCTCATTTGGGGTCCCGTCATTCGACATTCGAAATTCGACATTCGAAATTCTTCATTTCGGCTTCAGCGACTTATTTGGATACGGCGGCACCGGCGGCGTGGCTACCGGATGCGAGCGCATCTGCTCCTGCAGGTATTTCACTGCGGCCTGAAGCTGAGCATCCTCGCCGTTGAATGTCGCGTGAGGCAGATTGTCGACCGTAATGTCCGGATCGACGCCGTGGCCTTCGATCAGCCATCTGCCTTCCGGGCCGTAAACACCAATTTCAGCCGCCGACGCAATCCCCTTGTCCACCAGCCAATTGCTGAACGAGAGCCAAATCTCACCGCCCCAGGTGCGCTTTCCGATAACCTTGCCCAAACCGAGCCTGCGGAAACCTTCCGTGAAAGCCTCTCCGTCCGAACCGGTCCACTCATCGCAAAGCACCACCAGATGTCCGCGGAACGCGTACTGCATGTTCCAGAGGGGATTTCCCACTCTCGGCTGCCAGTAGAACCAGGCCTTGCGCAGAAGTTTTTCCAGAATCCAGCTGTCGATATTTCCGCCACCGTTGTGGCGGACATCGATGATCAATCCTGCGCGGTTGAAAACCGGATAATAATCTCGAGCCCATTGAGCAATGTCGTTCGGCCCCATGGCGCGCAGATGCAGGTAGCCGATCTCTCCTTTTCCCATCTCCTCAACGCGCAATCTTCTGGTGCGCTCCCATTCATCGTAGCGAAGGTTGCTCTCCTGCCGCTGGGTCACGGGAATTACAATCACGTCCCGGCCAGAGGCAGAACCTGCCAGCTTGACGTGCAGGAGGACTTGCCTGGCGGCCCGATTTCTGAGCAGGACGGCTGGGTCAGCCACTGACAGCAGGCTTATACCGTCGATCGATTCGATGACGTCTCCCTCTTTAACATCGACACCCGGTTTGGCCAGCGGAGAAATGCGGTCTGGAAAATCGGGTTCGGACTGATAGATGTGCGCCACCCGATAACCTCCGCCATTTTCGTCGCGCGTAAGAACCGCGCCCAGGGAAGCCGGATAAACCTCCTCTTGTCCCTTGCGCTGATCTCCGCCTACCACGAAGATGTGGAGCGCGGAGAGTTCTCCTACCATTTGCGCGATAAGATCGCTCAATTCGGCCCGAGTGGTGACTCTGTCGATCAGAGGAGAATACTTCTTGAGCATCTCGGGCCACTGAACACCGTGCATATTTCGATCGTAGAAATAATCCCTTTCCAGGCGCCATGCTTCGGCAAACATTTGGCGCCATTCTTCTTTGGGATCCAGCGAAAAAGTCCAGTCTCTCAGATTTACTTTTTTGTTGTCGATCTTGGCTGGAGCTTCGGACGCCGCTTCGAAGACGTAGAGATCGTCACCCTTGTAAACCAGGATTTTCTTGCCATCGCGCGAGAGTTCGTAGCTCTTGATATCCTCGAGGAGTGTCTTTGGAGTAATCTCTTTATTATTGATGTCCAGAGTCACCAGGCTGCGTTTTCTTTCAATCGAAGTATCTCTTGAGGTCCAGAAGAGCCTCTTATCGTTAATGGAGAGGTCGGCGTAATTCCCCGCCGGTATCGGGACTTCAAAGATTCGCGTCTGGATGCCATCCAGATCGACGGTGACCGCCGCCGTGGACGGTGGCGCGGCTTCAGTGGCCGGCGCGCCCGGTTTGGACGGTTCGCTATCTTTCTTCGGCGGCTCTTTTGGTTCCGGATGGAGTTCATCCGGTGGCTGAAAGGGCGAGCGCTGATCTTTTCGCAAGGCCATCAGGTAAATTTTTGCGGATTTATCAAAGAACGGCTCCGGCTGACGCGGCCCCCAGGGGGCGCTGACCAGAGACTGAAAATTTCTGTCGGAAAGAAAGTAGATCCATTTTCCATCCGGGCTCCATGCGGGGCGGTAACTCTCAACTCGATCGCTGGTGAGCGCGGTAATCTTGCCGTCGGGAAGATGATACAACTTGATCTGAGGAAACGTGTTGGAGGCAACCTCCACGTACGCCAGCCACTGGCTGTCGGGTGACCAGCTCAAATCGTAGAAGTGGTCCTCTGGAGAGACTGCAACACGAGTCTGCTTCTTCTGATCGATGTCATAAATCCAGAGCTGTTGATCCTTGTCGCTGTAGGCAATCCGCTTGCCGTCAGGTGAGGGCACTCCGTCAAAGCGCAGCACTTTGGCATCATTGGTTAAAGATTCCGCACTGCCCACGCCGTTGGCAGGGATCTTCCAGAATTCGACTTCCGCTGACTCGTCAGCAAGGGCGAGAATTGATTTTCCATCGGGCATGAAAGCGGCGTCCCGATAACGGACTCGCTTCTTTCGAGTGGCTTCCACAAATCTCCCCTGCGCCGCAGGCGCCACAAATACCTGCCCGCGCGCGGTCAGCACGACGCGGTCGCCGTCCGGCGAAGTGTGCGCGCTAGTCAAGTACTCCATTGGCTTCTGGACCCATTTTTCCCGCATCTGATCGAGGTCTGAGGCCAGCGTAACGGGCAGCACGGAGTCGCTCTCGCCCGCGATGTCAAACAGGTGCAGGTCAGCCCCGAGCTGGTAGGCGATCCGGCCTTCGGACAAGGAAGGAGACTTGACGTCCCATCCGTTGTGATGCGTATGCTGGCGCAGGTCGCCGCCGTCGTCCTTCAGAGACCAGATGTTCATCGTGCCATCCCGGTCGCTCAGAAAATAAATCCGGCCTTTCCACCACATGGGCGATTTGCTGGTACCCGGATAATCACCCGTCAACGGCGTCGCCTCGGGCTGTCCTTCGGTGAACTTCCAAAGATTCTGCGCAGTTCCCCCGGCGTAGCGCTTCGTACTGCTTCCCTGAAAAGGCAATCGAGTAAAGAACAACGTCTTTCCGGCAGGTTCGAAGGCGCCATCGGCTGCCTGACTTAAGGGAATGAGCGTGCTCTTTCCCGTTTTCAAGTCGATGGCCGATAGCTTGGCGTCGGGCAAAGTGGAAAAATGGCGCGTCGTGTAAAGAACTTTGCCATCCGGCGTCCAGCCCACGACAAAGGCGCCTTCCCCTTCAAAAGTCCTTCGCGTGGGAAGTCCCCCGTCAAGGGGCATGGTATACACTTCGCTAGGTCCTTCGTACTGGGCGGAAAACGCGAGCGTGGTCCCGTCGGGGGAAATGGCGCAGTTGGATTCCTCGCCCGGATGTGAGGTCAAACGCCTTGCCGCACCGCCTTGTATACCTACTTTCCAGAGGTCTCCTTCGGCGCTGAAGACGATTGTGTCTCGATGAATGGCGGGGAAGCGGTAATAGCCTCTGGGTGACTCGGCCAGCGCAAGAAAACTGCAAGTAAATGATGCGCACAACAATAATAAAAAATGTTTCACGAATAAAAAACGTTTCACGGTTTCTCTCCTTTCAGAATCAGTGAAGGCGTTGTGGCCTCCCTGTCCTTGGTGGCGAAGTTTCTTGAACCGCAAAGGACCGCAAGGACGCAGACGGCAGGAGGCGGAAGGCAGAAAGCAGAAGGCGGAAAGCAAAAGGCGGAAGGCGGAAAGCAGAAGGCGAAAGGCGGAAGGCAGAAGGCGGAAGGCAGGAAAAGCACCATGCGTGTTTGTCATCCGTCATTAGGATTGACCAATAATTACGGTCGGCCAACGATGATTTCCTGCCTGCCTCGTGCCTCCTGCTGCCTGTCCCGCGCCGTCTGCCTTCTGCTTTTCCGCCTCCTGCCTTCTGCTTTCCGCCTTCTGCTTTCCGCCTTCTGCTTTTCCGCCTCCTGCCTCCTGCCTTCTGCTTTCCGCCTTCTGCCTCCTGCCGCCCGCCCTACGGGTGCTCCCACTTCTTCCACTGCTCCACATACTGATCGACGTTATCTCGGGTGACCACATCGACTCCGGAATATATTATCGGATTAGGGGGACGCTTTCCCGCCTTGTAGTCGACAAGGATCTTGACCGGTTCGCTGCCCCATCCGAAGTATTTCTGGCCCACCAAAAGCTGCACTTTTCCTTCGCGCAGCAAATCAGGTGCAGGCGGGATGGTATCAAAGCAGACGAACTTTGTACGCTGAGGATCTATTGGGGCGAGAGTGTTGCGCGAGAATGCCGGCCATCCGCCGACCGAAATCCACGCATCCAGATCCGGGTATTTGTTCATGGCCGAAGCGATAATCTGGGCGCAAAGGAATGTATCCTCTTTAGTGTCAAAAATTTCAATGACCTTCATTTCCGGATACTTTTTCAGGCTATCCTCGACACCGTCCAGGCGTCGCTTCAGATTGTAAGCTCCAACACTGGTGATGATCGCGACCTTGCCTTTTCCTCCGAGCAACTTGGCTGCTCCGTCTCCTAAGGTCTGACCGCCGGCAAAGTCATCGACACCATAGTACGCAATCCGTTTTGACTTGGGGGCATCTGCGTCCCAGGTCAGCACGGGTATGCCGGCGTCCATGGCCTTGTTGATCGTGTCGGTCAGAAAATCTCCATTGATGCACGAGATCGCGATTCCGTCGACTCGCTGCGTGATGAATGATTCCAGGATCTCCTTTTGTTTCAGTTCGTCTGCGGTTTCCGGCGCACGCCAGATGATTTCGACATTGCCCAGCTCTTTGGCGGCGCGCTCGGCGCCAATGCGCGCGTAGTTGAATACGGGCAAATTGAGCGCCTTGGGTATGATGGCGAAGCGGTATTTGGTTTTTTGCTCTGGTTGATTCCGAGATCCGCATCCAGTAACCGCTACCATTAAGGTCAGTACTGACAGGTAAATTTTTTTCATGTTTTCTCGCCTAGATTCTTGAGACGGCCTGCCGACCTTGCGCTGAGATATTGTAGCGCCGGCCTCTGGCCGGCAGCCGGGTCTACTGTCAAGTCTAAGGCCGGCTGGAAGCCGGCGCTACAGATATACTGCGTCGAAATCCATTCACACTGGCGCCGATCGCCTCGCAATCAATTGGTCCATTACAACAATAACAATCACTACTACGCCGACGATGAGCCGGTCATAAAAAGTGGCGCCTTGGATCTGAGGCAAGGCGTTCCGGAGAACGCCAAAGATCAGTGTTCCCAGGACCGCGCCGGCGACCGATCCGCGCCCGCCTGCAAGACTGGCGCCGCCTACCACTGCCGAGGCGATGATATCAAGCTCGTAGCCGGTAGCGATGTCCGCTTTCCCCTGGCCCTGCACCAATACCAGGACCACTCCGGACATGGCAGACAACAAGCCGCCTATCGTGTACACCAGTGTTTTGACGCGCCCGACGCGGATTCCGCTGAAGAGGGCGGCTGTCTCATTGCCTCCCAGAGCGTACACCGACCGTCCCCATTGGAAATTTTTCATCAGGATCTGAAACAGCAGCGCCAGCAAGACCATCACCAGCGGAGGAATCCAGTCAAGAGGGATTCCCGCCGGCTTCCAATTTGGAGGCAGCTTACCGGAAAAATCAAAGTAACGCCCTTCCGTGGTGATGAAGGCCAGCCCTCGAGCCACTCCCATCACTCCCAGCGTGGCGATAAATGGTGGCAGGTGCACCAACACCACCAGCGCCGAAGTGAGCAGGCCGGAAATCAGCCCCACCAGCAATCCTGCGATCAGACTGACGGCCAGTGAATGTCCGCCTTCGATGAAGAAGCGGCCGGTCACGACACCGGAAAGGGCGATCACGGCGCCGGGCGCCAAATCAATGCCTCCCGAGATAATGATCATCGCGGCCCCGATAGCTGCAATGCCGTAAATGGAGGAATATTTCAAAATCAAAACTGCATTGTTCCAGTTGAGAAACGGATGGCTCCTTCCTCCCTGAGGCCAGAGATACCAGGCGAAGAAAGCGATTTCAAGCAGCAGAATCAGCAGTGTCCCAAATTCCCGAGCCCTCCAGAGTCTTCTCATGGCTGATGTCAATTCTGAGATTTAGGATTCAAA
>DASXTB010000266.1:0-24901 GCA_036505615.1 Acidobacteriota bacterium
CAAAAAACAAAAGCTTCCCTTTAAAAAGAAGCTTTTCAGTTCGCAGGTCGAGGTGTCTGTTGGGTGCAGAAGTGGTCAGGCAAATTTACAAAAATTGTGCTTGACTCCAAAGTCGTTCTTATAGAGGCCGTCTCTCCGCTCCCAAAAATGTCGAAACTCCACAGAGCGCTCGGCCGTGCGCCCTACTGGAACGTGCGCTTGCGGCAGCTAGCGCGGAATTACGGGCAAAGAGATCGCCGATGGGTGTTGTGCATCATGATAGATGGTCTGCCTTGCCCTTATCATCCGCGTGGAGCCCGCTATTGACTCTCCGGTGTTCAGATTTCGATTGAACCTCGGGAAATTGCTGCTTGAGAGATAGAGGCGAATTCGGTGGCCTGACTTGAAAACGTTGCTCGTGGCCCAGAGCTCGATGCTGTACTTGTATATGTTGCCGGGTACGATCGCTTCCGGCTTCTCGGTGGAGTTGCGATAGCGGGCTCGCACGATACCGTCAGTCAGCAGCCGCGCATATCCGCCAGGATCCACATCGGCCAGCATCGCCGTAAAATCCGTGTCCACAGCAGAGCTGGCCGCATAGAGATCGATGGTGATAAAACCGGTGACCTCCAGATCACCCTCAAGAACAGGTGTCGAGAACACCAGCACGTCTGGCCGCGATTCATTGGGACGCTGATCGGCAGGCCCGGGAGGCAGAGTCGGGCCGCAGCATAGACGGCCTCCAATCGTCCGGACCGGGTCGCCGGGATCATATTCGTAGACGTCGGGACGCTCGTTGTCCGGGGAAACCGCAGTCAACTCGCCGTCTCCACTTAAGGTATTGGCGCCGCTTCGAGAATGGATGAAATATTTCGTGTAACGCGTCCGAGTGAGGGGAAACTCCGCCTCCTGGCGCCAGATATTGTCTCCCATTACGAAAATTCGCACCGGCGGTTGGCTGGCATATTGGTTTTGCGCGCCCTTCAGCGAATAAGCAAACCAGTCCAGCGTCTCTTTTGTTTCGTCCCTCACCGCGGCAGGACCGAATATTACGTCCCCGATTTTCCCTTCGGGCGAAGTGGGAGCGTGTGCCCAGGGGCCGATGGTCAATCTTTGCCCATCGCGCGCAATCCGAGTCGCCGCTCCCTGGCGCATGCCCATGTAGTTCTTGATTGAACCTTTCAGAAAGATGTCGTGCCATCCTCCGGAATGCAGAGCCTTAACGGCCATCTCTCGGTAGTGATCGGAGACCTTCCAGCGTTTCCAGTAATCATCGTCGCGCTCATGGTCAATCCAATCGCGGTAGTAGGGCGCCAGGCCGGCCGGCGGAGGGAGGTTCAGGAGGCGATAGTCGCCGACAGGCAGTTGTTCGAGCCACTCCGCCGGACGCAGGCGCTGGTCGACCTGCTTGCGAAAAGTATCAACTGAGAGAAGAGCGGTCCACGAACTGGTGAACCACTGCATCAGCGCTCCATCCTGATACGTCCAACCGTCGTAATACTCAGAGGCCGTCACGTAGGGGTGAATGGCCGCCAAGTGAGGCGGTTTTGCCATGGCGGCCAGCATCTGAGTGGCGCCGACATAAGAGCCTCCGAACATTCCTACCTTCCCGTTGGAGAATTCCAATTGTGCGGCCCATTCCACCGTGTCGTATCCGTCCTGGCTTTCGTACCGGAAGGGATAAAACTCGCCTTCCGAGTCATAACGCCCTCGGGTGTCCTGCAGAACCACCACATAGCCGTGAGCAGCCAGAGCGCGCGCCATTCCGCCGTCACCGGTTCGGTTGTACGGAGTGCGTTCGAGCAGGATTGGGAACTTACCGGCGGCGCCGGGCCTGTAGACGTCGGCGATGAGAGTGATTCCATCGCGCATTTTGACGCGCTGGCGCAGCTCGGCAACAACCTGGTATTCGCCGGCGGCAGAGTCGACTGGGAACGGAATGATGGAAAGAAGCAGCAACACGGCGCTGGTCACCAGTGAGGAGACAGTTCCAAACCCCCTGTCTCCCTCTCCCCTGTTTTCGCTGTGTCCTTTGTGTCCGTTGTGTTTCAAAAAAGTTTCACCGCTAAGGACACGGAGGACACCGGTTCGGTGAACCGGTCTTGCGCATTCTCCTTGTCCACCTCGTCCCCGTATCCCACGTGGTTTCATAGTTTTGACGATGGCTCTGCGGTTACCCGCCGGTCGCAAATCCGGGATACAAAGTCATGCCGCCGTCCACAAATAGGGTCGCGCCGTGAACGTAATCCGACTCGTCTGAAGCCAGCCAAACAGCCGCCTTGCCGATGTCTTCGGGCACCCCGACACGCCCGTAGGGGATCAGTGTGAGCAGCTTGGCTTCCGCCTCCGCAGTTTCCCAAGCCGAGCGATTGATGGGAGTCTTGATGGCCCCGGGCGCGATGCTGTTGACTCGGATCTTATGGGGGGCGACCTCCTGCGCTAGGCTCTTCATCAACTGCATAATGCCGCCCTTGGATGCCGCATAATTGACATGTCCTGCCCAGGGGATGACCTCGTGAACGGAGCTGATGCAGATGATCTTACCCGCTGCTGAGGAAACTGCGGGGACAACTCCGCGCCGGAGAAATTCCCGCACGGCTTCCCGAGCACACAAGAACTGTCCGGTCAGGTTCACGGCGATCACCGTGTTCCACTGCTCCAGCGTCATCTGTGCAAAGGGAGAATCTCGCTGCAAACCCGCGTTATTGACCAGAATATCAATGGTGCCGAGCAGGGTGAGCGCCTGCGTGAACATCGCCTGTACCTGCTGCTCGTTGCTTACGTCGGCCTGGATCGCTATTGCTTGGCCGCCGGCAGCTTCGATGTCGGATACTACTTTCCGGGCAGCGTCGGGGTTGGCCACGTAATTGACAATGACGGCAGCGCCACTGGCCGCCAGGGCCCGGGCCACCGCTTCGCCGATTCCTGAATTTGCGCCGGTCACCAGCGCCTTTTGATCTTTGAGGCTGGGACTGGTTCCCGTCATAGAGAGTTCCTTGTCGAGGCGTAGAGTATTTCAGGTTTGGCGCCAAACTTCCAGCCACAGAGAAATTCGTTTGCTAGTGGACAGGGAGGGTTGCCAGAGCGTGCTAAGACTCTGCGACGACTTCAGCGTCGGATCATTCATGGCGAACTATGTTCCAATAATAGGAGCCAAACGAGCGGCGCGTCAGGGCGTCGCCCTATCCAGCCCGCCACAGGCGGGCGCTCAGCGTGTGGCCCAGGGCGGAGCACAGCGGAGCCGTGGGAATGTGAGATTCTTTAGATATTGAAAGCCCGTCCCGCCTTTAGGGGGGACGGGCGGCAGAGAAATTGGCCGCAAATCTCCTACAATCTGTCGCCCGCCCACAGTGGGGCGGGCTGGAAATTCTAATAGTATTTCGCTATCCCAGGGCTGCGCTGCGCTTCGCCCTAGGCCACACACTAACACCCGGTTGCGGCGGACTGTTTTTTCTAACGATCCGGGCGAAGCCTTACATAACTTTGCAATTCTCTTGCCAGGAATGCAGCCTGGATTTCATCCAGATTCACTGACTGAAACCTGCGTAATTTAATTCCGTCGCGGTAGAGAAAAACGATGTCCCTGGACGCAGTCAGAGCAGCGAAACGATGTTCCTGAAGGTCGAGTGCGATTATTCCTTTGCCTACTTCTTCAAACTTGGGCCTTTCTGCGTTCAACCAGAGGGTGGTGAAAACTGCATTCCATCGCCTGTCTTTCAATCCCAGCAGGAGGACTTCCAGGCCGACCAGCGTGTCCGGTAATTCCAGCGAAGAGATTCTGCGCACGTCTGAAATGGGCAGTCGGCTGGCAAGGTAATGCCGCTTATCAAAGATCACGATCCGCAGGGTTTCCCGATCCTTCGAGTTCATTTTCGTTTCCTTGCTCGGTTCTCACGCCCAACCTATAGACACAACGGCGCTGCTCGAGAATTTGCGAAGAAAATTTGAAGGAAAATGCAATGATGGTTTTCAAAAATTGATTCTTAATCGTTGGATTTTTGGCCATTGCGGTCGATGCCGGAACGGTAAGGCCAGAAGGCCCTCCCATTGGGAGGTTGAAAAACGTAAAAACCGTCTGTCACTGAGAACTTCACCGGCAAAACGGAGGGCTACGGTAAAATTGGGTTTGCTCTATGTTTCGAATCGTGCTGTTGGCGCTGGCGCTTTTGTTGCTTCTAATCTTTTTGTTTCTGGCAGTTCTGCTGCCGAGGCGGGTCGGTCCGGCGCGGCAAGCAGCGCTCTCTACCGCTTCGCTTTCACGCTCTAATGCTTTTTTGCAGTGCGGCCGTACCGAGCGCGGCAACAAGGCGTTGCAAATACGCCGCCCCAGCGCGTCCCTCAGGATCGGTTGAATGTCTGCCGGCGGCTCCAATGGCGGTTTCCGAGTTTGGTTGTGGTCCCACCGATACCTGTTTGGCTTGCTTCTGCTGCTGGCTCTTGCCTTCAGGCTCTGGATCGCGCTCCATTTCGCTCAAGACACAGGCGACACTCCGGGCTACGACGCCCTGGCCGTGAATCTCATCCGACACCATACATACAGTTGGGATGCGCCGCCTCGCTTGCGGCCCACCGATGCGCGCGCACCGGGCTACCCGCTGTTTCTGGATTCCGTTTACGTCGTAGCGGGACTGCAGAACCACACGGCGGTCCGCATCGTACAAGCCCTGGTGGATACATCTTTATTGTTGTGGCTTAGCTGGCTGGCGTGGGAAATCCTGCCGGCGGCCGCCCTTCCGGTTCTCTTCCTCACAGCCTTTGAGCCTTATACCGCCGAGTACACTGCCTTGATTCTCACGGAATCCTTTACCATAGCATTGACGGCGGCGGCTTTTGTGGCCATGGTGATCGGGTACCGGCGGCAGAGCCGGTTGGCTTGGTTTTTCTGTGGGATTGCGATCTCGGCCGCGCTGCTTTGCCGCCCGGACTCTTTTTTGCTGCTGGCAAGCGCCGCCATTTTCTGCCTCGCGCTGCTAGGGAAATCCGCTTCTCTTGCCTGGAAATCGGCGTTTTGGCTGCTCGTAGGGCTAATGGTTTTATGGGCACCGTGGATTGTGCGCAATGCCGTCTCGCTGCATCGTTTCCAGCCCCTGGCAAACTTTTACGCCAGCGAACCCGACGAAGTACCACCGCTGGGATTTATTCGCTGGACCCGGACCTGGATTGCAGACGACCGCTACTTGGATTCGGTGTGCTGGCGTGTGGATGGAGGTTCGCTGGACATCAACGTGATTCCCCCCAGCGCTTTTGACAACTTAGCCGAACGAACCCACGTTGAAAATCTGATTGCACGATACAATGAACTCGGCGAGATGATTCCGGATCTCGACCGGCAATTTGGCCAAGTCGCCGATCAGCGAATCCGGCGTCATCCCGTGCGGTATTTCCTTTCGCTCCCGCTGCGGCGCGCGCTGGTACTCTGGTTTTCGCCCCATTACAGAGTTTTTCCGCTGACAGAAGAGTTATTGCCATTGAGCAATCTGTTGGATGACCCGGCGGAAGCGATTTGGATTGATCTCATGTTTCTGTTCAAATTGGCGTTGGTGATTCTCGCTTGCGTGGGTCTTGTGCTGCTGCCGAACCGTCTGATTTCGGTCTGGGCTGCCAGCGCTATCTTCTTGAGGACGGCTGCGTTTTCCTGGATGCCGAACGTCGAGTACCGCTACGTACTGGAAGTGCTTCCGCTTGTGCTTGTGATGGGCGTTGTGGGCTCGGTCCTGTTGCTTGAAAGGAGAAAGCGGGCATGAGCCGGCAAGCAGTCTTCCACGATCCGCGCGGCCGCAAACGCAAAGTGACTGGCGGAGTCGCTCTCCTGGTGGGCGTCGTTACCACCACGCTTGCCGTGCTCTTTGTGATCTCCTTGATCAGCCGCCCTTTGCTGATTCAGCCGGTGGACAGGGCGCGGGCGCCCATTCCTCCTCCCACCAAACCGCCCGCCCTGCGCACCCGGCAGGAGCGGATGTTTTACAACGCGCTGACGAAATTGAATCAGGCAAAGAAGGAACAGGAGCGACGCTGGAAACGGATTTCCGCTTCTCACAACGGCCGGCAGGCGATGGTTGGTTTTTATGTGAGTTGGGACGACGCCAGTTACGCTTCGCTGCGGGATCATGCTCACCAGTTGGACTGGCTGGTAGCAGAACTGCTTCGCTTGCAACCCGGCGATGATCCTGTTGTGGAGATCAAGGACCCCAGTTATTCGGCAGACTGGGTGCGCAGGCGCAATCCCAATCTGAAAATCTTTCCCTTGATTAACAACTACGACCCGGAGTCCGGGAAGTGGGATAACACTAAGTTGCAGCAGGTCCTTTCCGATCCGGCACGACGCGCCAGACTGCGCGCTCACCTTCTCGAATACATACAGCGAAGCCAATATGCGGGAGCGGTGCTCGATTTTGAGGATCTATCTGCGGAGACGCGGCCGCTGGTGCTGGAACTGTTGGACGAATTGCGGAAGGACTTCGCCCCGCAAAACTTAACTGTGGCGATGACCGCGCCTTTCAGCGAACCTGATTTTGACTACCTCCGTTTTGCCAGCGCGGCTGACTACCTGATCCTGATGGCTTACGACGAACACTGGCCGGGCGGGGACTCGGGTCCAATCGCATCGCAGACCTGGGTGGAGGAAAACCTGCTGAAACGCGTGCGCGAGGTTGATCCGCAAAAGTTAGTCCTGGCCGTGGGGTCCTACGGATACAACTGGAGCAGTGACAAGAGCGTCGTCGCCACTGAGCTGTCTTTTCAGGACGCCCTGCGCACTTCACAGGAATCGTCGGCTATCATCTCGATGGACCCGACCTCGTATAACCTGCATTTCGAATATGACGAGGAGGACGGCAGCCGTCATTCGGTCTGGTTTCTCGATGCAGTTACGGTATTCAATCATCTCTCCGCAGCGGAGGTCCACCCGCTCGCGGGGTTTGGAATTTGGCGCCTCGGTACGGAAGATCCTTCCTTCTGGCACCTGCTTCCCAATTTCACGGGCACGGAAGAAAAGGCAAAAAGAATCCTCACCATCCCACCCGCCTATGATCTCGATTTTGAAGGCCAGGGCGAACTGTTGGAAGTGCTGCAGACGTCGGGAGAAGGTGCCCGCACCATAGAGTTCGATCCGAAGCTGGGTTTAATTAAGGATGAGGTGTACACCAGGATTCCGGGGAGTTTCCGAGTGCGAAGGCGAGGTTTTGTGCCGAAGCGCCTGGTTCTCACTTTCGACGACGGCCCCGATCCGAGCTACACGCCGGCGATTCTAAAAACCCTGCGCGAGAAAAAAGTTCCTGCCTGTTTTTTCATCATCGGGAGAAACGCCGATCTTTATCCCGAACTGCTGCACCAGATTTATCAGGACGGCCATGAGGTGGGAAACCACACCTTCACCCATCCCAATCTGGGTACCACCTCGCGCCCGGTGGCGGAACTGGAATTGAACACGACCCAGCGGCTCATTCAGAGCCTGTTGCAGCGGTCTACCATCCTGTTTCGTCCGCCTTACGGGATTGACTCGACGCCCAAGACCTCCAACGAAATTAAACCGGTTTTGTGGGCCAATAGCATGGGGTACATCACGGTGGCTCAGGAGATCGTCACCGATGACTGGATGCGGCCAGGAGTGCAAGCAATCATCGAACGGGGGCTGCAACAAGTCAAGCTGCACCAGCGCGCTACGCAGACGATCAACCCTGGAAACATCATCCTGATGCATGACGGTGGAGGAGAACGCTCGCAGACAATTCAGGCTCTCCCGGCAATCATCGATCGGCTGCGTGCGCAAGGTTACCAGTTTGTTTCTCTGTCCAGCCTGATGGGGATGACCAGGGACCAATTGATGCCGCCTTTCTCCGCCCATGAACAGTATCTGGTGCGCGCAGACCATTACCTGTTCCTGATTTTGGGTTGGCTGGGCAGATTTGGGCACTTAGTGTTTTTGGTGGTAATTGCACTGGGTCTGGCGCGTATCCTGTTTGTGGGAACGCTTGCCATCCTTCACTACTTCAAACGAAACGAGCAGCGGTTCCATCCAGATCAGCGTCCTAGTGTCTCGGTTCTCATTCCTTGCTACAACGAAGCCACTGTCGTGGAAGATACGATCAGTTCCGTCCTCGCATCGACTTACGAAAATCTCGAAGTGATCGTCATTGACGACGGATCTTCGGACGGCACTGCTGATGTTGTAGAGGAGGGCTTCGCAGACAACCCCAAGATACGACTAATCCGCCAGGCAAATACCGGCAAGGCGTCGGCTCTCAATCGGGGAATAGCCGCGAGCTCAGGTGAAATATTAATTGCTCTGGATGGCGACACGCAATTTCTGCCGTCGACCGTCGAGAGGCTGGTGCGCCACTTTGAGTTCCCCGAAACAGGGGCGGTGGCGGGAAACGCGAAAGTTGGAAACCGCATCAATCTGCTGACGGCCTGCCAGGCGCTGGAGTACATCACCAGCCAGAACCTGGACCGGCGCGCATTTGATTTGCTCAATGGAATCACCGTGGTTCCAGGGGCGGTGGGTGCGTGGCGTCGTTCTCTGATCGCCGACCTCGGAGGGTTTGAGTCGGACACGCTCGCCGAAGATCAGGAGCTGACCATGAAAGTCCTGCGGCGGGGCAAGGACGTCGTCTACGAGCCGCGCGCGGTCGCCTACACGGAGGCGCCCGACCGGGTGCGCGGATTGATCCGCCAGCGATTTCGCTGGTGCTATGGAACGTTGCAGTGCGTATGGAAGCACCGCGGAGCAGTCTTTGAGGGCACTAGCGGCCTGGGAAAATTTTCGATCCCGAATGTGCTGGTCTTTCAGATTCTGTTTCCTTTGCTTTCACCCTTTATGGATCTGGTGCTGTTGTGGAACATCGGTTCGGCGCTGTTTGACAAGTTGCAGCATGATTTGCCCTTTTGGAATGAGAACATGATCCGTGTCGGATTTTTTTACGGAATATTTGTCGTCGTCGATTGGATCTACAGCTTGCTGGCTTTTCTTCTTGAGAAGGAAGATAAGAGACTACTCCTGCTCACATTTATTCAGCGACTGATTTACCGCCAGTTGATGTACATCGTAATCTTCCGTTCCATTTCAAGGGCGCTGACCGGAATTACTGTGACCTGGGGAAAGCTGGAAAGGAAGGCGACGGTAACACGATAAGTCGAGGGTCCAAAGTCCAAGTCCAAAGTCGAAAGTCCAAAGTCAAAAGCCAAACATCCAGGGTCGAAAGTCATCAATACTTCGAATTATTTTTCGCAAATTTGATGACTGCTCAGTTATGTCTCTAGAAGAGGAGGAACAACTGATGCAGAAGATCAGGTTCTTTGAAGACATTGAAGCATGGAAAAAGGCGAGGATTCTGGCAAATTCCATATATGATTTGACTGAAAAACCGAAGTTTGCGCGTGATTTTGGGCTACGCGATCAAATTCAGCGATCGGCTGTGTCTGTTATGTCAAATATTGCGGAAGGGTTTGAGACCCAGAGTGATCGTCATTTCATTTCCTATCTTTTCAGAGCAAAGGCATCGGCGGCCGAGGTTCGCAGTCAGGTCTACATTGCATTCGATCGGCGGTACATTCTACAGACCGAATTCGATTCGGTCCTGAAAATCGCCCTAGAAACGAGCCGTCTGATATCGGGCTTTCTGAGCTACCTTGGTTCACCCAGGAAACAGTTGAGGGGATCTGCCAACGCGTAGGCTCGCCTTAGGGCGCTACAGCCTGGGCTTTGGACTTTCGACTTTGGACTTTCGACTTTTGGCTTTCGACTTTGGACTTTCGACTTTGGACTTTCGACTTTGGACCTTCGACTTTCGACTTGGGACTTTCGACTTTCGACCTTCGACTTTGGACTTTCGACTTTGGACTTTCGACCTTGGACCTTCGACTTTGGACTTTGGACTTGCAGGGCGATAAGATTGCTTACATGCAGGCCGGTTTACTTCCCGGAAGCGACTTGGTCGAAGAAGGAATTCGAGACCTAGAGCAAGGGGTGGAATCGATTCCTGCGCTCCTGGTTTCCATCGGCGCTCCGAAGCTCCGCATGCTGGGGCTCCCAATTCCCGAGAAAGTAATCTCAGCGCCCGAGCTGCGACTTTACCAGAAGCTCTGGCGGATTGATCCTGACGGAGCGCATTCCAAATATAACGCTTTGTTGCGTCGTCTGGTTAGTTTTGAGCATGCAGCAGAATGCGCCAGATAGCCGATAGTGCTCGGATCTGGAGTTTCATGCGCGCGTTAAGCGCCGAAGTGGATCAGGATACTCGTTTGTATTTTACCGGCGGGGCCACAGCGGTGCTGCTTGGATGGCGCCAATCGACTATCGACGTCGATATTCGCTTCATTCCGGAAAGTGACCGGCTTTTCCGGGCCATCCCCAAGCTGAAGGAAACGCTTGAAATTAACGTGGAGCTGGCTTCACCCAGTGACTTCATCCCCGAACTTTCGGGCTGGCAAGAGCGCAGCCTGTTTATTAGTCAGGAAGGGAAGGTCTGCTTCTGCCATTATGATCTGTATGCCCAGGCGCTGGCGAAGATCGAAAGAGGCCACTCTCAGGACCTGAGCGACGTAAGGGAAATGTTGCGCAGAGGATTGATCGAACCCTCAAGGGTGCGGTCGTTTTTTAGTTCAATCGAGCCTCAGTTGTACCGTTACCCCTCAATCAACCCTGCGTCGTTTAAGCGATCCCTAGAAGCCATCCTGGGCCCTGAGGGGACTTAGTAGTCAATTTCACAATTAAGGTGACGTGTTTGATGCATGTTTGTGGCGGCCTAATGTAGCTGGAGGCTATCAGCGACAACCGAGCGCCGGAGGCGCGACGAGAACATAGCCAGGGGTGAGCGTTTTTTTGCGAACCCCTGGTTTGTATGCCAAATTGAGCCCCGCCCCAGCGGGGCGGGCAGACAATTTTGAATGGCATTATTGCTGGCAAGTCCGCCCGCCCTTGGCAGGGCGGGAATTGATTTTTTTGGGAACGCAAACCAGGGGTTCGCAAAAAAACGCTCACCCCTGGCTAAGCTCTCGTCGCGCCTCCGGCGCTCTACGTTGGTCCAATCACGCCTCATAACGGAAAGCTCCAAGCCTCCATGAACTACGTCAGCGTATTTATGAAATTATCTACTTAGCACCCACGACAAATCCGTTAATTCGCGTGCACTCGCCGCTCAAAACCTGATCTTCGCGCCCACCTGAATGGTCCGATTCCCGCCGGCGCTGCTGATTACGCCAAACGTCGACCGATTCGCCAGGTTGGTCGTCGGGTTGTCAAACTGGGGAGAATTGAACACGTTGTCGATTTCACTGCGCAGTTCCAATTGAACGTCCTCATAAAGTTTGAACATCTTGAAGAGAGTCAGACTGTGGTCCCACGTGCTCGGGCCGCGCAGCCAATCATAGCGAACCGGTTCGGGTGTTATGGAGAACTCATCCGGCAAACTGGCAAATGCGCGCGGATTGAAGTAAGGATTCAAAGGCAACTGCGTGGCAGGATCTATTCTGTCTCCCAGTCTCTGCTCCACCGATCCTGTGGTTTTTGGGTTGGCGATTGGAATCGGGCGGCCTCGAGTGTCGGTGACACCAAGTGGTTCGCCGCTTGTATATTTTGTCACCCAGGTCGTGTTCCACCCGCCGGCGATGTAGTCGAGCCATCCCGGCATATCCCCGCCCAAAGCGCGGCCCCGGCCTACTGGCAGGTCCGCGGTGGCGAAGGCCCGAAGCAAGTGGGGACGGTCTGTTGCCGCCACTGTCCTGTAGCTGCGCGCGTTGACCAGGCTTTCGACATCGTACTCCATCATCTTTGAAAAAGCGTAGTTGGCAACGAAAGTGACGCCGCCGGACATCCGCTTCTGGAGGCGAGTCTGAAAGCCGTGATACTGCACCCGGCCGGTATTGACACCCTGAATAGTTACGTTGTTGAACTGCGGAAATCGCAAACGCAGCCGGTTCACCCTGATGGTGGACCCCTGGCCGAGCGTAGAATCAGCGGGAAGAACTCCCAAAAACGGATTGCTCACTGAAGTGTTGACATTTGCGGCATTGAAGAATCGGTCCGGAGTATCGTTCAGATTGAAGTTGTCCCTGTCCAGCACTTTCACCGCTTGGTTTCCAACATAAGATACCTCAGCAAGCATCTGCCACGGCAGCTCTCGCTGGATATCGATTTGCCACTGCTGCACATAGGGCAACACCCGATCCTGATCGACGAAGGTAATATTGTTTCCCAGTTCCGTCTTCACCCCTAGACTGCTGCCGGTATGGTCCCGGAATCCGTTAGGAAATGGATTGCTCAAACTGACACCCGGCAAAACTGTAGCGCCTCCCGTGACCGATCCGACAAACGGAGTGACGTCATTGAAAGAAGCGGTGGTGACCGGAGTTCCGCCATTGACCGCATTACTGGAGAAGAAAATCCCGTATCCTGCGCGCAAGACCATGTTCCTGTTCAGTTGGAAAGCAAGCCCGATTCTAGGACCGAAGTTGTTCCTGTCAATTTTGCCCTGGCTGCGGCCAAGTCCGTCCTTATTGACAAACAACAGGCCGCCTTTCAGTTGCCCTAAGTCAATTACTTCCCCGGAAGGCAGCTTCACCGGCGGCAACGTGATTCCCATTGGCGCATCCGGGTCAAAGCCATAGGCGAGACGATCGAACCGCTCTGTAAAGGGCGTTTCCAACTCGTAGCGCAAACCCAGATTCAATGTCAGCCTGGGATTTACTTTGAAGTCATCTTGAAAGAAGAGGGCGAAGTAATGGCTCTGCAACGCAAGGGAAGCGTTCGCGCCCATGCTGCCCGATGCCGGCAATCCAAGCAGCGCTGAGGCGAGGGCGCTTCCGGAAGTCGATTCGGTGGCCGATCGCGTCGGGTCCTGGCGCGTAAACACCTTGTTGAATGTAAAAGATCCATTCGCAGCCTGTCCGGGATTGGGTTCATTCCAGCGCAACAACCGATAATCGACACCCCAGCGAAAAGTGTGATTCCCGCGCAGCTTGTTGAGAGTGGTTACGATTGAATGGATGTCATTGGCGCTGCCGCGCGGCGCTCCGCCCATGGTGGGCACGCTTTCGCTTGCCCTGCCAATGTCGAAGGCAGGCCAGCCTTTAGCGAACTGATTCTTAATGATGATATCGGGCAGTTTGAGAGTCAGCGGATCCAATCCGTCGGCGCCGCTGGGGACGTTGATCCGAGTGCGTGTAAATCCGTAGCGCACGGAGCCGACGAACGTGGGGCTAAGAGTGACCGTGTCGTCAACCGCTACCGAGTGATTGCGCCGATAGTCGGGATTTACGTCGGTATTACCTCCGACGCGGAAGTTGGTCACCCCGGGGAAAAGATTCGGCGCCGGTGCCTGCGCGTGTCGCAGCGCACTGAAGCGCACATAGAGCCGCTGCGCGCGGCTGAGCTGTTGATCCACTCGTGCCTGAAAATTCTTGGTCAGAAGCGGCAGACTGCCGGAGCCGCCCCAATTTTCACGACCGATCTGCGCAGGGCCCGCGATGTTGGGCGATGGATATTGCGCCATCACCGCCGCTCCCACGGGGTTGAGCAGATTCTGCGGGATTTTCGCTCCCGGAAACTCAGCGCGGGAGACGAACCTTCCGCTTGAATCCAGCACCGTACTGAAAGGGTTGTAGATTTTCAACGGTTGCCCGTTAGGCGCCAGCGTTTGCGAAAAGTCTCCGATCCGCTCCAGTTCAGTGGGAACACGTCCTTGGCGAATGAACGCGCGGACACTTTCCACCCTTTCAAACCCCACAAAGAAGAAAGTGCGATCCCGTCCGTTGTATTTGGGAAGAATCACGGGCCCGCCGATCACCCCTCCCTCCATGTTGAATTTGGTCGAAGGTTTCGGCAGGCCGAGCCGGTTATTAGTCCAACTGTTGGCATCCAGCACCCGGTTGCGGAAGTAAGTATAAGCAGAGCCGTGAAAGCTGTTTGTTCCTCCTCGCGTGGTAACCGCAATTGAGCCCCCGTTGGAACGGCCCAAACTGGCGTCGAACATCGTGGTATTAACTTTGAATTCCTGCACTGCATCGGCCATCGGGATGGTCACGGCCAGGCCGTTTTGGCGAGCCGAAACATTGGGAACTCCATCTACGGTGACATCGTTTCCCCGGTTGGCGCCGTTGCCGCCGTTTACGGAAATATCGTTTTGGGAATTGCTGGTGACACCGCCACCGCTGGAAATCACGCCGGGAGCCATGTCGGCCAGATTCAGGAGGCTCTGCCCGGTGATGGGAAGACGATCCAAAAACTCACGAGTCACCACCTGGCCGAGATCCGCATTAGCCGTCTGCAACAGCGGGCTCTCCGAACTAACAGTGACCGATTCATTGGCTTCACCCACCTGCAACGTAAAGTCGACGGTTACTTTGTCCTGCACCTGTACGATGATTCCGTTGCGAACCGACTTCTTAAAACCGGGAAGTTCCACGCTCACCGTATAACGGCCCGGTAGCAGAAACGGCAGCGTGTAGTTGCCCTCGTCGTTTGACACGGCTTGAGCCTTAACGTTGGTCGCTTCGTTGACCGCGGTAATCGAGGCTCCGGGAACCACGGCTCCCGAAGGATCCGTGATTCGCCCGAGAATCGTCCCTCTGACTTCCTGGGCCGCCAAAAAAGCACCTGCCAGGACGGCCATGCTGAATGTTGCAACGATGAGAACAGCGATTCTATTGCTCCTCATTTGCCACCCTCCAACGGGCTTCCATCTCTCCGCGCCCTTGCGGTTAAGCGTTTTTCGAACCACCTTACGCAAATCAATTTGCGCGTTTCTTATAGCACCCCTTCAGGGTGCATCGCGTTGGGGTTTCGACGCCGCGCAAAAAGCGCGCTTTGCCCCAGGCTATTCTATGTGACGCCTTTGGCGTCTGGAGACTGTTGTTACCCATGCGTCAGTAACGTTGGTTGCGGCTTTGCCGCGCTAGGTCCTTGGTAGCGAAGCGCGAGCGTAGTCGACCAGTTGTTTGATATCGCTGTATGCCCGGTGAAAATCCCTCCACTCATTCCCCAGGCTCCAGCTAAAGACACAAGGGTGATTCATGTCCCGACTCACCATCTCGTGGTATTGCCGTTTGATCTTACTTTTGATGTCCGGTGCGGCCAGTTGTTCGGGTGTATATTGCCAGGAAGGGACTTCGTTCATGAAGGCCAATCCGTTCTGATCGCAGTAGTCAAGGAACATCTCGCTGGGAGGATAGTGGCCCCGCACACAGATTTATCTGCACGCGTGGTTCGGTGGTGCGAAACAGGCGGCTTCCCATCGGATCCTGACCATCGTTATAGGCAATTTTGGCAACGGGCAAAGCCGAAGGGGGAATCTCAGGAAAGGCTTTTACCGTCTTTTGGCCCGCCGATTGCGGCGTGACCAACAGAACCGCACAAGCAACCACCATCGATTGAAGCCATTTAGTCTTCATGAAGTCAGTCTTCGAATTGAATTGTGAACTTGATGCGCGTCAAGGGAACCTAGGAGAGACTTCCGGACGAGAAACGACAAGTGTGTTTCGGTAATGTAACGGAAACATTACCGTTTCGAAGCGAAAAATAACGAACGAACGACGGGCTTTACTGCCTTGCGTCGCCTGCCTGCTGCCGGCCGGCGACTTCATGATGTGTCACGTACTCGATCTTTACCGGTATGTTGTTGTCGACCGAGACGCGCAACAGCATCTGAAAGTATTTTCGCTTTCCCGACTCTATCAATTGCAGCTTCTCGGTCATCGTGCGGACGCTTTCTGGCCTGGTTAGATATTCAACTGCCGCCAGCGCGCCCGGGCTGCTGTGTGTGGTCAAAAGCAGGATCTCACGATTCGGCCGGAGACCCGGAAAAGACGCGATCACTGCATAAGTGACTGCATCGCGGTGCGACGAAGTTACATAGACTTTTTCTTCCCCCGGCTGTGGATTGCGATTTTCAATGTAGTACTCTGGTCCACGCCCCCACTCAAAGTCCTGCTGAACCGGGAGCTTCCGCAGCAGGTGATTCATTCGAGGAGTACCCAGAAAAATAATATTCCCCTCTTTGATCGAGTCCCACGTGGCAAGATGAGCCGGCAGCGCGGTCAGTGCACAGCCAACTTTACCAAAAAAGGCCGTCAGTCTCTGAAGAGCGATCGCATCTCCCATTTCCGCATAGTCGTAGTGGGGCCCGGCTAGCGGCCCGAAGCGCTCCTGCAGGGTGTGAAAATCGGAGTTATTCAAGAGATTGGTCTCGTCGTTCAACGTGCTCCGGCGTAGAAATAGCCCGGCTCCGGGGTTGGAAAAAAACATTGGACTTCCAAAGATCACAAAATTCTGACCGTCGGCATTGAAGAAACTCCCCCATAAAGGCGAGAAAATCCGGTCAGGGCTTCGAAATTTTTCCGCTGAGTCAAGCTGCTGCTGCAGGCGGGAGTTGCGGCGCTGCAAATCCGCTCCCCAGATTAACGCTACCGCAAGGAGCACCAGCGAAGCCACGGAGGCAATGATCCGCCAATCCTGAAAATGACGCGTCCAGGACGATGCAAGGATTGATTCCACCCGTCGCTGCTCGCGTTTGTGAAAAATCGGGGCATAACTTCCTTTGCCAAAGTCGATGAGTATCGGATCGGCCTGTCCTTCGGATTGATAGTATTCCTTGACCCTTGAACGGAGTCTGGCGGCCTCAACGCGAACAATCGGATCGATACGCGGATCATAAGACGGCCCCCTGTCGAATACTTCCAGCCCCAGCAGATACTCCTTAAGTTGAGCACCCTCCCCTTGCAATGCCTTCTCCACGGCAAATCGCAAAAACCGGCTTAACCGCTCGGATCGGGCAAAGGCCGGGCTAGCGAGGATTTTTTGAAGCTGCGCGCGCACTACTTCTGTGGGAAGTTCGGGCGATCCCGAGACTGCTCCGTGCCCGTCCGGTCGATCCTGGAAAGGAACTGAGTGTTTCATTATTCGAGGTTAGCTCTTGAACTTCTCTCGCTCAAAATCCCAATGGATGGTCTTGTTCTTTTTGGCCGATTCGTTGACCATATGGGCAACAGCGGCGGCGCGGTGGCCGACCAGCGCAGTTTCCACAGGCTCTTTGCGGGTTCTGACCGAATTAAAGAAACCTTCAAAGTGCAGCACCGTCGCATCCTTGCCTCTTGCCTCCCACTGCTTTTCATCATCCAGCACCGTGGGCTGCCAGGTCTGAGGCAGTTCGGCTTTCGAAACTTTGGGATCTTTGTAGTATTGCTCCTCCAGGTTTCGCGGCCAGCTCTCCACGATCCAACGATTGTCGTCCACAACATTCTCCGGCTTCAACGTGAGCGTGCTACCACCGATGATCAAGCTGGCTTCAGTTCCTAAAATCTGAAATCCGCCCTCTTGCCGCATCTGGTTGTTGAACGTGCCGCTGAGATTGACCATGAACCCCTCCGGATACTCCAGCACGGCGTTGATCGTGTCGGGAACATCGCGTGTTTCCTTCCAGCGATAAAGAGCGGCCTGCGCCACCGCTTTAGCAGGCATTTTCACGTCCATGATGTAGTGGATGGTGGTCATCAGATGCACAAACAAATCGGTCGCAATGCCGCCCGAGTAATCCCACCAACAGCGCCAGCGGAAAAATCTCTCCAGGCTGAAGGGCCGCTTGGGAGCGCTTCCCAGGAACATCTCCCAATCCACAGTCTCGGGCGAAGCGTCCGGCGGAATGGGATAAATCCATGCTCCGCCCGGAGTGTTGCGATTGTAGAAGGCGCGTATCGACGTAATTTGACCGAGCACGCCCGATTGGATGACTTCGCGCGCCTTCTGTTGAATGGGCGAACTGATCCCTTGGCTGCCAACCTGGAAAATCCGTCCGCTTCCTCGAAGCGCGGCGATAATTTCGTTGCCTTCATCGACGGCGTAAGTGAGCGGCTTCTCATTGTAGACGTCCTTGCCCGCGCGAATAGCATCGATCGCCTGCACTTTGTGGTGATGGTCGGGCGTGGCGATGACAACCGCATCGATACCTTTATCAGCCAGAATCTCCTGATAGTTCTTGTATACTTTCGCCCTTCCGCCGGTGCGCTCTACTGCCCGCTCCAGGCGGCCTTTGTAGGCGTCACAAACCGCCACGATCTCTGTGCCGGGGACTTGCTGGATGGCTCGCATCAGCTCCTGTGCGCGGGCTCCGACGCCAATCATCCCCACCGTTATGCGGTCATTGGGAGGGACCGAGGCGAGGTTCCCAGGCGATGCGACGAGCTCTTTTCGTGCGGCCATGCTGAGACCGGCGCTTGCCAGAGCGGCAGACTGCAAGAATTGCCTGCGATTGATATCATTTTTCTTCATAGATACCTCCGTGATTCTGACGTTAGCGTCCAAACAAGATCTTTAAGCAATCACAAAATCGTTGACGACCACGACCGCGCTCACGATCCTATGTTCTGGTGGAGCGCGCGGAGGAAGTGGGTTTTTCACGACCTCCCTATTTTTTCTTTGACGCTTCCGCGATCGCCTTTTCCGCCAGAGGCGCCATGACGTCATAACCTTCCCTGCCGGGGTGCAGACCGTCGTAAGTAAGCTCCTCTCTAAAAAACCCGTTGGCATCGGCCATTGGCGAGTAATAGTCAAGATAGGTATGGCCGTTTTCAGCAGCGTAGTGCTTGATCCAGGTGTTCAGCGCAGTAATTTTTTCGGGCGGCCGGCGCGTCGTCTGATTGATGGCTTTCCCTTCGCGGTCTTTTCTGCAGTCGCAGACCGGAAGCAGTGATGCCAGAACGACGCGGATGCCGTGGGAGCGGGCCAGTTCCGTCATCGAAGAAAGGTTGTCTTCGATTGCCTCTAGCGTCATCGGGCCGGTGTTTCCGGCGATATCATTGGTGCCGGCCAGAATCACCACTACCTTGGGCTGCAGCGCGATCACATCGGGGCGAAAGCGGACCAGCATCTGCGGTGTGGTTTGGCCGCTGATGCCCCTGTCCACGTAAGGCTTGCCCGGAAAAAAGCCGCCGAACTCAGGTTTCACCCAGGCATCCGTGATCGAGTCTCCCATGAACACCACGCGCCTTTCATTCTTCACGGGAACCTGCAATTGCGAATTGGCATCGCGATAGCGCGCCAGGTTCGGCCAATCTTTAAGTATTGATTCGGCGCGGTCCACGCGTCTTTTAAGCGCGGGCAGCTCCGAGCAGTCAGACTGCGAAGTTGTGGGATTCTGGGCAAATGCCGCGCCGAAGAAAAGCAGTGAGATCCAAAGGTGTGTTGTTCGCTTCATTTGATCTCCGAATACGGCGCAGGCCGCAAAAACGTATTGCTGATACTGGAGACAATCTCAGCGTCGCCATAACCGGGAGTTGTGCTCAGCTTCTTCCACTCTGGATCCGTCCGGAAGGCATCCCAAGCCTTGTCGTGCGCCGCCATGTTGTCGAAAGCCAGCATGTAGGTGAGGTTTGGCAGCCTCGGTCCGATCAGAGTCTCGCCAAAGAAGATCGGCTGCAGACCGGCACGGTGGAAAATTTTTATCTCTCCGGTGTTAAACATCTCGATCTTCTTTTTGTTCGCCTTGCGGCTGTGGCTCTCGTAAGTGCGCAGTTCGAAGATGCGTGGGGGCCCTTCAGACCGGGCGGGCGGAACTTGCAGCTTGGGCATCCCCTCAAACGCGACCATGAGCGAGCTTTCTGCTCGCTCATATCCGGGATCCGTGGCAGGCAAATTGATGAATTCAGCGCCCAGTTTTTGATATTCGGCGTCTGCTGCCACCCTGTCCGAGACAGCAGCAAGCTGATCCAGCGACTTATAAGGCATCAACAGGTAAAGCGATGGGCTCTCCGGTCCGATCATTACCTCAAAGACTCCTACCGGACCGATGCCATTTCGCTTGACAGCGGGAAGCGCCGCTGTGCGAAGAAAATCATTAAACATTTTCACCTTGGGTCCGCGGCGCATACGGTAGACACGCAGTTCGTAATACTCTCGTCCGGCCATGGCGGCCTCCTGAGTATTTGAGGCAAAGGCCGAACGGGCGGCGGTCGGCGCCATTAGAAGCGAAGGAAAAAAATTTCGTCGTCTCATGGATTCTCTCGTCTGTTTCCGCACCGGGCTACTGCTGAGATTTATGAACCACGGGGGACACTGGGTACACGGGGAATTTCAACGGTTCGTTGATTAGCAAGATTCCGCGCACTATCGACAGCCTTCTGGTCCCCGTGTTCCCAGTGTTCCCCGTGGTTTTATCGGTTTTGAGACAGTTTTGCCGTGCGCCCCTACAATCTCCACTGCATTCGACATTCGACATTCGACATTCGCAATTCGTCATTTCAGCACTGGTGTCACGGTCACGTTACGCACCCAGATCTTCCCATGGTCGCCCTGGATCATAATCGGTCCGGGAGCTCCTTCGTCCGCGTCCAGGGCGCCGCCGGTAATTCCTTCAACGATCGCGTTGTCATGAATTTTCTGGCCGTTGAGGAATGCGGTCACGCGATTACCCACGATGGTTGCCTCCATTGTCTGCCATTCTCCCGGCGGCTTGCTGGCGTTGACCAGCGGCGGCACGCGGCTGTAGATAGCGCCATGCCCGTGGCTTTCGGGGGGCTTACCGGCGTCGTCCAGGACCTGCAGCTCGTAGCGGCCTCGCAGATAAATCCCGCTGTTGCTGCCGCTTTCCAGTTTGTATTCAACATGAACTTTGAAGTCCTTGAATTTCTTCTCCGAGACGATGTTGTTGGCGTGCGGGCCGTTGATCATCGTGCCGTCCTCAACGCTCCAACCCGAAGGCCTGTCGGGGGATTGCAGCTTCCAGCCGTTCATCGTCTTGCCGTCGAAGAGCTGCACGGGCGGTCCGAATTTATGATCTCCGCTGGCGCTTCGATCGCCCCATTTGGGAGGTCGCACACCGACCCAGTGGACTGTCTCCGAGCCCTCCGTCATGGTGCCGATCAGCTTGCCGCCCACGACTTTGGCACGGTGTACCGGTTTGGGATTTCCACTTCTGGTAACGGGAGAAAAAACGAGTTCTCCGTTTTCAATGGCGATCTCGGGAAGCGGCTCCACACTGGCGACCCGGTTGAGGAAGTTGCCCGTGAGCTTTCCTCCTTCCTCTTTTACCTCCAGCCAGTAGACGTATTTTTCATGTCCTTTGGTTCCTGTAATGTCCCACTTGCCAAGAAAGGCTTTTTCCTGAGCCATCAGGGGAACCATCGAAATCAAGGCGCACAAGAAAAGTAAGCATCTTCGATCGAGCATGAGGTCTCCTAAAGTTATTGTGAGATCTTGAATTTACAACTTTCGGTAGGCAGCGTAAAGCATAACGATATCGCCTCCGAAGGTATCGCTCTGTGATCCGACCCGCTGCCGGCATTCGACATTCGCAATTCGCCATTCACCTAGCGGCTGCTCTTCAACGTCGACTTCAGATTCATGTTCCGAATCAACCGATGCAGATAATTGGGATGCACGCCAAGCAATTTCGCCGCCTCGGTGTAATTTCCGCCCGCCTGCTCGACAGCTCTGATGATCAACTGTTTCTTCGCTTCCAGGATCGCTTCGTGATACTTGGTAATGGAAGCTCCAGCAGACGGCTCAATCTCCAGCACCGTTTCCGGTAAGTCCTCGGGCCGAATCAATTCATCCGAGCCCAGCACCACGGCGCGCTCTATTGCATTCTCCAATTCGCGGACATTGCCGGGCCAGTCGTAATTCATCAGACTGGCGCTGGCCTGGGCGGAAATCCCCAACACTTGTTTCTTGGATTTGTTTGAGAACTTGTCGACAAAGTGGCTTGCCAGCAGTGGGATATCTTCGCGCCGGTCCCTCAACGGCGGCATGGTCAGAGAGACCACATTCAAGCGGTAATAGAGGTCCTGGCGGAAAGTTCCATTTCGGATCGCTTCCTGCAGGTTTTTGTTGGTCGCCGCGATCACACGAATGTCTACCTTAACGGGGCGTGTGCCGCCCACGCGGTCGAATTCGCGCTCCTGCAAGACTCGCAGCAGTTTAGCCTGCAGTGAGGGGGCGAGCTCGGCGATTTCATCCAGGAAGACCGTGCCTCCATCAGCGGCTTCGAACTTGCCTCGTTTTTGCGCAACGGCCCCGGTAAATGCGCCTCTTTCGTGACCCAAAAGTTCGCTCTCCAGCAGCGTCTCGGTCAGAGCCGCGCAGTTGATTGCCACAAAGGGTTTGCCCGCACGCGGGCTGTTGACGTGAACGGCCCGGGCCACCAGTTCCTTTCCCGTGCCGCTCTCTCCGCACAACAGGACCGTCGCGTCGGTGGGAGCGACCTTGTCGATGAATTGGAAGACTTCGCGCATCCTTGCGCTCTCGCCTACCATGTTGTGCTCGATGTTAATTTCCGCCTGCAGCCTGAGGTTTTCACTTTCCAGCCACTCCAGATGCCGGGCGTTATCGAGCGCGACGGCAGCGATGCCGCCAATGGCGGTGAACAGTTGCAGATCCTCTTCGTCTAAACGAACCATGGGGTCGCTTGTATCCAGATAGATGACCCCACGCACTCTCCCGAAAGCCACCAAGGGTACGCAGAGCAACGAGCGCACCTGCGATGCCACCAGACTCTCCGATGCATTGAAAGCGGCACTGTCTTGCACCTCATTGTTCAGAACGGCAACATTTTCTCGAAGCACTCGATTGATAACGGTGCGGCTGGCTCGAACCGGCCGAGCCGATCCCGAAAGTTTGTCCCAACCAAAAACCGACACAAACTCATCCGGCCTTTCCCCAATCAAAAGGATTGCCCCGCGCTCGGCGGGAACGACTTCGAAAATCAACTCCAACAATTTCCGCTCCAGCGCTTCCAGGCCGCGGATGGAGCTGATGGCTGTGCTGATCTTCAGCAACGCATTCAGGTTGCGCGCGATTCGCGCAGTCGGCGGGAGTGTCGCCAGCACTTTGTCCGGCTGCAAGTAAAGAGCTTCATCGTTGGGGAGGCGAATGGTCGATTGCGTGACCCAGGCTGCGTCTTCGAGCTGTACCGCCTGTCCGGCGGGCGGCACGTCGCTCTCATCGAGCAGAAATAGAAATACTGAATCGCCCACCTTAATCTGGTCCCCATGGTCGAGAAGACGCTGGTTTATTTGCGCGCCGTTGACAAAGGTTCCATTGAGGCTTTGCAGATCGGAAATCTTGTATTGTCCTTTTTCTTTGCTGATGATGCAGTGCCGCCGCGATACCGAGGAATTGGCGATGCAAAGTTGATTAGAAGATTCACGACCGATGGAGATCTCCTCGTCGGCCAGAGCGATGATCTCTCCTTTTAACGGGCCGGAACTGGCTACCAGTCGTGGGTTCATTTGATTGCGAATCGCAGTTACCGGATTGTGAATTTGCAGATTGTAACAGTTCCACCGTGCAGTCTCAAACAAGCCAGTGCGATAGCGCCGGCCTATCCAAACAGATAGGTCGATGATCGAAACGGATAGGGTTTGATCGTCTTCAGCCGGCAGGCTCAGAGGAGAGAAAGCATCCATCGTCGAAGGCTATCTCGCCTCGTATCAACCATTTTTGGTTATTAGCGGCGGCGATCGGCACTGAATATCGTCCATTGGCACCGCGCTTGCTCTAGGTAGAGCAGTTTAAAAAGGAGGTCTTATGAGAAAGGAAACTCTGAGAGTTACAACACTGGGATTGTTCATCATGGTGGCGATTGCTTCCGGGTACGGCCAATCCCTCGATCCGATGCATGTAAAGGTCCCGTTCCAATTCACCGCGGCGGGTGAGACTCTTCCCGCGGGAGACTATGCGATCAAGGCGCTGTCCGCCTCCGGAAAGGTAGCAATGATTCGAAACGAGGATACCAGTCAGGCCGTCCTTGTCTTGACGAATCCGGCGATTTCCGCGCCTTCGAAGAATTCGCGAGTTGTGTTTCACCGTTATGGCAACCAGTACTTCCTTTCCAGTATTTGGATCGCCGGAGACCGTACGGGCAGTGAGGTGATCAAGTCACGCGCCGAACGCGAGTTGGAAAAAGGCGTTTCCAACCGCCAAATGTTGAGCCTGGTCATCTACGCCAACCGGTAGCATGCGGAAAAACCGACTTCGGTCCGGGGTAATCTTCAGGAGATTAGAGACGCGGCACCCGCCGCGTCTCCTGCAGTTTAGAGTGAGTAGTCGTTCTTATGACATCATGAGGGCCGTCTCAGGCGAGGCAAAACGGCACGCTGGAGTTTCTGCATTTTCGGACCGCTGTGGGCAAGGTCTACAGCGGCTCTGCCGCCTGCCTCTGGCGGCGAGGCTTGCCTCGCCGTCGATGATCTCTCCTCGCTCCTTCGAGGCTCTGCCTCGAAATCCACTCAAACTGTCCATCTGCTGCAGATTTCTTTCGCAAATGCCACCCTGGCCGGTTATGTAAGGCATGTTCACTGTTTCGAGCAATACACCGGCCCTTTACATTAACGCTGTTACCCACAATCGCCTTCCTCTATTCCGCCGCGATCAGTTCAAAGATCTATTCACTTTGGCAGCACCACCCGGATGTAAGGCTGATCTACACAGAACAGGCTCTTCGAAGTCGACTACAGTATCTACATGCTAATCCGGTTCGAGCGGGATTGGTAGAGCAAGCCGACCAATACCTTTGGTCACGTGTTCGATACTGGAAAGGAAGACCGTGTGAAAAGGAACCGATATTTGTAGCTTGCGATCAGGTGCACTGGCGCAGGCGGAGATAAACGAGGCGCAGCCTCGAAAGAAAAGAAGGAGGCGAGCATCGGCGAGGCAAGCCTCGCCGCCAGAGGCAGGCGGCACAGCCGCGATTTGAGTCCCTATCGCTCCCCAAAATGTAGAAACTCCAGAGGCCGCTTCCAGCGGCACAGAGACGGCGCTGCGAATCTCTACCAACCGTCGAAACTCTGTAGGACGCCAACGACCCTGCTCGAAAACAAATCAACGCAAACAGCATTCGAAATTCGACATTCGAAATTCCGCATTCAGTCTGCTTCGTATTTCACGCCCAATTTCTTCAGTGCTTCCTCCGGACAGCCTTCCCACTCCGCCACAAAGACA
>DASXTB010000267.1:0-14901 GCA_036505615.1 Acidobacteriota bacterium
TCCATTAAATACCATATCCCCGATTCGTGACGCAAGGGACAAGTTCAATGCGTAACATAGTCAATTGGATTGTACGGTAGCTGCGTCACTGGTGGACCTGGCTCTGGATGCAATTTATTTAGACGTTTTATGTAATTCCGATTGACAATGCTTAAGCGCTTTAGGATAATGCCACCATGAACCGGCTAACTAGTGAACAACGCGCACAGGTAATCAATTGCCTCATTGAAGGCTGCTCGATTCGCTCAACAGTACGTATGACCGGCATAGCAAAGAAAACGGTAATGCGGCTACTTGTAGAGGCGGGGAAAGTGGCTGCAGCATATCAGGACAAGGCGTTTCGTGGTCTTACATGTAAACGCCTGCAGGTCGATGAACTGTGGGCTTTCTGCTATTGCAAGCAGAAAAACGTAACGGCCGAAATTGTGGCCCGCAATCCTAACGCTGGTGATGTGTGGCTTTGGGTGGCGATTGACGCTGAAACAAAACTGGTTCCATGCTGGCTGTTATCAAGTCGGGATGCTGGAGCCGCTGCCGACTTTATGGAGGATCTAGCTGGACGTCTTGCGAAGCGCGTTCAACTCACGACAGACGGCCACAAGCCATACCTGGAGGCCATAGAAAGCGCATTCGGATCAAATATCGATTACGCAATGCTCATCAAGTTGTATGGGTCTGATCCTGAGTCTGACACGCGGTACAGCCCCGCCAAATGTATCGGTTGCAAAGGGAAGAGGGTGACAGGAAACCCGGACCCGGATCATGTATCGACAAGCATTGCAGAACGACAGAATCTATCGGTTAGGATGACCAATCGGCGTTACACGCGACTGACAAACGCTTTCAGCCGAAAACTCCAGAATCACGCGGCGGCCGTTGCGCTAAACTACTTCGCGTATAATTTCATCAAGATTCACCGGACGTTGCGAACAACGCCAGCAATGGCGGCTGGCGTCACGGATCGGCTTTGGGAAGTTTCGGATCTGGTTGCGTTGCTTGAAGCGAAGGAGGCGGAAAGAGCAGCATAAAAAAGCAAAGTAGCCCACTACCCGTCTCCCGCACAATCTTTCATCGTGCAGAAGCGCCGCTTCGCGGCGCCAGCTGTCCCGGAGGGACAGCCCCGGCGAGGCAAGCCTCGCCGCCAGAGGTAGGCGGCAGCCGCTGTAGAACTCGCCCACAGCGCTCAGAAAATGTAGAAACTCCAGTGCGCGGCGAAGCCGCACCCAGCCTGCGGCGGGCTCAGACCTAGCACTCTCCGCTCCCAAAATCTAGACAGCTAGCGCGCCTTGCGCAAAAGGTCAGAGCATTCCGCAGTCCACTTTAGGCCCAATTCCCCTAAATTCTGAAAACCATTGTAAGGTATGCGGGATGACGCATCCCTGCCCACTGCTCATTTTCCTACCGGAATCGGCATTCCGAGCCTCATGTCCTTGATCTGCTGCAGGCGCGCTTGATCGCTGCGCTGCTGGTTGTCGAGTTGTTCCAGCCGTTTGAACTCGGCCAGCTCCTGCTGAGCAAGCTCCGGCTTGCCAGTGCGTGAATAAAGCAGGAAGAGTTGATAATGGGCCTGGGTAAGATCCGGCTGGAGCCGAATTACTCGGCGCATTGTTTCAGCGGCGGCATCGTATTGCTTCTCTTTGATCAGCAGGCGGCCGTAATCGAAGTTCGCGCCCGAGTCGTCCGGATCTTGCCGCAGAACCGCCTTCAGATAACGCTCGGCCTCTTCCAGACGCCCCTGCTCCAGATTGACGTAACCAAGGCTGGCAAGAGCATCGACGTGGTCAGGAGCAACTTCCAGTTGCTTGAGAAGTTCTTCACGCGCAGCGTCGAAATTTCCGATCGCGCGATAGCCATATCCAAGCAGGTAATGAATGCTGAGCGCGCCTGGCTCGAGAGACGCCGCACGGCGGAAGGCTTCCAACGCGGCGTCGAAGCTTCGTTTCTTGAAATTGGCATTTCCCACAGAAAGCCAATAATTCACGTTATTCGGCTCCAGGTCGGCTGCCTTCCTGTACTCGATGGAGGCGCCCTCCCAGAAGTTGGAGCGAAAATATTCTCTGCCCAGAAAGTAATGCAGCTCGGCGCGCTGTGGGGCGCATTCTACCGCATGCGTGAATTCTTCTATCGCGTTGTCGGAGTCTCCCTTCTCTGAGGCGATCAAGCCCAGGCGAAAGTGAACTTCCGCCGGGCGGGGATTGATGTCGGCCGCCTCGGCCAGGGCCTGACTGGCCGGCTCGTTTCGCTCCAGATTGAAAAGCGCGATTCCCAGGTTGTAAAGCACTTCATAGGTGTGAGGTTGCAGTTTGTTTACCTGTGAGAAAACGGCGGCCGCTTGTTCATAATCGCCCACTCGCGCGAAACTCAGGCCAACGCTGAAAAGCAAGCGTGGATCAGTCCCCTTCTGACCGGCCAGTTCCTTTGTCGCCTCGATTGCTTCTTTACGCAGGCCTGCGTGAACAGCGGCATCAATGTAAGCGACTAGGATGGTTGGATCCCGTCCCGATAGGGGCAGCAGCTTCTCGAACAGTGCTGCCGCTTCGCGAAAGCGGCCCGCTGCTGATTCCAAAGTGGCCAGATTAAAGTGTGCTTGGACATGTTGCGGGTCGATCTGTAACACACGTTCGAACTCTGCGCGCGCTTCCACGCTTTTTCTTTGGCGAAGGTAGAGGTTGCCAAGGTTGTTGTGTGCTCCGCTAGACTCAGGATCAATTCGCAGCGCTGCCTGGTACTGCTGCTCAGCTTCTGCGGTCCTTCCAGCCTGATCCAGCGCCACTCCCAGCATGTTGTGCGCACTGGCGGAATTGGAATTGTGAGCCAGAATTGCGCGCAGCAATCTTTCAGCTTCGGCGAGGCGGCCGGATTTGAGCGCTGCGGCAGCAGAAGCCAGGTCCTCGGGCTTGGTTTGGGTCTGAGCCAGTGTTACTGCTGCCACACTCAATATCCACACAAGGAAGCCACTCAATATCCAGACGGGGAGACGGAGAGACACGGTGACGCAGGGAGCGTTAGATTGCCGCGTCAGCACATCGCCCCATCCGCGCATCCGTTGTAGAAACGACAAAGCAATTCCCACACGTCTCCTCATTTATTCTTTTTAATTTCCATCGTCTTTCCGCGCGTGCGGAACTCGGCGTTAAGCCTTTCCACTGTCTCGAACTCCCGCTGCGCCTCAGCCTCCTTACCGATGCGCTTGAGGGCCTGTCCCAGTTGATAATGAGGATCCGGCAGCTGCGGCTGAAGCAGCGCAGCCTTCTGCAGGAGGGGTACCGCCTCCTCCAGCCGGCTCAGATGGGCCAACGACACTCCCAGCGCGTAATTGGGCTCGTATCCTTCCGGGTCGAGCTTCACAGCAAGCCGAAGGGACTGCTCGGCTTCGTCGTATCTCCCCATCTTTGCAAGGAGCGCTCCCAGGCCGACGTGACCCTTGACGTTCCCGGGCGCGATCCGAACAAGCTCCCGATATCTGAATAAGGCTGCATCGTTACTCCCTATTTCCTCCAGCGCTGTCGCCAGGAAAAAAATCGGATCGATCTGATTGGGCCGCAAGTCGACGGCTTTTCTTAATGCCTCGGCGGCGCCCGCCTTATCGCCCAGCGCATAGCGAGCCCGGCCCAGGTAGAATTGTGCGTCGAGGTTCTTCGGATCGAGATCCACACCGCGTTCCAACTGTGAAACCGCTTCAACGTTCTCCTGTAGCTCCAGCAGGATTATTCCCAGAAGAACGTGGGCCGGCGCGGCTGCTGCGTCCAGTTGCAGTGTCCGCCGTATCTCTATTTCGGCTGCGGAGATCTGTTTGCAGTTGAAAAGGGAGAGCGCGTAGAAATTAGGAAGGGTCTACTGCTTGCGGCTGCTGCTTAGCCAACTGCGCGAACCACTCTGCTGCTTCAGTCCATCGAGCTGATTTGATCAACGCCATTCCTAATTCCAGGCCTGCCCCGGGAAGTGTCGGATCGCCGCGCAGCGCCGCCCGGTAAGACTCGATCGCGTTCTTCCAATCTTCTCGATCTGCAGCCAGTAGCGCGGATGCATAGAGAACGCGCGGCTCAGCGGGCATCTCGGCCTCGAGGAATCGAAGCTGCGCCCGGGCGCGCGTCGCATCTCCCAAGGCGCGGTAAGCCGCAATCAAGTCAAAGCGGACCTCGTAAGCTTCCGGGTTGACCTCGACAGCGCGCTGCAAATGTGCCGCGGCTTCACTCGGGTCGCGACCGCCAATCAGCAGCAGGCGACCCAGGTAGTAATGCGCGGGAAAATGCTTTTCATCCAGCCTGAGAGCTTCCCGAAACGATTCGGCTGCCTCGGCGGTCCGTGCGCTGCGCCACAGAGCATAGCCTAGGCTGACACGCAAATCAGCCGACCTGGCATCGAGCAACGCGCCACGCTGGAGGTCGTCGATGGCTTCTTTAAATTTGCCCAGGTGAATTCTTGCTACACCACGATCGTTCAGCGCAGCCGGGTCGTTGGGATTGGCTTGAAGCGCGGCGGTGCGCTCGCGCTCGATCCGTGCGTCACGCAGGCGTGGGTTGAAACGCTCGACATGGGAAAGTTCTTCGTGCTTTAGAGTCTGTGCCTTGAGGGCCAAAAAGGAGAGCAGCGCAGTTAAAAGCCAAACTAAGAATCGCATAAAGCTGTAGGGGCTGACGAATTAGCCGCAAACGGACGCAAATCAAGGCGAATAGGTAGACGACGCTGGGACACGGATTCAACACTGGACACACGGAACTGACCCAAGTCTCAGGCGGAAGCGTTGATTCTTAACTGGTAGCTCTCCGGTCTGCCACCTGGGACCTGGGCCGACTCCGTGTGTTCCGTGTTATCTGTGTCCCAACCTCATCTATCTATTCGCGTTGATTTGCGTCCATTCGCGGCTGATTTGTCGGCGCTCCTACATTAGAACACAAATTTCAGCCGGTACTGTATCGTTCTCGGCGGCAAGGCGTAGAAAAACTTTCCGAACCCGTTATTGGGATTGTTCAGATCAATTCCTGAATTTGGCGTCAGGACATGAACCTGATTGAAGAGATTGAAAAATTCCATGCCGAAGTGCATTTCCGCTGCTTCTGTCAGTTTGGTTTTCTTGAGCACGGAAAAGTCCGTCCGGAAATAACCAGGGCCGGTAAAAGTATTCCGCCCCACATTTCCGACTGCGAGATTTTTGCCGGCCAGGTTGGTCACTGTCCGCTTGGCGGGGCCGAAAGCCTTCGGGTTCAGGAACAAGCCTGCAGGAACGCCCTGGAAGGGATCGCCGATCTGATCGGGACGCGTGTCCAGATCCGTCGTGGCATCGTGGTAGCTGACCGTAAATGGAAAACCGGTGCGTGCCGTGAAAATGAAATTTGTCTGCCACCCGCCCAATATTTTATCCACCGGACCGCTCAGTTCGAAAGCCCTTCCTTTTCCGAAGGGGAGATCATACAGCAGCCTGGCCGCCATCAAGTGACGCACATCCAGCGATGAGTTACCACGTTCGCACCGGAAGCAGAAAGGATCGATGGGCCCACCCGATGAGCCTCGGAAGTCACCCAAACCTCCGAATTCGCCGGTGGATTCGTCGATATTATGACTCCACGTGTAGGCCACAGATCCAATAAGCCCGTGAGACTCTCGTTTCTGAACTTGAATCTGCATGGAATCATAATGGGAAGAAGCGCGATTCTCGTAGATCTTGTCGGTATCGAATACCTTGCCTTCGAAATTACGCGCCAGACCCAGCCCCTGGCCCTGGTTTCCCAGATTCCTGGTTGCCAGCAAATGTTTGCCTCGCGTGGCGACATAGCCGATATCAAAAGAGTAATCCCTGGCGAAGCCCCATTGATAGGTCAGATTCCATTGCTGGATGCCCGGCGTGGTGGTGTGAGTTTCCACGCTGTAAACGGCAAAATCGGTGGTCACGCGGGCTGGATCCCCGATGGGAGCTACCGGCGGGCCGGTGGTAAAACTGAAGGTGCTCGGGGCGCCGCCAAAGTTGTTGTAGAACACCTGGTTGGTGAACGGCACGTTGCGCAGCAACGGGGGATATTCGTTGCCTTCCACCGTGTACAGCAGGGCATAACCGCCCCGGATCACCATGTCCTTGTTGATAGCGTAGGCAAAACCGGCGCGGGGACCCCAGTTGTTCTTATCCGTGCTCACCAGCGAATCTCCTTTGCCGCCGGCCACAATGACACGACCCACTTTGGGGTCGAAATTTCCAAACCGGCCGTCTTTTTCTGTGGGTGGCGTGAACAGGTCGTACCTCAGGCCTAAATTGAGCATCAGCTTGGGCGATACCTTCCAATCGTCCTGCACAAAAAACCCGTACTCCTGCTGGCGTGGATGAAAAAGGCCGCCCGGCACCGTTCCGGATTGGGCCTGCGGAGCAAAAGTTCCCAGCAACATATCGGCCTGCGCATTGCCGGTGTTGTTGTCTCCGTAATTGAGAGCGCCCTTCAGGAATCCGGAGCGTCCGCCATCGATGGTTTCCAGGAAGCGGGGGCGAATTTCCGTCCCGGCCTTCAGAGTGTGACTTGCTTTGACGACGGTCACGCTGTCGGCGAAGTAAAGGTTTGTGGACCGGACAATGAATGGTCCACCGTCTCCGGCAAATTCCGTAAAACCATTGCCAAAGCCGCCCGTCAGAAAGCTCCCCGTGGTTTCGAAGGTCCCTTTGTTTGTGTTGGGGATACCGAGGTCCTTGGAAATTGTGGGCTGATTCCCTGCACACCCCCGACTCCCGCGTTGATAATCGAAATTTCAATCTTGGTCATGCCAAAGCGAAAGTCATTCACAAATGCTGGAGTGAAAGTGTGGACATCGCTCACTACTACCTGGCGGGTGTTGCCCAGCTCGTTTCCGGCGCCGAATCCTGAAGGCAATTTTTGGAAGTACGAAGCCCGGTCCCGCTCCTGATTGGCGAAACTGAATCGGCCCATCAACTGGTTGTTCTCGGCAATCTTGTGGTCGACCTTGATGTCGTAGTTGTTGATCAATTCATGGTTGCGCCGGGTGCTGAAATAGTTGGCTAGACTGGGGTCGTCCTTGCCATCGCCCGGATTTAATATCGGGCGATTGGGCAGTGGATACGCATTCAGGAAGTTAAATGCAGGCTTGCTGAAATCGGGACGCGACTGGAGATTGGGAATGATGTTGCCCGGGAAGGCCTTGCCCGTCAACGGGTCGGTCACCGGATTGGTGAATTCCGAAAAATCCCCGTTGCGTGACTTGGCCGTAGGGACTGTGGTGGAGAACGGATGGCTGGTGTTGTTGCGTTGGCCCAGGTAGTCAAAGAAAAAGAAAGTGTGGTCCTTCCAGATTGGGCCTCCGATTGTGCCGCCAAACTCATGAAATTGCTGAACCGGTTTGGTATCGGCGGGCGGCAAGTTCTGGCGCTTCAGGAAAGTGTTGGCGGCGTTCAGGGCCGTGTTCTGACCGTAGTAGTAACCTGACCCGTGAAAATCGTTGGTCCCTGACTTAAAGGTGGTGTTAATGACCGCGCCTCCGGCACGTCCCACTTCGGCACGGGGAACATTGGTTTCCACCTTGAATTCCTGAATGGCGTCGGGATTCGGAAAGACGCCGATGGTGTTGAACTGCGGCTCGTTATTATCCACGCCGTCCAGGGTGAAGTTGTTATTGGTGGGGCGTAAGCCATTGGCGGAGATAGAAGCTCCACCGGTACGGGAAAACCTGGCCGCTTCCGTCGATCCGTTAGGATCGCTGTTGGGGGCGCCACCGGCGCGCGGATCTCCGTACGTACGTCAATATAATTATGGAAAGATGTACAGAAATGTCATCGTGCAGGAGACGCCCCACGGGGCGTCTCTCCAGTAGTGCCGCTTCGCTGACCGAGCTCCTACGGAACCAGAAGACTGGCGTGACAAAAGACATCCCCTTTTGGGCAACACCGATGAGGCATAATCGAGGAAATCCGCAATCCACAATCCGCAATCCGCAATCCGCAATAGGCTCACTTCTCCTTGCCGGTCCGGTGTTCCATTTCTTCGATCTTGCGCCCTTCACGGCTTTTCTCCGCAGGACGCATCGCCGCTGTGCCATGCCATCCCAGAGCCACCATGATTAGTCCCACCGCCGCCATCAAGGCGCCCCATAACAGATTGATGTTGATTCCCAGCGAGCGCTGGTAGATCCCTTTATCTCCGACCAAGCCAAAGCCAAAAAGCAATATGCCGATAATGGCGAACAGCAATCCGATTGGCAAACGAATGTCTAGTCCCATTCGAGCTTCCTCTTCTAACCTGAAACTTTCACCGCTAAAGCGCGAAGGACACGAAGCGAAACCCGTCCGTGTTCGGAATTTATCGGTTTATCTGCCAACTTACATCGGGAAATTCTCTTGAAAACTTTCGCGTCCTTCGCGCCTTAGCGGTGAAAGTTTTTACTTTTCTCAATAGAAAACGACGTTGAGCGCAAGCGTCAGCACCAGCACAATGATCCCCAAAATCCCTGGCCGCTTGAACCAGGGGAGAAGATCCTCCGTGGCTCGATCTGTGAGCGAGTAGACCAATCCTACCAGCTCCTTGTCGGGGCGCGGCTTTGTCAGCACGCTGACCAGTATGGTTACCAAAAAGCAAGTGGTCCAGGCGTAAATCGCCGTCCAGAAATTCTGTGCCATTTCACTGGGATAAAGATGCGTCACGGCAAGCCACCCGCCTTTGACTCCCACATTGCCTCCTTGCGGCAAAGTGACTCCGTGATGGATTGCCGCTGCGATGGTTCCCGAGAGCAAACCCGCGAACGCTCCATGTCCGGTGGTGCGCTTCCAGAACATACCCAGTAGAAAAGTGGCGAAGAGCGGCGCATTGACGAAGGCGAAAACCAGCTGCAGCATGTCCATGATGTTGTTGAATCGAGTCGCCGTGTAGGCCGCCATTATCGAAAGGACGATTCCAAAAACGGTGGCCATCCGGCCCATCCATAAATAGTGGCGGTCGCTGGCGTGGCGCTTGATGTAGGACTGATAAATGTCGTAGGTCCATACTGTATTGAACGCCGTTACGTTTCCCGCCATTCCGGACATGAAGCTCGCCAGCAGCGCGGTCAATCCCAGCCCCAAAATTCCGGTGGGAAAATAATGAAGCAACATGTTGGGTATTGCCAGATCGTAGTCCAGTTCCACATTTCCGTTCTTATCCAACTTGGGCCGCCCGGTGTCCTCGTCTACCTTGGGGGGAATCAATCCTTTGCCAATTAGTCTGGAAACGGACGCCTGCTTAGTCGCCAAAGCGGGACTCACTGCCGAATAGACGGCTACCGGCCTGTCTTCGGTCGGAAGAGCCACGGCAATCAGTCCGGGAACGATGACCAGAAATGGGATCAACATCTTGGGCACTGCTGCAATCAACGGTGTGCGCCTCGCAGCGCTCATCGAATCGGCGGCCATGGCGCGCTGAACGACCAGAAAATCCGTACACCAGTAGCCAAACGATAGAACAAAGCCCAGTCCCATCACCATTCCGAACCATTCCACCCCCAGAGGATTGGTGTGAGGGCTTCCCATACCGACCCAGGCGTGATTGAATCCGGCGGGAACCTTTTGCGACAGGCCGTGCCAACCTCCCACGTTCTTCAGCCCCAGCCAGACCAATGGCAGAAACCCCGCTACGATCAGGAAAAATTGGAGCACTTCGTTGTAAATAGCACTGGTCAGCCCACCGAGCAGGATGTAACCGACGACGATGATCGCCGATACGATGATGCTGACATGAAAGATCCACGAGGGCGAAATCCCCAACCCTTCGAAAGTGCCGTCCAGAACGTGCAGCGTCTGAATCAGCTTGGCCATCGCGTACATGGATATTCCCGACGAGAACACCGTCATCGTTGCAAACGAGAAGGCGTTCAAAGCTCGCGTCTTCTCATCAAAGCGCAGCCGCAGATACTCAGGCACGGAGCGGGCGCGCGAACCATAATAGAAGGGCATCATAAAAATCCCGACAAATACCATTGCCGGAATGGCGCCCACCCAGTAAAAGTGACTGGTTGCAATACCGTACTTGGCTCCGGACGCGCCCATGCCAATGACTTCCTGGGCGCCCAGGTTTGCCGATAAAAATGCCAGTCCGGCGACCCAGGCAGGGATGGAACGACCGGCTAGGAAAAAATCGGTACTCGTCTTCATGTAACGTTTGAGTGCAAAGCCGACACCCAGAACGAAGACGAAATAGACGAGCATGATGGTCCAATCGATGACGGTTAGTTTCACGGCTCAGGCCTCGGGTGAATTTAGCAATGTATGCCAGATGATATATCCGAGTCACTCCCTTGTCTCAAGGCTATTCGAGCAAGGGCGCCCATAGTGTAGCGCGCCTGTGACCCTCGACTTTGTACATCGTAGCCACGCGGGATGCAGCGTCAGAGTTTGGCCACCGGCTTAATCTCTCTTTGAATGGCGCGGCACAACATGAAAACGCTTCCGGCCCTTAATCCTGTAAATTTCGAAATCGCGTCTGTCCGTTGTAAAGATGAGATTTGTGCTAAGGTCCTCCGCCAATACCACCAGCGTGGCGTCGGCGTAGTCCATGGGTAGGTCCGAATAAGTCTCCAGAAGATCCCGAACACGCCGAAGGGAGGCGAGCGTAGACGGCACCAAAACCACGCCACCAGCCAGGACAAACTCAACACAGGCCCTCCTACCTCCCGGCACGCGCCCCAGAAGATGCGTGGCCTCAGTCAGTACCGCCTCGGTGCTGACCAGGCTACCTTCCCAATCATCGAGTACTCCGACACACTCCCTGTGGTACGACTGGCTTCGATCCAGCAGAGAGACCAACGCACCTGTATCCAGGAGTAACTCACCGGCCATGTTTCAGAGACTCCAGGATGAACTTTCGGTGTTGCTCCGCAAGATTTGGAATTCCCGATTCGAGCGATCCAATAAGGCCGCGCACCCGTTCCAACGGCCGGCCCTGCGTAGCCGACGCCAGTCCAAGATACTGGCGCAGAGCTATCCGCACGACATCGGACCGTTTGCGCTGCATTTGGCGCGCAGCGCCTTTTAGCGCATGATTCAAATCTGATGGCAGTCGAACCGTGAGCTGAGCTGTTGCATCGCGCGAACTCATAAATTGCATTGTAATGCATTGCAATCTTTGTTTCAACGAATTGTGGAATTGTGGGGACAGACACCCTAATTGGGTAGGCGACATGGGAAATGCGCAAAAGCCATAAGTAGTCGCGTGTCTGCTACTGAATTAGGGTGTCTGTCCCCACAATTCCCAGCGGAGGCTCAGACTAAGGCCCGGTTACGCCCTCTACCGGAGGCAGCACCGGTCCCATGACCTCTTCCCCGGTGACATCTTTGACGCCTGCGACCAGGACCGCGGCCAAAAGGAGAAACACTCCTCCGGCGATCACTGCGGCCAATCGGTTGTTACCGAGCAAGTGCGCCATCACCCAGCCGAATCCGAGAGAGGCGCAGATCTCAGGGATGACGATGAAGAAGTTGAAGATTCCCATGTAAACTCCGGTCTTCTTCGGCGGCAGCGCTCCCGCAAGAATGGCGTACGGAATAGACAGGATGCTGGCCCAGGCGACGCCGACACCGAGCATGGAAAGCAGGAGGAAGTATTTGTCTGAAATGAAAGCAACTGAGAGCAATCCCAGCGCGCCGCAGGAAAGGCAGAATGCGTGAGTCGCTTTTCGGCCCAGACGCCGCGCCAACAGGGGAAGAGCAAAAGAAAACAAGAAACAAACCAGGGAATAAAGCGCGAAGCAAATGCCTCCCCAGGCCACTCCATCCGAATAGAGCTGGGATTTTTCATCGGCTGTACCAAATACGTTTCGCGCCACGGCAACTGGAAAATAGAGCCACATGCAGAACAGTCCCAGCCAAGTTAAAACCTGGACGCGGGCCAGTTGCTTCATGGTCGGCGGCATCCGTCGGATCGATTGAAGAATCTCGCGCAGGTTGCGGTTGATTCCTCGGGTTGCCGCCTTTTCTATGTGAAACGATTCCACATCTTCCGGGGGATATTCTTTTGTAGTGCCCACTGTCCAGAGCACGGCGATCAGAAAGACAGACGCGCCGATATAGTAGGAATAGCGGACGGTGAGGGGAACGGCACGCAGGACGCTGCTCGTGCCCGAAACATGAAACCAGTTGGACATCATCCAGGGAAGAGCCGAGGCAATCACGGCGCCCAGACCAATAAAGAGGCTTTGCATGGCGAATCCTTCAGTGCGCTGCTCTTCAGGCAGGAGGTCGGAAACAAACGCGCGGAAAGGCTCCATGCTGATATTGATGCTGGCGTCGAGGATCCACAGCAGACCCGCGGCCATCCACAGCGCCGAGCTGTGCGGCATCAGGATCAGCGCCGCGGTGCTGAGCAGCGCTCCTATCAGGAAGTAAGGCCGCCGTCTCCCCAGACGTCCCCACGTCCGGTCGCTCATGTTGCCGATAATCGGCTGCACGATCAATCCGGTCATCGGTGCGGCCAGCCACAGAATTGGAATCTGGTCGGCGCTGGCGCCAAGATGCTCATAGATAGCGCTCATGTTGGCCATCTGCAGACCCCAGCCAAACTGGATACCCAGGAATCCAAAGCTCATGTTCCAGATTTGCCAGAAGGAAAGGCGGGGTTTTTTCATGTTGGCGTGCTTATGTTTGCGAGCCGCAATTGGAAGGCGAGTCTAAAGGAACGCCCGATCCAAGGAGGTGACGAATTGTATCCCGCGGATGGCCTTCTGGCTGAGTCGATCATCGTTGGTGATGAAAAGATCCACGCGAGCCTGCGCTGCGCACGCCAATTGGATCGCATCTGGAGGTCTGATAGTTTTGTCTGCCCGAATTGCAGCATAGTGCGGCGCAGTTTCCCGGTCAAAAGGAATAACGACCGCCGCGCTCAATAGCGCCTTTTCATATTTTTGCCGCAGCGAGTCGTGACCGGATTCTATCGGCTTGACGAGTACCTCCCCCAGTGTAAGCGCCGATGTATAGAGCTGGTCCTCGCGGGCCAGCATCCGTCTGCGCAGCGCTTTGACGCGCCCGGAAAGTTCTCCGTAGTCCTCAATCAGGTAAATGAACAGATTGGTGTCCCAGAAGATTTTGCTCAACGTTTAATCTCCTGAGTTTCCAGCCAGAGAGTTCGGGAGCACGCGACTATCGCAGATTTTCAATCCCAGCCCTTACGCAGCCGGCGAACGTAGTCGTCAGGAGTCTCGTCCCAGATCTCTTTTCCAAGACCACAGAGGGCTAGGATCGGATCCTCAGCTTCAGAACCGCCTTTCCGGGTAGCGTACTGAGAAGAATACCAATCCAGTAAGTAGTGATAGTGTGCTGGAATGTCATCTTTCCCGGGAAGTATCTTTCCTTCACGGCGGTCTGGATGATACGAGTCACCTGTTCGGAACAATCTTCTGGTTTGCCTGCCGGTGGCAAATAGCATTCGGTATTTCCCCGGATCTGGCGTACGGTTTGCAACACAATGTTGGACCACGTGAACATACACACCCGGACGTAGTGGGACGTGAAGGGATTCCTTCTCGGCCCGCTGCACAATCTCCTTCGTAGTGAAATCATCACGACCCGGGTTTTCCACATGCAGTAGCGCTGTTGCAACCCAAACTTCGTCTGCGACTTTTACTGACCGTTCAGCAACCAAATCCGCTTTTCTTTTCATTTATCCTCCAAAAGCGGATCGCTCATTTCTCGATCCAAGTCGGCGTTCGAATGCATCATAGAATCCTTTCTTTAATGTGCGTAGGTTATAACCTCAATAATATGTTTAACAGGTAGAAACCTTTCTACATTGTAACACTATTTTGCTGGCCGAGCCCATTCAGAAACTCCGAAAAAATAGTAAGCCGTGCCCGTAAGCAAGCGGACCCGCGATCGATCAAATCAAAGACAGCTCGAGCTTTGCAGCTGGGAGTGTCCGCTTGCTTACGCGCGCGGCTCAGTCGGAATGAGCTTGCACCTTGTCACGGGCGGTCTACCCAATGGCGCCTCTTCAAGGCTGCAATCCAGAAGTAGGAGGCGCGCGGCCGTGCGCCCCTACGGAATTCCCGAGCCTGACGGCTTTCAATTGGATTCTTGAAAAACCTGACCGCCGTGCTATTGCCGATTGGCCCTGCGGTCGAATATTCCGGCAGACTCGGGTGCTAAGGCAATCGATACGCTCTTGCCCTTTATCTGAGGCTCCTTGGCATTCTCTAAGCGATCTACCAACCGCTCCCCCTCTTTCAATGGCAGCGAGCTAGTGTCCACATTGATAATCGCTTTCTCGGTGCCGTTGTTAAACGCCATCAGTACGCAATCCAACCCTAGGACGCGCGCGTAAACCAAAATCTTTTCATCTGCGACCAGCGTCATCAACGACCCTCGGCGCAAGGGGGCCAGCTCCTTGCGCAGAGCGATCAGCTTTCGCACATGCTCAAACACCTGCTGCTCTTCCGCGGTCCGGCCTTCCTTCGAGAATGCACTATGAGAATCTCCCGGAAACCCGCCGGGAAAATCCCTCCTGTTGTCGGGATCTCCGCCACCGCGCATTGCAATCTCATCGCCATAGTAGAGCTGCGGGGTGCCCCGGATGGTCAAAAGATAGGTGAAGGCCATGCGAAGCCTTGCGATTGTCGCTTTCGGCTCGTTTATGAAACGCTGCACATCGTGCGAGCCGATCAGCGTGACAAGCTTTTCCGGCGCCGAGTAAAGATAATCCTGCGCCAAAACGTAAGCCAGCTCCCGCATCGACTTGCCTTCACCGAATACATGCCGCAGCGCGAAGAATCCGGGATAGTCAAACACGGTGTCGATTCCGGAATCGATGCCGTCGAAACGTTTTCGGCCTTTCTGAAAGAATGAAACCAGCGGAACTGAGCCGTCCATCACTTCGCCCACGACGTTGACTTGGGGGAACTCCTTCTTCAGCGCAGCCGTCCATTGCCGCCAATATCGGCGCGACACATATG
>DASXTB010000268.1:0-7468 GCA_036505615.1 Acidobacteriota bacterium
CGCGTGAGTTAGATTGGAGAATTGGTGGGCAGTTCTGATAGGAGCGTCGCCCTTGCAGCACGTTCGCTAATCCGTGTCTTTCTGTGTTATCCGTGTCCTATTAACTGCTGCCGATTTCTCTGTTACAGTCCACTTAGCTAACAGCATGAGCAGGAAAAAAAAATCCAGATCTTCCCTCCCCGCAAAAGGCAGCCCGCGCGGCACGATGCCCGCCAGCTGGGATCCATGGATCGTGCTGGCGCTTTCCCTACTGGTTTATTTCAATACCTTGGGAAACGAGCTGGTTTGGGATGACCAGGTTGCGATTGCCCAAAATCCCCTGGTCTCCTCGATGAACATTCGCGGAATCTTTTCTACAGCCTATTGGTATCCCGATCCCAAACTGACAGACCTTTATCGCCCTGTTACGGTGCTGTCATTTGCCCTCAACTACACGATTGGCGGACTGGCGCCGTTTGCCTACCATCTGACCAACGTGATCCTTCATGGGATCAATTCCCTGCTGGTTTTCCTGTTGCTGACGCAGCTGACGAGAAGCCGGTCATTATCACTGGGGGCAGCGCTGATTTTTGCGCTCCATCCCGTCCACAGTGAAGCGGTCGCATGGGTCAGCGGGCGGGCCGAGCTGCTGGCTTGTTTCTTTATGCTTTCGGCCTGGTGGGTCAGTCTGGCCAACGGCTCTGCGAGCCCGGACAGAACCAGTGGCGGCGCCTGGTGGCTGCATGCAGGCTCAGCAGCCGTTCTTTACTTGTTTGCATTGCTGTCGAAAGAAAGTGCTTTGGTTCTCCTTCCAGTTGTCTGGATCTTTCGCGCGGTGAGTTTTCAGTCTTCTCATGCCAAGGAACCCTCAAGCCTTTCCTGGAAGAACATCGTTCGGCCGATCGACGTCGCCTTGGCCGGAGCCGCGCTCTGTATGATCGGCCTTCGCATAGCAATTTTGGGTCAGGTCGGGCCAAAGACGGCAGACACAGTTCCCTACGCGGAAAACCCGCTCGCCTTTTCTTCCGCGACGACCCGTGTTCTAACTGCCATCAAGTTACTGGGGCTGTACTTCTGGAAGATGGTATGGCCGCTGCGTCTTTCATCAGATTATTCATTCAACCAGATTCCCGTTGCGACTTGGGGCGATCCGCTCTTCTGGATCGCGCTGGCGCTGCTGCTTTTCTGCCTGATTCTGGCGCTACGGACTGGGCTTTCCTCTTGGATTCTGGGAGGTATATGGGCAACCTGCGCCGGCTTCAGCACGGTGCTGAATCTTTTTTTCCCAACGGGAACATTATTCGCGGAGAGACTCGCATATTTTCCTCTTCTCGGGTTTTCCGTAGCAACGGCAGCGCTGATTGATCATCCGCGCCTGCGTCGCTTTCTTTCGCTGCCCGGACCGGTGTTGCTGGCGTCTGTTCTGGTCGTTTTTTTTGTGCGTACTTACGAGCGCAACCGCGACTGGAAAGACAATCCCACGGTCTTCTCGGCGATGGCAAGAACTGCTCCGGAAAGCGCCAAGGCGCAAACACTGGCGGGTCTCTCGCGGGCCGAACAGCCTTCTCTCTCACGCCAGCATTTTCAAGAGGCGCTCAAGATTTACCCTGAATACCACCAGGCCAAACTGGGACTGGCTCAAGCCGAGATCAATTTAAAGAACTACGGCAAGGCGCAAGAACTGCTGAAAGAGATCCTGATGCAGGATCAAAATTCCCGAGAGGCGTTGCAGGCTTTGGCCATCGCCTACCGCGGAAGCGGGAAATTCAATCTGGAGCTGGAGACCAGCGACAAAGTCCTGGCCCTCCATCCGGATGATCCACTCGCCTTGACCGACCGAGCTATCGCCTTAGAGGGGCTGAAGCGGGATTCCGAGGCAATCGCGGCGTTCCAAAAAGCAATCGCAGCAGGAGCTGACAGCGCGGAGATCCGGAATCGCCTCGGTACAATTTATTTGGCCCAAAAAAATTTGCAGGCTGCGCTCGAGCAGTTTGTTCAAGCGTCCCGGCTCCAACCTTCTGATCCGCTGTCGTACTTCAACCTGGGTGATGTTTATCGGCAAATGGGAGACCAAGCCGGGGAGCGGCAGGCCTACTTGGATTTCCTCCGGTACTGGAGAGGCAACCCGCGCGTTGCAGCCACGATCCGTAATCGCCTTGAGGCCCTCCACTGATTTCGATTACGGGGTCAGGTCTTCAGAATTTACACTTAAATTCTGAAGACCTGACCGCAGTGTGCAGCCACAGAGCCGCGGCCGGAAGGGCGCGGCGCACCAGAATAGCTGGCTTCGGCGTCCCGCTGTGCTCAACCTGGCTGGATATTTTCAGTTATGGGGTTGTGCGGATAACTTCGTTTGCCGCGCCGCGCCCTTCCGGTCGCGGCTCTGTGGGCGGCCAGTGGCCAGTCGGGATTCATCGGGATGACCCGAACTTAACCAATTTGTGAACTTAGTGTGTGCCAAAGGAAGCCTTTTGTGCACGCCCTCACAGTCGAGTCTCATAAAATATGCGTGTTGTTCCTTGATCGGTCCCGTGGCTTGACCTATAGTATCGCCCGGTCCGCACGCAGAATGACTCAACGCAGAACTCTCATCCTGAAACTATTCATTTTGGTGTTGCTGGCGGGGTGTGGATCCTCTGTCTCCCGCACCCAGCACCGGGTGGACGCCTACCCGATTCCCGCCGACGCCGAGAAGATTCAGGTACAGGGTGAGTTTGGAGGACGACTGATCCATCCGTTGCTGCGGCCGCCCCGGAGCTTCAATCCTCTGGCCGCGTCCGATTCAAATACCAACCTGGTCACATCGTTGACCCATGCCACGCTTTTGGAATTGGAACGGACGTCGATGCAGGTAGTTCCCGGAATAGCCAAGTCATGGAAAGTTGAGGATGGTGGCAGACGAATCCGGCTTTCTCTGCGTCGGGGAGCGCGTTTTTCGGACGGGCAACCTCTTTCTGCCGACGATGTTATTTTTACTTTTGATGCGATCTACGCGGTTAACTCCCACAATGTGCGAAAAGACGATCTAATTTTCCGCGACAGAAAAATCAACTACCTGCGTGTGGCCGATGACGAAGTGACGCTTGAATTTCCCTTTACTTACACGCCGGCTCTCTACTTGCTTTCCACAGTGCCTGTGCTTCCACGCCACAAGCTTCAGTCGCTCGCCGCAAGCCGACCAATCGAGGCTTTGATGGGAGTGGAGTCCTCCGCGGACCAGTGCGTCGGATTGGGGCCGTTTCGGATCAAACAGGCCAAGAGCAACAAAGAAATCGTCCTTGAAGCCAATCCTCATTACTGGAGAGTTGATTCTGCGGGGCAGCGCCTCCCCTACTTGACAGAAGTGGTCTTGCCGGTTGTCAATAGTCGAGACTCAGCCTTCATGCAGTTTCGCTCCGGCGTTGTCGACATGGTGGATCGGCTGCGGGTTGAAGATTATCTTTCGCTGGTGAAGAAACAATCCGGAAGTATCGAGGTAAGGAATGCCGGCGCCTCTACCAACCTGAACATGCTGTGCGTTAATCAAAATGCTGACCTCAGGTCCCCAAAGCGCGTCTACTTTAACAACCCGGTTTTCCGAAAGGCCCTGGCGCTGTCAATTGATCGAAAGGCCCTGGTGGAAAAAGTCTTTCGCGGCCAGGCGACGGTTCTCAATGAGCTATGGCCTTCATCTTTACGCAACGCCCTGGACCATTTACCTCCGTACCCGTATGACCCGGCAGAAGCCATTGCTCTATTCACGCGCTCGGGACTGAAAATGGCGGAGCGCGACGGCGAAAAAGAACTCGTGGACGGAAGCGGCAAGCCGTTCTCCCTGGTGCTCCTTACCAATACAGATCCCGTTAAGGAAGCCCTCGCCACCATGCTTCAAGAAGATTTTCGCAAGGTAGGAATCAAGGTGCAGATTTCGCAGAATGATCAGCGCGCAGTCATCGACCGGTTCCTCAATCGGCGCGATTATGAGATGATCTTGTTCAGCACTATTTTTCCCCCTGAACCGGCCGATCTGCAAAGCGTACTGAAGTCAAGAGGCGAACAGCATATGTGGAACCCGGGCCAGAAAAAGCCGGCCACTCCATGGGAGGCTGAAATCGATCGGCTTACCGACGAGATGGTGAGCGCCGCCGACGCCGAGAAATCGCGACAGTCGTTCCACCGCATCCAGGAAATCCTGATGCAGCAGATGCCGATAATTCCACTGGTTGCAGAAGATGTTCTGGTGGGCCTGCGCAAGAACGTGAGAAACGTACATCCCAGCGTCCTCGCTCCTCATCTTCTCTGGAATTCCTGGGAGCTTTATGTAAAGTGATGCTCCTTCTTCTCCTCTCCAGAACCGCCCGGGCCTTTTTTCTCCTGCTCTTGCTTTCGCTGCTCGTTTTCGCTCTAAGCAGGAAGATGCCGGGCGATATTTGGACCAGCCTGGAGATGGATCCCTCTGTTTCACCGGAAACAATTCGACAACTGCGTGCTGCTTATGATTTGGACCGGCCTCTCCCGGTCCAGTACGCGCGCTGGCTTCGACTCTTGTTGCACGGCAATCTCGGATACTCTCCACTGGAGAAAAGAGCCGTCGGCCCTCTCCTCCGCGAGCGGCTTGCCAGCACCGTTATGTTATCGTCGGTTACCCTGGGGCTGACCGTACTGGCCTCTTTGCTGCTTTCGCTTTTTACGCTAAAGCGAAAATGGGACCAGCGATGGCTCGATTCGGCGTTTATCCCCTTCCTGCTGGCAGTTCCGACCACCCTCACCTGTCTGTTGTTAAATTGGGTGAGAATCCACAGCGGGGCGGTGTCCTTTCGCGACAGCAGTGGGAGCGGAAGCGATTTTACGGCGGTTATCTGGCCCTCCCTGGCCCTGTCCATTCCGGTGACGGCTTATTTGGCTCGCCAACTACGGCGGGAAATGTCACAAATACTAGATAGTCAGTACGTAATGATGGCAGAATCTAAAGGTCTGCCGATATTGTCTTTATTCAGACATATAATGCGGCCAGCTGCTCCGGTATTTCTAAATTTGGTGGGAGTCCTATTTACATCGTTGATTGGCGGAGCCATTGTGGCGGAAACGGTATTTGATTTTCCCGGCATCGGGCTTCTCACCTGGGAGGCCGTTCTAAATCGTGACATTTTCCTCCTCATTTCCAGCGTGCTGGCGGGCTGCACGCTGGTAATCATAGTTAACCTGGCGGTCGATTTGCTCGCTCTATGGGCGGACCCACGCCTGCAAATCGAGACATCACCGTGAAGGCGGCGCTGCTATTTCTTGTCCTGGCCCTGTCGTTGGCCACTTGCGCGCGGTTTGTTTCGCCTTACCCACCGTATCTACAGAATCGTGACAATACCTTGCGGCCCCCTCTATTTAAGACCGCCGGTGCAGGCGCGGTGGACCTCTTCATGAAGGGACCCGACGGCAGGCCTCATTTGTTCGGCACGGAATCGGGGCAGTTTTTTTTGCTGGGAACAGATACCTTCGGCAGAGATCTGTTTACCCGCGTTTCTTATGGCGCGCGGATATCATTAACCGTGCCTGTATTGGGAACAGCTTTAGCTTTGTTGATTGGAACCCTGGTTGGTTTCTTGGCGGCAATCGGCGGAGGTTGGGTGGACGCTGCGTGTATGGAGCTGACAAACTTCGTGCTCTCACTGCCAAATCTTTTCGTTGTTCTAGCGCTCAGGGCCCTTTTCCCCTGGGACATCACCACGTTTGAAATTTACTTGATAATTATTGCCATCCTGGCGCTAGTAGGGTGGGCAGACATCGCTCGTCTGGTGCGCGCCAAGTTGCTGGTAATGAAATCGGAAGACTATGTGCAGGCAGCCATTGCCGCCGGCGCCTCACCAGCACAAGTAGCCTGGCGCCATTTGCTCCCCGGGTTGGCGCCTTACTGGCTGGTTCAGGGGAGCTTCCTGATTCCCGCTTTTCTAATGACCGAGGTGACGCTGTCTTTTCTAGGCGTAGGAATTCAAGAACCGGACCCGAGTTGGGGAAATATTCTGCGTCAGGGCCTGTCGCTGACAGTCCTGACTGAGAGTCCCTGGATTTTGTTTCCCGGCATCCTGATTGTGGCGACCGTGTTGAGCTTCAACGCGCTAGGAGAAAGCTTAAACCGCCGACTGGAGCCACGGAATATCGAATGACAAATGACGAACTGCGACTAATGGACTTGCTCATTTGGCTCCAGAGGCCAGCGCTCATTGAGGATGCGCTCGAATCGCGGGCGCAGGATAAGGTCATAAGTCGACTGTTTGTCGGGAAACATCCTTAAAATCGCCTTCTCCGTGTTCTGCACTAAATTTATCGCCTGCGAGAGGGTCAAGTCCGGATCTTGATAAAGAATGCTTGTAGTCAAGTCCACAAGAAAAGTCAGGCGCCGGAGTTTCTTTCGCTCCTCCACAATTTCCTGCGGCGTGCTCATGCGAATGATTGTAACACTGCCCGCTGGATTTCGCTTATTCTGGCTGTGGATCTCCATCGCAGACGCCACTTCTGACTAGACGGCGATTCTTTTCTGCGACTGGAAGACGGAAATGGCCCTCTCGATGCACGAGATGCAATAGCCGAAGCCCGCCAGTTCGGACTCTAAGATTTCGTCCCCGCAGTTTCTGCAACTGATTCCCCTGCCGCCGCACTTCTTGGCGGCTACTGCTCGCTTTACCAATACTCTGGGATCGGAATTCTCAAAAATTTTGCCTGCTACCTTGACGCGATAGTTCTTCATAGGTCCTCCAGCCTTGACGTCCTGCCAGCCCACCATGACTAATAAGACAAAAGTGAGGAGATTTCAGAGCCAAGCCCTCCACCAAGCTCAACCCGAAACTCCTCACCTTTGTTGCGGGCGCCCACCGCCACTAGCTCGCTCAATGAGTGCCTGTCCATCGAGGCGCACTTACAAATTGGGCCAAAAACCTGACACCCGGGAGGCAATCGTTGGCTATCTGTATTTGCGCATAACGCCGATTACCACACCCTGGACCCGAACACGGTCTTCATCCAAGATCAGCGGAGCGAAGTCGGGATTGGAGGGCTGTAGGCGAATCTTACCTCCTTCGCGGTAGAAACGCTTGAAGGTGGCGTTATCGCCGTCGATTAAAGCGATGACCAGGTCGCCGTTGTTGGCGGCGTTTCGCTGTTCGACAATCACAAAGTCACCCTCCTCGATGTGCTCGTCAATCATTGACGACCCTCGGACGCGCAGCACAAAATTCTTATTCGTTCTGGATATGAAATCCTCAGGAACCGAGACCGTTTCGGGGCTCTGTATGGCTTCAATGGGACTGCCGGCCGCTACATATCCAAGCAGAGGCAACTCGACACTCTGCGAGCGATTCAAAATCTGAATGGAGCGAGCATGATTGCTGGCCCGATGAATAAAACCGCGCTTTTCGAGCGCCGCCAGATGCTTGAAAACCGCATTGACGGAAGCAATATCGAACTGCTCGGCAATTTCTTCCATGGAGGGCGAGTATCCGCTTCTCTCGATAAATGCCTC
>DASXTB010000269.1:0-16314 GCA_036505615.1 Acidobacteriota bacterium
CATCAGAGGAGAGTAAAAAGGGATCTGCTCGCCGCCAACTGTCAACAGAGGATTTGGCTTGTAGCTGGCGATCAGCCTGGCAGCTCGCGCCGCTTCAATCTGATAACGGGAAGTGGCGATAGCCAGGTTGCGTTGAAGTAACAAGGCCTCGCTCTCCGCTAGCGTGAGCCGCCGGGGAATCGGCGGCAAAGCGGCAGGAACCGGCATATCGGGGTCGGGTTGCGAAAAAACGTATCCGCTAATAGAAAGCAGTAGCACCCACCGGGGCGTAAGAAGCTGTGAAATCCGGGCCGCGACCGTTAGGGAGCGGATCCTCCGACGAGAGTCCGCTTGCATACGCGCGCGTTTTTCACACCTTCTAACCCTTGCGGTCAGCCGTAAATGCTGAGGTGTCAAAGTAGTAAATCGCTTGTTCAATCGCATAAAAGCAAATGTTTGGTTCAAGTCATTACGCAAATGCACAATCAGCGCGCCCCGCCGGATGACAGCGGGCGTGTTCGCAAAAAGTGCTGGGACTAAAGATTAGAATTATCCCGGCTAGAACGATGGGGGACTGCGAGGGCCAGGCCGGATGCTATAGGAAAAGGAAATAAACACCGGTTGCTGCCCTCGGAGGATATGTCTCGCGAGGGAGGACGAAGCTGTGGCGCATAAATTCAGTATTGCCATCTTTGCGCCGTCTCTGAATTGCTGAGGCCACAGTAGAGCCGGACTCTGGTCTTCGGGCGCATTGCTGGTTTCGCTCTGCGGTGGAGTTGAAATAGAGGGAGTATCGAAGCTGCTCTTTTCCAGACTGCCGTTTTTGCGGCCGTTCCAGATCTCTGGGGAAGCGAGAAAAGCGCGGTCGGTAATGACCAGGTCCGCGCAGCCATCGTGATTGACGTCGGCCACCAAGAGTTGAGGATCGCGTATGGAAGTGACAATCGATCCGCCGTTGGTCCATTTGTCGTGGCCCTGGTTTATCCACAACTCCCATTCACTTCTTGACCGGCTCGTTTTCCCGACGAGATCCAAATCACCATCACCGTCGACGTCAAGTTGGATTTTGTCGAAGAGCTGCGCGACCGGAGAGACACCGGCTGAATCTACGTGGGCGGTTTGTCCTGCCGCCAGGGAGGAACAAAGGAGGAATAATGTCAGGAAGAATTCAGAACCAGTTGCAGCTCGCCTGATCATCGCAAGCATTGAAAAAATCGTATGCTCCATAGCCGTGTTAAAGAATCCCGTCACCGCGGATTCAGAGGCCGGCGCTGTAAACTTTTCACATCTCATTGGCTTGTGGTTATGCTACCAGATCTTAATGGCCTGTCCAGCAGAAGAACTAAATACCCCTCAAAATGAAAATGGTTTAATCTTCTACGCGAGCAAATCAATAATAATCATCGACACATGACCTCAGGTAGAAAGTCCTACATACTGGCGCTGGATCAGGGGACAACCAGTTCCCGCGCGCTGTTATTTGATCGCGCCGGAAAAATCGCCGGCCAGGCGCAGCGCGAATTTCGGCAGATCTATCCTCAGCCTGGTTGGGTCGAGCATGATCCGGCCGATCTGTGGTCTAGCCAGATCGGCGTCGCACAGGAAGTGGTTGCCGCCGCAGGTATCGGAGTACGCCAGATTTCCGCCATCGGAATCACGAATCAACGCGAGACGACGCTGGCGTGGGAGCGGCGCACCGGAAAGCCCGTTGCCAACGCCATCGTATGGCAGTGCCGCCGCTCCGCTCTGATTTGCGACTCACTTCGCGCCCAGGGAATGGATCCTTTGATCCGCGCAAGAACGGGTTTGGTCGTGGATGCATATTTTTCCGGCACCAAGATAAAGTGGATGCTGGACCAACTGCCGGGCGTCAGGGAACGCGCTCGCCGGGGCGAGATCTGTTTTGGCACGGTGGACACATGGCTGCTTTGGAACTTGACCGGTGGGAAGGTCCACGCCACCGACTACTCGAACGCTTCGCGGACACTTCTTTATGACATCCACCGCCGTAGCTGGGACGAAGAGTTACTGGAGCTGCTCGATGTTCCGCGCGCGGGGATGGCGGAGGTGCGGCCCTCATCGGGCGTGTTTGGGGAAACCATGCCGGAGCTATTTGGCGCCCCCATTCCCATTGCGGGCGTCGCGGGCGATCAGCAGTCGGCGCTGTTCGGCCAGGCTTGTTGTCGCCCTGGAATGATGAAGAACACGTACGGAACCGGTTGCTTTATGCTCATGCATACCGGAGAGCGGGCCGTCGCCAGTGATTCAGGACTGCTGACGACAATCGCCTGGGGCTTGGACGAGCGGGTAGAGTACGCGCTGGAGGGTTCCGTCTTTATTGCCGGCGCGGCCGTCCAGTGGCTGCGCGACGAACTGGGAATTCTCTCGACGGCGGCTGAAATTGAAGCGCTGGCGCGGAGCGTGCCTGATTCCAATGGTGTTTATTTTGTGCCCGCCTTTGTGGGTTTGGGCGCGCCCTACTGGGACGCCTACGCGCGAGGCACCATCGTCGGCCTGACGCGCGGCAGCTCCCGCGCTCACCTGGCGCGCGCCACGCTAGAGGCGATGGCATTCCAGACGCGAGATGTGGCAGAGGCGATGCAGCGTGATTCCGGTTTGCGGCTGGCTGAGCTGCGCGTGGACGGCGGGGCGGCCCGCAATGACTTATTGTGCCAGATCCAGGCCGATGTGCTGGGGGCCACCGTGAGGCGTCCGTTGACTACCGAGACCACGGCGCTGGGCGCCGCCTATCTTGCCGGGTTAGGGGTTGGATTCTGGAAGAATCGAGATGAGCTGTCTGCGGCTTGGCAGGAAGAGCGGGCGTTCTTGCCTGCTGCAGACGCTTCACAACGCGAGGCCGAATATGCAGGGTGGAAGCGCGCGGTGGAACGAGCCCGCGGGTGGGCCAGAACTCAATGAAGAATGAAGAATTAAGAATGAAAAACTCGTCATATGTTATTCGTCATTGGTGATATGACCGATGACCTGTGACTGGTGACCGATTCTTCATTGTTCATTCTTAATTCTTCATTCTTAATTTGAGGACGGTGATGACGAGAAAACTTGCAGGAGAACTTTCAGCGGAATTCCTGGGCACCATGGTCTTGATCGTCCTGGGTGACGGAGTGGTTGCCATGGTGGTGTTGTTTGGCAGTGGAATTCCCGGCGAGGTCGTCAAAGGGGGCTATACCAACATCACTCTGGGGTGGGGGCTGGCCGTTACCATGGGTATCTACGTGGCAGGCAAGATCAGCGGGGCCCACCTGAACCCCGCGGTGACACTGGCGCTGGCGGTTTTCCGCAAGTTTCCTTGGCAAAAGGTCTTGCCTTACACGATCTCGCAGCTGCTGGGAGCGCTTGCCGGTGCTTCGCTTGTGTTCCTCAACTATCTACCGGCATTCCGGCGTGTGGACCCGACACTGAGCAACACTGCCGGAGTTTTCACAACTTTTCCGGCATTTCCTGACCTGCTTTGGCCGGGGCTTGTCGATCAGCTCATTGGCACCGCTATCCTGATGGGAATGATTCTAGCGATTACCGATGAACGCAACCAGCCTCCTGGTGCTAATCTGACGCCGCTGCTGATCGGGCTGGTTGTGGTGGCAATCGGTGTCTCCTGGGGCGGGATGCACGGCTACGCAATCAATCCGGCAAGAGATTTCGGGCCACGGCTGTTCACGGTTCTGGCAGGGTTTAAGAACAACGGCCTGACAGACGGAAAACTGATCTTCTGGGTCCCCATTGTCGGACCGATCCTGGGAGCACTGTTGGGAGCTTTGATTTATGATCGCGGTATTAGTCAGTTCTTCCCGAAATCAAAGTAAACAAGAACGATTTTGTCGTCCGCCCTTAACCCCAGCATTGTGCATGGCGAACTCTGTTCCAATGACATTATTGAAAACTAAGGTCGAAGTAACACGCGGTTTCTTGCGCCGTCGTGTCCTTGGTGTCCTTTGTGGTTCAATCTTTTTGCACCACTACGGACACAAAGGACACAGCGGTCATGGGAGTGATCGCGGCGCGGGCTAAGCGCCGATTCACGTCGGTTTCTCTAAGACTTATGTTATAAGTCCCTCGGGAGACGACACGTGGAGTTTGCTTACACGCAAGACCAGGAGCTGCTGCGGAAGACTGTCAGGGACTTTGCCCGGCGGGAGATTGCGCCACACTCCTTGGAATGGGACGAATCCCAGCATTTTCCCACTGAGTTGATTCCTAAACTTGCAGACTTGGGATTGATGGGGATAATTTTTCCCGAAGAATACGATGGGGCAGGGCTGGGATACGTCGAATACGTGATAGCCATCGAGGAGCTTTCACGCGTGGATGGCTCGGTGGGGCTTTCCGTCGCCGGACACAACTCGCTTTGCTGCAACCATCTTTTTTTGTTCGGCACCGAGCAGCAGAAAAAAAAATACCTGGCGCCGCTGGCCTCCGGCAGCAAGCTTGGAGCCTGGGCCTTGACAGAACCTTCGTCAGGAAGCGACGCGGCTGGGTTGCGAACTAGCGCGGTCAGGGAAGGTGGAGACTGGGTGCTTCGAGGTTCGAAGAACTTTACCACGCACGGAACCTACGGCGACATCTTCGTAGTGATGGCATCCACCGATCCGGAGCAGAAGAACCATGGAATCACGGCCTTCATTATTGAGAAGGGAACTGCGGGCCTGGTCTCCGGCAAGAAGGAGAACAAACTCGGTTGTCGTGCCAGTGACACGGCGTCTCTAATCCTGGAAGAGTGCCGAGTGCCGAAAGAAAACGTGCTGGGTAGAGTGGGCGAAGGATTCACTGATGCGTTGACGGTGCTCGACGGTGGCCGCATTTCCATTGCCGCCATGGCAGTGGGGATTGCGCAGGGTGCCCTCGATTGTGCGGTCAAATACGCCCAGGAGCGAGAACAATTCGGCAAGCCGATTTCAGAATTCCAGGGTGTGCAGTTTAAGCTGGCCGAAATGGAAGCGCGCACCCAAGCAGCCCGGTGGCTCACCTATCGAGCCGCTTGGTTGAAGGACCAGGGGAAAAGAATCCCTAAGGAATCATCGACAGCCAAGTACTGTGCTTCGGAGGCCGCCGTCTGGGTCTGCGAGCAGGCGGTCCAAATCCATGGAGGTTACGGTTATATTAAGGATTATCCGGCCGAAAAGTACTGGCGTGATTCGAAGTTGTGTACCATCGGCGAAGGAACGAGCGAGATTCAGAAGATTGTGATTGCAAGAGAACTGCTGCGGAATACTTAAGGTTGTGTTTGCTTATTCACAAACCTTCGCCGCAGACCTAGCGGGGCAGGGCGGCAACCAAATATTGCACTGGCGGCCCAAGCAGCAGACTGGAGACGCCGAAGGCGTCAGATAGAATAGCCGGGGGCAGAGCGCGCGTTTTGCGCGGCGCCCCCGGTCTGCGACACCCATCAACTAATGCCGAAACAAACAAGTCTAACTGACGAAGTGCTGAAGGGAAATACGCGGGCCATTGCCCGGGCTATCACGTCGGTTGAAAATGGCACTCCTCAGTCGGCGGATCTGCTGAAGGCCTTATTTGCGCATTCGGGGAATGCCTATATAGTCGGTGTCACCGGGGCTCCGGGAACGGGGAAAAGCTCGCTGGTCGATCGTCTGGCCGAATACTATCGTGGCCGGCAAAAGCGCGTCGGGATCATCGCTGTGGATCCGACCAGCCCCTTCACCGGTGGCGCTATTCTGGGCGACCGGATACGCATGCAGGCACGCAGCACCGATCCGGGAATTTTCATTCGCAGCATGGCGACGCGAGGCAGGCTGGGCGGATTAAGCAGCGCTACCGATGATGTGGCGCTGATTTTGGATGCGGCGGGATTCGAAATGATCCTGATCGAGACAGTTGGCGCCGGTCAGGACGAGGTGGACATAGTTCGCACGGCAGACGTCACTCTGGTTGTTCTGGTTCCCGGCTTGGGCGACGAAATACAGACCATCAAAGCAGGTCTGATGGAGATCGGTGACATTTTTGTATTGAATAAGTCCGACCGTGAAGGCACCGATAAGATAGAACGTCAGCTTCAATCTATGCTGTTGACCACCCGGCGGCCTGATGGCTGGGAGGTGCGGCTGGTCAAGACCATCGCCACGCAAAACGCCGGAATCGCGCAGTTGACGGATGCGATTGATAGTTTTCGATCCCACCAAACCCGCGACATCAAGCAGCGTCGAGCGGAGAAAGAGGAACTGAAGCTGATGACTTTGCTATTGCGCAGGCTGGGAGAGAAGATCGAGCCTTTGGTGGCTAAAGAGCGCATGCGCAGTTATGCCGCCCAGATTCTTGAAAAGCAAAGGGACCCTTATTCCATCACGGAAGAGATCTTGGCTTCGGTAGATATTAAGAAAGTATCGTGATAAAGAAAATCGATCATCTCGCGCTGGCGATTCGGTCTATCGAAGCTTCCAGGAAGTTTTTTAATTCGGTCCTGGGGTTGGAACTGGAAGCGATAGAAAACGTAGAAGACCAGGGAGTGAAAGTGGGCATGTTGAAAGTTGGCGATGCATACATCGAGCTTTTAGAGGCAACTTCTCCGGAATCGCCGGTAGCCCGGTTCATCGAAAAGCGAGGAGAGGGATTCCATCACCTCACCCTGGAGGTCGACGATATTGACGCGGAGTTGGGACGTTTGAGAACGATGGGGGTGAAATTGATCGACGAACGGGCACGACTGGGCGCGAGAGGAAGCCGCATCGCATTTATTCATCCGCAATCGACTGGAGGGATCTTGATTGAGCTATGCCAGCAGCCCATGCGTGTGTCGAGAGAGGATGGAAAGTGAGAAGGTATGAAGAGGATATGAAGGAGATATGAAAAGGATATGAAGAGGATATAAACCAGATGAAACGATATGGAGAGGCATAATCAGGGATTAGCGTGATCACGAAAATATTTTCACCTTTATATCCTCTAATATCCCCCCATATCCTCTATATCCTCTAATATCTAATATCCTCTAACATCTTCTAATTATCTTCTATATCCTTTTTTACACTAATCTCCGCAGCACAATTCGGGTCTCTCGATGACTTTGACAACCCCTTACACTTTTCAGATGGGAGACTGGAAGCTCCATCTGTTGAGCGATGGCCGCTTCTGGCTCGACGGAGGGGCGATGTTTGGAGTCATACCCAAGGTCCTCTGGTCGCGCGTCATCCAATCTGATGAGAAAAACCGGATTCCACTTGGCCTCAACAGTCTTCTCATTCAGACGCCCGAGAAGACTGTTTTGGTCGATACGGGGATTGGCGCCAAGGAAGATGCCAAGTTTCGAGACATCTTTCGCATCGATCAGGGCAGTACGCTTATATCGCAACTCGAGGCTGTTGGAGTGGCTGCGGAGGATATAGACTGCGTCATCAATACCCACCTCCATTTTGATCACTGTGGCGGAAACACGATGATTGCAGGCGATCAAATACGTCCCACCTTTGCCCGAGCCACTTATCTTGTGCAGAGAGGAGAAATGGAAGCGGCCCGGTTTCCGAATGAACGGAGCCGAGCGAGCTACCTGGCAAAGAACTGGGAAAGCATCGGCGCCAGCTTTGAACTTTTGGATGGAGATGCCGAATTGTTGCCTGGAATTTCGGTCTTCGTCACACCCGGCCACACGGCCCACCACCAATCGGTTCGAGTTGAGCGGGCAGGGAAGGTGCTGGTTTTCCTGGCCGACATTATGCCCACGGTCAACCACATCGCGCTTCCCTGGATCATGGGTTTCGATCTCTACCCGGTCACTACTCTGGCAACGAAAAAGAAGTTGCTGCCGCGTATGGCAGAAGAGAATTGGCTGTTGGTTTTCGAGCACGAAGCCTTTCGGCCTGTGGGAAGAGTATATCGGGATGGGGACAAATATCTCTTTAAGGAAGAAGCTGATTAAGGACATGCGATTTGCGGGCGCGTAGATAGAAGAGGAGCAGCAGTATGGCTGAGGCTGAAATCGGAGTCATCGGGGGAAGCGGGTTGTATAGAATGGAAGGTTTGGAGGAATTGGAAGAGTATGCCGTATCTACTCCGTTTGGGGACCCCTCAGATAAATATGTTCTCGGCAACCTGGGTGGCCGGAAAGTGGCATTTCTGGCCCGGCACGGACGAGGCCATCGAGTGCTCCCGTCGGAGCTGAATTTTCGGGCCAACATTTACGGCTTCAAGATCCTGGGCGTAAGTCGAATTCTTTCTGCCAGCGCCGTCGGCTCCATGAAAATCGAGCATAAGCCACTCGACATTGTGCTGCCTGATCAGTTTATCGATCGCACCTATGCGCGCAAATCGACATTCTTCGGAGATGGACTTGCCGCCCATGTCTCCATGGCCGACCCGGTGTGTTGGGAGCTCTCCGACATCATTGAGAAGGCCGCCCGGAGCATTCACTTGCCCGTCAAACGCGGCGGAACGTATGTCTGCATCGAAGGCCCGCAGTTTTCAACGCGCGCCGAGTCTTTTCTCTATCGCAGTTGGGGTGTGGACTTGATCGGCATGACGAATTTACAGGAAGCCAAGCTGGCCCGCGAAGCGGAAATCTGCTATTGCACCATCGCCCTGGTTACCGATTACGATTGTTGGCATAAAGAAGAGGAACCGGTTACGGCAGACATGGTGCTGAAATACCTGAAACAAAATGCGGCCAATGCGCAGAAGCTGATAGCGGCCAGCGTTGCCGAGATACCGCGCCAATCCCGTTGCGACTGCCAGAACGCGCTGCGGTATGCAATTCTGACGGAGCGTAAGCTGATCCCCGGCGAGACACAGACCAGGCTGGAACTGATCTTGAAAAAGTACCTGGAGCAATGAGCGATGGCCATTCTCGTAGTCGGAAGCGTGGCATACGACAGCGTCAAGACCCCGTTTGGTACAGCGGAAGAGGTCCTGGGCGGGTCTGCGACATATTTTTCTATTGCAGCCAGTTACTTCAGCGATGTATCGGTGGTAGCTGTGGTGGGAGAAGATTTTGCGGAGAAGGATCTGAGCCTATTTCGTAATCGCGGCGTGGATATAGACGGCCTCGAGCGAGCCCAAGGGAAGACGTTTCGTTGGTCGGGGGAATACGGGTTTGCACTCAATGACTGCAAGACCCTGGATACCCAGTTAAACGTTTTTGAAAGCTTCAAGCCGCGCCTGCAGGCCAAACATCGCAAAGCGGAGTTTCTTTTTCTTGGCAACATCCATCCTGATTTGCAGCGCGACGTGGTGCATCAGGTCAACCGGCCAAAGTTGGTCGCTTGCGATACCATGAATTTCTGGATTCAGAACAGTTTCAAGTCGCTGCTTGAAACTTTAAAATTAGTGGACATCTTAATTATCAATGACGCAGAGACCCGGCAACTGGCAAATGAGCCTAACTTGTATCGTGCCGGACGAAAGATTCTTTCCTGGGGTCCGAAAGCACTGGTGATAAAGCGAGGGGAGTATGGCGTGGTGATGATGCAGGATAAGTCGGTTTTCGGAGCTCCGGCCTTTCCCTTGGAGGATGTTTTCGATCCCACCGGCGCCGGCGACAGTTTCGCGGGAGGTTTTGTTGGTTACCTGGCCGCGGCGCAGGATCTGTCGGAGGCCGCGATCCGGAAGGCGATCATTTTCGGATCGGTGATGGCTTCGTTCAACGTCGAGAAATTCAGTCTGGATCGGTTGCAGGAGCTGACTTTTCCCGAAATCCAGAAGCGCTACAGAGAATTCAAGCAACTGACACATTTTGAGGATATCGAGTGAAGCTTCGACTTTGAAAGATCTATCTGAAACGTAGGGGCGGCCCTGCGTAGCCGCCCGAATCTATCCGCCAATGTCGGAAAAAAACGGGCGGCCACGCAGGGTCGCCCCTACAGCGACCTTATGGAGAAACGATTCTTACTATTATTATTTCTAACATTTCCTCAGACGCCGCTGATTTGGGCCTCGACGGCATCTACGCTGCCGCACGTGGCTTCGGATCAACAGGCCCCTGAGAAAACTCGACCCAAGACGCCCTCAAAACCACCGGCGAAGAGCACCCAGAAAAGCGGTCCCACGCCGCAACAGTTGGAAGCTGCCAAGTACTTCAAGGAAGCGGAGGACCTGGTTGGCACAGCGGCCGAGAATTCAGATCAGCAAATCGCGTTGTTTCAGAAGGCGCTCCAGTTGGATCCCAGCTTGGTCGCGGCGGCTTTTAACCTGGGCATTATTTACACGCGCTTGCATGATCCGCTTAAGGCGCTGGGCCATTTTGGCACGGTGCTTCAGAAGGCGCCTGAAGCTTCGGCTTTGAGTGCGAATACCCATTATCTGGCGGCGCTGAATTTGAAAGCCCTGGGCGAGGTTAGTCAGGCCAAGGATCACTTGCAGAAAGTACTGCAGGCCAATCCGAAACACGCCGACGCGCTCAGCTTGCTGGGTGACATTTATTTCGAGGACGGCAAAACCGATCAGGCCCGGGAATTCCTGCAGAGAGCAGTTGACGCCAATCCCAACCTTCCCGAGGCGTATTACCGGCTTGCTTTGATGGCTCATAAAAGCGGCAAGACAGACGAGGCGCTGAAGTATTACCAGAAATTTGTCGAACTTTCGCCTAACGACGCGGGAGCGCATCTGAACCTGGCGCTTCTGATGGCGGGTTTGGACCGCATGGATGAGGCTTTCAAATATGCCGAAAGAGCCACCAAACTGGACCCAAAGAATGCTGATGCCTGGACGGAGCTGGGCAAGATTCAGATGCTCACCAATCGGCAATCCGCCGCCCAAGACTCGTTCTGGCGCGCCATCGAGCTGCAGCCGAAGTGGTCTGAAGCGCACAGATTCCTGATAACGGCGCTGCTGCAGGAGAACAAACTGGAGCGAGCCGATGCCGTCCTGACCCAAGCTGCAAAAGACAACCCGAAGGAGGCCGAGGTTTACTCGATGACAGGAGAACTCGCCTTTCGGATGGAAGACCCGGTCCGCGCTCTGCAATCCTACGGCAAAGCGCACGAGCTGAAACCAACGGCGGAAACGGCGTTTGATTTTGCCATGGCTTATGCGCGCAACCATGTGGATGCGATGGCGGAAGAATTTTTTCGGAAGGCGACACAGCTCAAGCCCGACTTTGCCGAGGCCTGGTTCAATCTGGCGCTTCTCAAGGACGGACAAAAGAACACGGCCGAAGCGCTGACCGCATTTCGCCAGGCAGAGAGTTATGGTATCCATGACGGAGTGTTGTATTACCGGATGGGAGTCTTGTATGCGCGGCTGAAAGACATCGAAAAGTCCCTGGCCTACCTGGACAAAGCCGTCAAGACGGACCCGCCGCGCTGGAAGCAAAAATTGCGCGAGGACTTAAAGCCTGTGACATCAGACCTGGATAGCGTCCGCTACCGTCCCGAGTTTCAGAAGTTGATTCAGTGAGGGTTGGAGCTGTTCGACCCAAAACCAGTCCCATGGCAGATTTCTGTTTGCGCCGATGCTTCAACTAGATTTCCCATCAAGTCGCTAGCGAGCGACCTCATACCACCTCATACCGCCGATTAGCGGAGAGACGGCCTGAGGGCCGTCTCAGGGTTTTCGTCAGTAAGCTGTGAAAAAATTGGTCCAATCTGTACCGGCGACCCCGCGTGGTCGCCCGCTGCAGAATCGAGCAGATTTTTCTTGGCTCCGTTCCGAAGTGCATCCGCCGGAACCGTGCAATTTGTTTGCTAATCCGCCAGCTGTTGCGGCGGGCGGACACCTAGGGCTGCCCGTACGATTGGATGGATTTTTCACACCTTCTCAGCAATATGGCGGAATGCAGATCGGACGTGTCATTGGGGCTCTGAAGTACAGTCAGGGTTTCGGCGTTAATTAATCTCCGCTGCGCAGCAGGACATCCCGCCAACCGCCTTTCGGTTCCCACACGCGTATTTTCTTTGGCATATGATCGCGGCACGTCTCAAGCGAGTGATTTAATTTTCCCTCTTTTTCTAGACTTCGGTGACGATCCCAATACTTGTCATCTAGGCTATACGACACTGGTATAAGATCGGGCTCCTTAGATAATTTGTATATCGAGTCGCAGTTCTCAATGGCAGCCGCCCTGGGGAAGGGAATCTCCGCGATTGTTACCAAGATTTCATTTTGGAGAACTCTAAATCCAAGATGATTGTCGTACCTGTTGCCTTCGATCGAACTGAGTTCAGATGGGGGAAAGATGACGTACCGCAGAAGTTGGCCCGTCGAGCAACCGTCACACTTAAATTGTTGCTCGTCACCTGGAGGAGAGCTGGCGGAAGCCTGGTTCTGATCCAGTACGGCGAGGGCAGGAGCCCGGTACTCGTTGTTCACGCCTCCCACAAGAACGTAGGACCCCAGCGAGTTGTGCACATGAGCGAGTCCGAGCACCCAACCGGGGTTGATGAAGCGAACTGAGGCACGGCCGGAGGCAAGATCTAATCTTGCCACAAAGGAAGGCCACCAGGTCGAGTGATTGAGGGCAACCCAAACGTTCTTGTCATCCGCATCAGAGATTAGGCAGATGGCCTTGATAACCCAGGGCCCCCCGAAAGATTTCCCGTTAAACGTTAACGTTAGTTCCGGTTCGTAATGCCAGAGCAACTTGCCGTCGGTGGAAAAGCTATAGAGGGTGTGCCGCCTAATCTGTTGTCCTGGGTATGGACGAAAATGCGGCGCCACAAGGATTCTATGTCCGCTACTGTCATCCACAAACTGCACCCGCCAGGTCCATTCACTGTCGGAAAACTCTTCTGGTGATTCTGGGAATTCATAGGTCCATACCACTTTGCCTTTCGCATCCCAGACAGACATTGTTCGATCGTTGAAACTGACCTTTACTGGAGCGCCGGGTCGTGCGCGAAACAAAATGAGCGCTCCGGCAGAAAGGCCGAGAACAAACCCGACGGTTAGGGTGAAAATTAGCCAGCCGCTGAGCAGCATGCGGCGCTTTAGCGGAAGTGGAAGCGAGAGCGGTGGAGAAACTGCTCTCTCGTCACCAAGTGGGGAATCAAGGTCGGGTGAGACATCGTTTCGTCGAGCGCCTCTTACCCAAGATTGCAGTTCCTCAGCGTATGCAAATACTGGGTGTCTCGCTCCTCCAGGGAGTCGGTGCACAGGCAAGCCGCGGGTTTTGGCCCAGCGTTTGACTGTAGTGACATCTCGGCGGAAGTAGCTGGCAATTTCCTTCCAGCCGACCAGTTTGTTCTCCTCTGGCGGAGCCACGGATGTCTCCTTTTTGCAAGCGCCTCAATGCGCGCGAAATTGCCCTATTCTGCCACGTTTTGCACTCTTGAAAAACCTCGAAACCAAAAGACGATGACGGTGAGGTTGCTTCTCACGAGATTCGTTTATGCCTTGCTGCACCACCATACGACATCTGCCAGAACCGCCGGTGAGGCGTAGTTGAGCAGATCTTTCCTAAGGAGGCGTTTATGTTGACTAGGTTAATGCTCAGAAGCCCTTTCTTGCTTTTTCCATCCTTCTTCTTTGCGATTCTGGTTCTTTCACAAAAGGCCGAGATCGCTCCCCGATCCATGGCAGCCGAGCTCTCTGGTTCAGTGTATCCCTTCGGCGTACGTGCTAGTAACGTCACAGCGGCTGGCACTTCGACTTCGATCCAAGATCCAATCAGGCCGGGCTCAGCTAAGCGAAACCTTCAGCAAATTGCCTCTGCAGTTTGAAACCAACCGGGGCCAAACGGATAAAACGGTTAGGTTTCTGTCCCGAGGCAGAGGTCACACACTGTTCTTGACTTCTACAGAGGCAGTGCTGGAGCTGCGAACTCCATCAAACCCGGAGACCCGAAGAGAATCTGGTTTAGTAGATGGCTTCGATGGCCATAAGAGGCTGCAAACCAGCGGTAGTACAGTTGTTCGCATGAGCCTTAGAAAAGCTAACCGGAAAGTTCAAATCACTGGTGTGGAGGAATTGCCAGGACAAGTTAATTACTTCATCGGAAAAGACCCGGCGACATGGCGAACGAACATCCCCGCTTATTCCTCAGTTAAATACGCAAACGTGTATCCCGGTGTGGACTTAGTCTATTACGGTAACCAGCGCCAACTTGAGTACGACTTCGTGGTTCGCCCCGGTGGCGATCCTACTAAGATCGTGCTCAGATTTCAGGGCACAGAAAAACTCGAAGTGGATGGCCGGGGCGACCTAATTCTTCACACGGGCAGCGGCGCGATCCGTCAGCGCAAGCCGGTTGTCTACCAGAATGCCGACGGCGCTCGGCGGGAAATCTCCGGTGACTACGTACTCAAGAACGCACATTCGGTTGGTATTCATGTAGGAGCCTTTGATGCAAGCAAGACGCTAGTAATCGACCCAGTGCTCTTTTATTCGACCTACCTTGGAGGTAGCGGTTCTGACGACGGCACTGGTATCGCAGTGGATGCCGCTGGCAATGCCTATATAACTGGCGAGACTACTTCGACCAACTTTCCGATAGTGGCAGGGGCTCCTCAAACTTCGTTCAGCGGGGTTTTCGACGTATTCGTAACGAAGCTGAACCCCACAGGCTCCGGGCTCGTGTACTCTACTTATTTTGGCGGAAGCGGAGACGATGCGGGGCTGCGCATAGCAGTGGATGCTTTGGATAATGCTTACATTTCAGGACTGACAACTTCCACTAATTTCCCTGTGACTTCGAGCGCATTCCAAGCTTCGTACGCTGGGGGCGAAGATGCCTTTGTTGCGAAGTTGAATTCCTCAGGTAGCGTGCTGCTGTACTCCACATACCTCGGCGGCAGCGGCTTGGAGTTAGGAGGCGAAGGCTTGGCGGTAGATGCCTCGGGCAACGCCTACGTTGTAGGACTGACCCAGTCGAGCAACTTCCCGGTCACCTCAGGATCGTTTCAGACTACTTTTCCTGGTGGTCAAAGCGGCTTCGTAACGAAGTTGAATCCCGCCTCCTCCGGCGCGGCCTCTCTTGTCTACTCAACCTATCTGGGCGGATCGAGTGGGGGAGATCGGGCAGAGAGTGTCGCTGTCGACACGTTCGGTAACGCCCACGTGGTCGGTTCGACACTCTCAAGTGACTTCCCCACGACCGCAGGAGCGTTTCAAACTGTTTATAAAGGGGGGAATGGGGACGATTACCTTACAAAGTTCAACGCGGCCGGCAGTGGGCTCCTTTACTCCACTTACCTCGGCGGCACCAACAATGAGGGTCTCCCTGCTCGCATTGCCCTGGATGTGATGGGTAATGCCTACATTACCGGCGTCACCAACTCATCCGATTTCCCCATAGTAAATGCGTTCCAGGGCTCCATTGGCGGCGGATACGATGTCTTCGCGGCGAAGGTGAATCCCTTTGCCGTGGGAGCTTCGTCTCTCGTGTACTGTACATTTCTTGGCGGGAGCGCAGACGATTTTGGCTATGGAATTGCTATAGATGGTTCAAGCAATGCCTACGTTACAGGTCCAACCCAGTCCACAAATTTCCCGACGACGTCAGGTGCTTTCCAGCCAGCCTTTGGGGGCGGCAGCTACGACGCCTTCGTGGCGAAGATCAATCCTTTGGGCAACTGGCTTGTCTACTCTAGTTACCTGGGTGGTGTTTCTGATGACATAGGACGCGACATAACCGTGGACGCCTTCGCTAACGCCTACGTGACTGGCGATACCGCGTCTACAACTTTCCCAACGACCTCAGGAGGTTTCCAAACCACTTTCGGTGGTGGCCTTAACGATGCCTTTGTTGCGAAAATTACCGATATAGGGCTCCCGCCACCTCCGACTGTGGGCAAGGTGACCGGTGGCGGCTCTATTAATGTCGCCAACGGCATTGGCACCTTCGGCTTCATCGTCCAGCGACAGGCGTCGGACGGATCGATCAACGGCGATGTGCAGTATGTCGACCACGCTAACAGCGCAAAGGTACACAGCGTGATATTCACCTCATTTGCCATCGCCGGCAACACAGTTACCTTCGGTGGAACCTGCACCAACAATGGCGCGCCGGTAACAGACAACGGCGAACCTGGAACCGGTGACAGCTTCACAATATCCGTTTCAGGGGGCCCAACGGAGGGAGGCACGCTTCGAAGCGGCAACATTCAGATCCACCAGTAGCGCATTGGGGACACCGAATGGGACACCCGGTCATGTGCAGGTGGGTTTTCAGGCTGACGAAGCAAACTACTCCGTCTCACGTTTGGACGAAGCAAACTACTCCGTCTCACGTTTGAGCAGGTAATTTGCCATTTTGACGCGGACGAAGCAAACTACTCCGTCTCACGTTTGAGCAGGTAATTTGCCATTTTGACGCTGACTTACCGCTCTGAAGCGGTCGTTTTCGATCTCCCTTTCCCAACAAATTTTACAGTCCCGATCATTTTTCTTTCGCAAATTTCGCCCCAGGCCAGTTTAGTGGGGTATGCAAGCCGATCC
>DASXTB010000270.1:0-8046 GCA_036505615.1 Acidobacteriota bacterium
AGGCGTTTACGCACGACTTTGGTGAGAGGCATTGTCGGCATTTCCTTACGCACGACTTTGGTGAGAGGCATTGTCGGCATTTCCTTATAGAATGCAGCGAGGGTCTTCGACTGCTTGGCGTCAGGAATGGCTAATCTAAGAAGTGGCAGAACGCGCGTAACAAGAATTTGGGAGTAAACAAACAGGCACTCTATATCCACTCGGACTGCCTGATGGATAAATTCCTCCTCTGGATGTTTCGGTTTTTGATCTTCCTTCGCGCCCTCCAGGAACCCAGTTCGCGCTCCAGATGATTCTCTTCACATCCACGCCTGTATTGTAACCGATGCCCCAGCCAGTGAATTTTGCGAGGGAGAATTGCGCGTAGCTAATCTGCGAGTCTATCTCATCGATGAACTTGACATTCATTTGGAGGCAGGTTTCCATCTCTTTCAAAATGTTGTCCGCCGGCCGTCTTTGCTAATGCGACGGACCCGAGCGGCGTTGGTCACCGAATACTCTAGAAGCCACAAGTCGCCATTGCGCGCGATCATTCCACCGGTCGGGGACCACGGAACCGACGAGCGTGCTATCACTGAGACGTGTCCATCGGGCGAGACTTTCTTGACGAGGCGGCCGCCATACACGGCCGCGTAGACATTTTCGGCCGAGTCAGTCCACAGTCCCATCACCACGTGTCGATCCCCGACGACAAACTGCCACCACGCCGTCTCGCCTAGATCTCGAGCCACGCGCACGATCTTTCCATCGGTTGTTATGCGATACAGATCTGCGTAATGGCTAGCGTAATCGATCAGGTACAGTGTTCCCTCAGGTGTTGACATCATCCATCGAACGTCCTGGAAATTGCTCGTTGAAGCGAGCGTCTGAATGTGCCCGTCAGGTGTTCGCTTTTGTATCCGTGTTTGAGAGCCCCGATCCGCCCAGTACATGTTTCCACGCCGGTCTCGTATGAAACTGTAGTTCTGAAGAAATCCTTCTCGCGGCGGAATGATTTTTTCAAGACGACCATCCGGCTGCAGACGCCAAACGTAATGTCCCCATTTATCCGTCCTTTCCCCTTCGTACCATAAATGCTCGCCGTAGAGATTATCGTCAGCATCCAGGCACAGTTCATGCGTGTGAACATTGCGGACGGCGATGGTTTTCTTCCCATCAGGGGAAATCTTCCACACATGCCTTAAATCCGTGTAGAACACATTTCCCCGCGAATCCATGACAATTCCAATGCCAGGGTGAGCCCAGACCCCAGAGCCAATGGCCAGAGCCGTAGCTAAAACCGGAATCGCTCGGATCTTGATTCTCATTTTCGCATTCTCACTGGTTCGGACGAGTCTTAGTGTTGAGATGTTAACACGCGCGGAGCCGGGTTGTTCGCGTCGGGCACGGGCTAAACGCCCGCGTGAAAAAGATACGCAGCCGCGCGCATGAGGAAGCGGACTCTCGTCGAAGATCCGCTCCATAATGCTCCACTCCATGCGTGAAGAGCGCGCCGTTCGAATCAACTAGAGAGTGTGGTTATCGGCAAAGGGCCCGTAATTCTGCAATGGAGACCGTTCAGGGGTTGCGCGCTCCTGCGAAAATCCGCGGCTACAATCTGGCCAAAAACAGCACTTTATTCGAGAAGAATTCAATCACGGCAGACTTTGCGCATCACGATGGTGACAGGCAATGGGTGTTTCAACTGTGAAGTTTTACATTACCCCGCTGGGCGAGGCGCCAAGAATTGTAGCCCAGGGCGTTAAGCCCTGGGTCTACGGATATCCTGAACAACGGGGCAGCCGCGTAGCGGCGACAGAGTTTTCCAGGCCAGAGAGTTTATGGCCTCCGCTTCTTCAAACCCTACGCTCAAATGGCTTGGCCATCTGTCCTGCCATTGCAAAACTCTTTCGCCCCGCCCAGCGAGGCTCGACACAGGGGTGTTAATCTTACAACCCAGGGCTCACGCCCTGGGCTACAACTCTTCGCGCCCCGCCCAGCGGGGCTCTGCAAATAGCGCATCAACCTGATCGCTGACGGAGTTTTCGTCTTTCGCGCCGTCGCGGTGACTTTTTCAGCATACTGGTAATGACGTCTTCATTCTTGCCAGTCAGCCCCGTGAATGTCTGCACAAGCTGGATGTGACCGGCCGTCATGGGAATCGCGGCCAGACCTGCTGCCAGTCGAGCGTCCGCTCTGATCATTCGCGTCTCCAGCCGGATGGCGAGCGCGAGATATAACGCGTCATATACAGTGAATCCTGTGGCGTTCGCCAGCGCGAATCAGCCGTTTAGAAAGCGACGGCTGGAACCTAATTCGAGAGTGCGCCGCGACTCTCTCCGACTCAATTGGTGCCAACTGTTAGCCTCTGAAGCTTTGGAGAGCTCCAGCGGTCCCAGTTGCCGGCGACGGGTCAAGGGTCCTTGACAGAGCGGGGGTAAAACGAACTGGCCGGCGCGAGAATTCAACAATTACGGCTACTTGCGATGCGTTGTGGTGAGAGGCATCGTATCCGTCCTGACGCAGCGACCTGTACCAGGTGAGTGGGTCAAGCATGAACCAAAACGGCACTGCCGACGAAAAGATGTCAACATTTTCAAGCGCTTAGACTATCCGGGGGTGAGAGGCATTAAGCCCGTTTCAACGCTCGGGCTTGTTTTTCCAACTCTTCAAAACGAGTACCCATGAGCCTGATTATCTCCTGGCACGTCTGAGCGCCTAACGATACGATCAGCCGGCGCGCGCTTCAAGGACCGATTCATTTGAAGGTCGCTGCGCGCACTCCGTTGCATCGAGAGTTAGACAACGCCGAGCGGGCTACTTGTGGACCGGTGGCGCGTAGCGTCGGATGAGCGTCTTGAGCGCGTCTTTTGTCGCCTTATCCGCGCGGTCACCACCGGCGTTCGCGAATACCGCCACGGCGAGGTCTCGCGTCGGCTGCAGGATGGTGACAGCAAGAAATGCTCCGGCACTCCCCACATGCACGCTGGTCGGCGCACCGTCAACCTCCTGAATCCCCCAGCCGAGCGCGAAGTTATCGCGAGGAGTAACTGGCGAAGCATGCAACCGCTTGATGGTTGCAGCCCGCAGGAGAGGTGTGTCGCGGCCCTCGAGGCCGCGAAGATGGAGCTGGAGGAAACGGGCATAGTCGTCGAGAGAGAGCTCCACGGCACCGGCCGGCCAGATGATCGAAGGCACTCGTTCACTCCGGTCGCGCGGATCCACAGGCTTCACACCCGAGCGCGTTTCGTGGTGCCCCCAGGGCTGGGCGACATCCGCCGAATCCGACCACGAAAACGCGCCGTGGATGTCCAGGGGACCGAATACCCGTTCACGAACAAGTGATTCCCAGCTCATGCCGGTTACCCGTTCCGCGATCGCGGCAGCAATCGTGTAGCCACCATTTGAGTAGATAGGTTTCGTGCCCGGCAGCGCGGCCGGTGTGCCTCGCAGAACCCACGCGGTGAACGCCAGTCGGCACTCCATAGGAGTGCCCTTGAGGCGGGGAAGTCTCTTGAAGTCTTCATCGTCGGTATCCGCAAATGGCGAGACGCCGGCGTGGTGCGAGAGCAGTTGCTCGAGTGTCACTCCCCGGAACGCTGGAGACATCGAGTCACGCATCTCTGGAAAGACGTCGGCGGGCGTCGTTGTCCACGACAGTTTGCCCGCCTCGACTAGAGTCGCGATCATCGTGGCCGTGATCGCTTTGGTATTTGAGCCGAGCTGGAATCGATCCTGGAGGGTTACTGCCCCGGTAAAGCCTGCGCGCCGAACGCCCGCGATTCCGCGCGCGAGAATAGTATCGGCGCGCAGCACGACAGCGGCCATTGCCGGGATGTTGTGCTGCGTCCGAAGCGAATCGATCCACGCGTCGAGCGAATCGCCGCGCTCGCTCGACGCGGCACGCGCGTTCGGGGCTTGCGTTGATATGTCGCCGGCCATTGGTGCAACCCTTGGAGGGAACCCAAGCAGGAGGAGGGCCATAGCAACCGCGGAAAGATTCTGCGAGACGCGCGCCACGCCCAATAATCTACAATAAGAAATCATTTCCAATGGTCCTCCTGTAGCACTCCTGTAGCACTCGTCGGCATGGCCGTGCCCAACGCCCCGGCATCAGCCGCGCGCCAGGAAATTTATCTATTCCACCCTTGCCTGTCACCATGCCACTGTGTCTATTGAAGATAGCAGCCACAAAGTGCTCCACTCCATTCTGCAATGGAGACCGCTCAGGGGTCCAAGCTCCTGCGAACATCCGTGGCTAAATCTGGCCAAAAACAGCACTCGATTGGAGAAGAATTCAATCACGGCAGGCTTTGCGCATCACGATGGTGACAGGCAATGGGTGGATTGGTGGATTGCCTTGTCAGCCGATCTTGTCCTTACGCAGTTTGATAAGGGAATAGCTCACTTTGGATGTGGAATGATGTCCAGGAAAACGTAGGTGTCTCCCTCGATTATGAAGTAAAAACGCCAGTCTTTTGTTACACGTCCTTGCCATATGTCGCGGGCTTCGTCGTATTTCTTGGCCCGCACGGAAGGATGTCGGATATTTCCCACCAGGAGTTTTGCTTGCTTGTCAAATGCCTTCTGGATGGCAGGCGGAGCTTCGCTTAGTGATCGCAGGAAGCGCTCAGTGTAATGGCGCTTCATCGTCTGGCGGATTTGGCTTTGGCTCGAAGCTTCTTGATGTTCTTCTTCAGAGAGGCCATCATGGCTTCGTGTGTCCCGAAGGGTCCGTGAGTCCTCCCCCGCCTGACATCCTCTAGGGCCTCTGCTAGGCGCCGATCAATAATGACCTTAGGAGTGAGGGTGATCTTGCCTTTTTCCACTTTCGCTTCCAGAAAATCCCCCACTGCCAGACCAGCCTGCTTACGCACCGCTGTGGGCAGGGTAACCTGATACTTGGTCTTTACTTTAACGAGAGGCATCTATTGGTCTGTTAGAAAGTAAGAAACCCTAACATTCTAACATTACGGTCAATTCAACCAAGCGTCAAGTTGCAATTGAAGCGCGATCAGATTGAACAACTTGCTGGATGAAACCGCAACTTATGTCTCACACCTGATTGATGCCAAATACCCGTTTAGCTTGGATTCTGGTTAGCCATAGCCGCCTTTCTGTAATTTTGGAAGCACGCGCCCCGGCTGGGCTGTGATCTGTCGTTCGATTGGCACCCGAACTTTGCGATGACGCACCAATTAGCCTCGAACACAGCCGTCGGCCTGGGTCGACTCCCGGTTTTGCAACTGGCAGCATCGGGTCGAAAATATCACCCGACCCGAAAAGAACTCAACACGACTGTGTGCTTACGCGACGCGAAGGCGACAGATACGTCGGTACTGTCCCTAAGAATGGGGAGAACCAGGTCGGTGCTGTCCAGAGGCACGGTCCACTAACCTGAAGGACGCGGGTGGTCGCGCTTGCGGCGACGCGGTTGCGAAACCAAGCTGGAAACCCCGGCGAAATCTGCATCGCCATGCACAAGATGTCGGGAATCTCCTTGAGCGAGCGCAGGAATGAATTCAGCGAGTAACGGAATATGTCGGGATCGTGGTAATGCTCTCCATTTGAGGTAAGAGCAGATCAGGGAGCAAATCAGGTGTGTCTCACATTTTCAGAGCTGGTTTGCCCTATTGGCGCCGACTTACCAGAATCGACAGACCGTTTTCCAGATCGTAGAGTCGTCGGGATAGCAGCCACACGAATGCTGTTTTTTTACGATGACAGGAAATATTTAGGCACCATCTCAGCGACGCCCCCTCAGATTACGACCTTCGAATCTCGACGCTACCAATAGCGATTCTGAGGGACGTCGTCAGATGTTTGATGCTGAAAGAATGTCGGGCTTAATGCCTGTAATAGGGGCTTAATGCCTGTCGCCGCCGGGCTTAAGCTTCTCAACGCCAGATAATCCAAGCGCCTGAAAACATTGACATCTTTTCGTCGGCAGTGCTGTTTTGGTTCATGCTGGACGCACTCACCTGGCATAGGTCGCTCGGTTATAACGCCCGTTTGCGAAGTCGTCGAGAGCGGTATCGCGGCAGAGCGCTTTTGCGTAGGAACCGGGAAGCCCAATTTCCGGGCTGAATCAAAGTGATAAAAACGATACTGCCTCACACTAAATCTCAAATCTGTCGGCCACTTAAATGCGCTCGTGGTGACAGGCATCAGCGGTCTCGGCATCAATGGTCTCACCAAGGATTGGTCGGCGAAGATCGCGTCCCTTGACGCCTACGTCTTCGTGACGCCCGAGTACAACCACTTCGGGGGCGCTCAAAAATGCCATTGATTTCCTTTACAACGAGTGGGTCAACAAGGCGCGGCTGGATTCGTCGGCTACGGCGGCGCATTAGGGATACGCGCGGTGGAGAATCTGCGATTGGTGATGGGGGAACTGCAGATCGCCGACGTGAAGGCGCAGGTCGGGCTTTCGCTCTTCACAGACTTCGATTGATATCTGCCGTTAATAGCCCACAGTTCACTTAGGCTGCGGCGCGCGCTCGGGGCGCAGGAAAACCGGGTAGGTTGGGGACGTTTGAGCTGCAGTTCTCAGATCGAGTAGGCGAGGTCGACGATCGTGATGTGAGTCTGTCATCCTCACGAGTTTTGCACGTCGAAGAATCTAAATGAAAAAAACAGTGAAATTCGCTATATCTACAAAATTATCTACAGTGGACTTTCGGAGGTGCCGAAAATCGCCCGCAACTCATTGACAACATTGGTCGGGGCGAGAGGATGGAAGGAACGCCGCCTAAGCCTGTCACCACTGCGCCAGCTTAAATGCCGGCCAGGTTTGGATTCTATCTCGCCGTTGTGCTGGCTTCCTCAAGGAGCGGGTCGGCAGTAACTTGGCACGCCGTCACTTCCTCTCAAACCGAGCCCGCTCAGTCAGTCTTATCCCGTTCCGGTTGATACTCACGAATCCGGCCGCGCTCCACAATCCACAGCTTGCCAGCGATGTCGTCCTTGGCCAATCCCTCGATCAAAGTGTGGCAGGCTTCGAGCAGGTCCTGATCCGTCGTCTTGCGCGGCAAGCGCAGCACGGCGATTCCTGACTGGTCCCAGGGCGGAAAACGGAGCGGGTTGCCAAAATCCAGGTCCAGCGTAACCAGACATCGCTGCTCAGTCCGGCAGGCGGCGACAATTTCTCGGTCTGAGGCGGAACTCAACTGCTGCTGCGAGACGGTTGCCACGTCGTGTCCGGCCGCGCGGAAGAGGTTGGCGCCGCGCTCACCAAGGTTCTCGTCGAGCTTGAGTTTCATCGGCTGCCGACGGGAATGTCGACATATCGCTCGCGGGACATTTCCGCGCCGTAAGCGATGCATGCACGGATATCGGCTTCTTCGATTCCCGGATAGTTCTTAAGCACCTCCTGAAAGCTCCATCCGCTTGCAAGCAAATCCAGTACGAGGGAAACCCAGATGCGATGCCCTTTGATGCAAGGCTTGCCGAAACAAACATTGGGATCGATCGAAATACGCTGAAGCAGTTCATCGCGCGTCATGGCTTTCCTCCCGCTTGCGCGTCTTTGGATTTCAGAAACCGCTTATGTCTCATGATTGTAGCCGGTTCGCCGCCGACGCCCAGAACCAAAGCTTCCATGTGTCCAAATTGTACCTTGCAGGTTTGAGTGAGCCTTCGGAGTCTGGAGGAGTATCTGCAAAATCGACTACAGTCGACTTTCTCAGCTCCTGAAAATCCGGAACAACTCATTGAAAACATGAATCGGGGCGGGCAGATTTGAACTGCCGACCCCCTGCGCCCAAGGCAGGTGCGCTACCAGGCTGCGCTACGCCCCGAATTTGAAACGAAACATTATACGACTCATCATGTGAAGGCGGAAAGCGGAAGGCGGAAAGCGGAAGGCGGAAAGCAGAAGGCAGAAAGCAGAAGGCAGAAAGCAGAAGGCAGAAAGCGGAGGCGGAAGGCCGAGGGCGGAAGGCGGAAAGCAGAAGGCGGAAGGCGGAAAAGCGGAAGGCGGAAAGCTGGGGCGATGACGCGCAGGCGGTGTCAGAAAAGACGGCCGTAGAGCGGAGCGGCAGTGCGTTCAGCTTGTCGTCTTCCTCG
>DASXTB010000271.1:0-9123 GCA_036505615.1 Acidobacteriota bacterium
GATGCGATCCGCCAAGCCGAACAAAATATCCTCGACGCTCTTACTGCAAGGATCGCACCAGAAGAGAGTGGCCATTTCTCCGTCGTCAGAAGCCGCGTCACCCTCTTCCGTAACAGGCGAACACGATCACCCAAGATAGCGACCCTCTACAAGAATCAGATGGTCGAGACTATCAAACGCGAGCAGGAGTGGGTGTACGTGCGCTACTTCGACTACGTGGACGCCATCCCACCCATGGGCTGGGCAAAGAAAAAATACTTCAAAAAAATCGAGCGAAAGCTGAGTGCGCCTAACGCGCGGGCGATTCAGGATGCTCTGAATCAATGATCACCTACATTTTCGGGGTTAGGAACCTGCTTGAGCAGCCAACCAGTTCGCTGGATTTCAGACAGTTCGGAAAGTAAGTCATTGACCTTCATGGGCTTTGTTGGGAGAAACGAATTCAGTATCCGCATCCGCATTTTAGCAAGCGGTCGCGGATTCGACACTAAAACTATAAAACGCGCCCTATCGCAAGGCCCGGCTCGGAAAAACTTAAGCTAGCATCCTCGCATTCCTTGCTGGTGATATGGCAAGCCACATACCCGGAGGTGGCGCGGGATGATCTAAACCAACAAGCGCGGCCCGAATACGGCCGCGTTCGGCGCGCCCGTTGAAATTCTGCGGGGACTGCCCCGCGCGTTTTGGATATACCAAAACTATTTGACTCTGTTAGCAAGATTCGATAAACCCGGCGCTGTTCGCTTCGACCATAAGGAGTCTGGTATCGCTAGGCAGAGCGACCCGGCTGCCAGCGAGGTATCTGTTTTGGTGCCGCACGTGTCGGAAGTAGTTTCACGCCAAAGAAGGCCGAGGACGCTTTTGTAAGCTATGAAAACAAGAAGTGCCGGCTCATCCCAGGCCAGACAACGACGACTATCGTTACAAGCATGGGAGGATTCAACTACGTCGAGTTCATAATGGAAGTCAACAGCGACAAGCAGATCATCTCCGACGATGGCCGCATCCTGTTTGCCAAAGTACTGGACATGGATGAAGAGTTGTTGATGCATAACCGCCGAATGGCGTTCGTCAAAGAGACTCTTCCCGAGTCAAAGGCGAGGGATCTAAAAAAGGGCGATAGATTGCATGTGCTGGGAGTCCCACGGATTGACCTCGCGCTCGTCTCATGGCGAGTGAAGAATGCGAAAACCAAACCCGACGTGCTGACGTGGAATTTACCGTATGAGATCGTGGTTGTGGCCGCCTATGGCAACTGAAGCGGAATGATGACCTTTGATATGAGATTTATAGAGTACCCAGCTTTTCTTTAGGAGACTTTTCGCTGTGGATTGATCTTCGTCGGCCCTTCCGTTGGGTCGTCGCCAAGCTTCACATAACCACCGAAGCGTGCGTCTATGACTCCGATCTCGCAATAGAGGAAAATCGACAAAACTGTAGCGACATGCCTCCCAAAACCTCTGCAAAGAATAAGCCGGGCTTAAACGCCATCGTCGACCTCTCGCACCACAACAACAATGTCGATCTGGATCAAGCGAAGGCAGACGGTATTCTAGGTGTGATTCACAAGGCGACGCAGGGCATGGATTTCGTTGATCCAACCTACGAAACGAATTTCGAGAAAGCTACCAGTGCCGGCCTCCTCTGGGACGCGTGCTATTTCGGGACCGGAAGTGACGGCGTTGGACAGGCGGAACACTTTCTCGATGTGGTCGAGCCGACGGATGACATGCTGCTCGTCCTCGATTTTGAGGCGAACCTTCACGGTCCGAGCATGACTCTGGAGGAAGCCCGCGCTTTCGTCAGTCATATTAATGAAGTGACTGGAAGATGGCCCGGATTCTACTCCGGCCATTACATCAAAGATCTTTTGGGCACGCAGACCGATCCTGTGCTGGCCAACTGTTGGTTTTGGCTCGCCCAGTACGGACCGACGGCTGTTGTCCCCCCCAACTGGGAAACATGGACGCTTTGGCAGTACACCGATGGCGCAATGGGGCCCGGAACCCCGCACCGTCGCTGGCATCGGTCGCTGTGATCGCGACAAGTTCAACGGCACCGCTCAGGCTTTAAGGAAGCTTTGGGCTGGCAGTTGAGCCTAAGCGGTAAAAGAGGCAGCCAAAGCGGGATCAAAAACAGACCAGGGAAGCCGCCGCGAGTTCTGTATCGGCCCCGGGGCCCACACGCATTACTGGGATGGAACGGCGCCCCGATTGCGGTTGAACTGGATCGGATTAAACCGTAAGGCTTTGCAGTACCGCTGGTCTTTTTTGCAGCAGTTGGGCGTCGCTTCGCAATGGACCATGACATTAATGAGATGCTGATTCGTGTATCACTTATAAAAGGCCACCTTTTCCAGGGCGTTCCCGAGATTCTCCACCAACTCGCGCAACTGCTTCTGTGCTGAGGGACGGAGGGAAGCCTCAAGGGTTAAGGCGGTCTTTTCGAGGACCTCGTCCCTCTGGTCCGGTGGAAGCTCCAGAGCTCCTTCGACCGCTTCTGCCATTTTCGCCGAAACGACGGCAGGTTCACGAGCTGGCACCGCGGCGATGGCCACCTCAGGCGCCCGTTTCAATTCTTCGGCCAGTCCCTGGAAGGCCTCTGCTTGGGCGTTGAAGGCCATTTCGACAGCCTGCTGGCTGTCCTTGTCCTGATTCAGGTAGTCGAGGAATTCACTTTCCGCCTCGCCGGTCTCAACAAAATGGAGAAATGCTTTGTGCCATCGGGGCTGGACGTGTTGCAAAAGTTCCTCAAGTTTCATAGCTTGCTCCAAAATCCAAATCGAAAGAGGGCTTCAAAAACTGGATTTCAGCCCCATCTTTCTTCTCTATACTATAGACGCCCGGGGATCAGGTCTATTACATCGAATGTTACTAAATATCTGTTGGGAAGGCTTTTATTGAGGTGTCGATTCATTTTGCTTCCGACCCCATCGTTTCCCGCATCCGGCGTAAGACACGGAACAATCTCACCGCCGCTGCCGAATAGGAAATTCCGAGTTCATCCGCAATTCCTCTTATACTCATGTTCCTCCAGAACCGCATTTTCAACAAGTCTCTTTCGGCGTGACCAAGCCGCCGAAGGCTCTGGCGGAGAGCCGATGACCTGTCAGCTTCAGGGTTGACAGCCTCTCTCCTGCTTCGCAGCAGTGCTTCCTCCGCAAAAGACCTGAAAACCTCCGATTCCCGTTGGCGGCGGCGCAATAGGTCGAAAGCAGCATTCCGCATTGTGACGGCAATGTACCCCGCAGGAGAGCCGGCGGCACGCACTCGCCGCATAGTTTCCAGCGATTGGAGCTTGATAAGCAATTCCTGCACGATATCTTCCACGTCTTCCTCACGGAAAACAGGGTAGGTTCGCAAGAGCACTTGGCCGTGGGCGCGCAGCGTATGCTCTGTTAACTGCCATGCGGCTTCGTCCGAAACAACTTGTCCGGCGGACTGTTCCCGGAGACGGAGGTCAGCTTCTAGTCGCGGGATGATGGCGGCCCAATCTGACTCGAAAGTCATAAACGGCTCAGGTACCTGGTTAGCTCGTTGATCAGGAATGCGAGCCTCGCTCGAAACTGACCTCTCGTCGCAAACCAAAGCTGCTGTTTCTGAACGGCATTCAAAGGTACAGGAGCTAACGCGTCAGTGAGAGGGACTCCCTGCATCAGAACTTTTTCCAAGAGTGAGCGTATTCTCTCGGACTCCTCCGGATTCCTTCCTTCCATAGCGTGAATAAGCAATTGCATGCAGAGCTGCGGGGTGAACGGCTCATCCGTTTCCTTCTTTCGTACCTTCTCTACCGCCTCAAAAATCGCTCCAATCAGAGAGAGCAGCAGAAGGACAATCGAAACGTGAAACCATGTTTTTCGCCATTTGGCCCTATCGCTTGAATCGAAATTCTTGTTGCTGGGAAAAACATACCAGTCATTAACCGTGAGACTGGACAGTGACTTATCCTGCGGATAGACAAAAACCATGGCCCCGGATGGCCAATCGAACTTTTCTTGGGGAACCTGACTGTCCTTGACGACGGCGATCCATTGGTCAGCTCCTTGGAATCGCTCTCGGTACACGCGAAGCCGAGCATTTGTGGAGGTTTCCGCCGTAAAGGCGGGACTGCTGGCAGGGACTTTCAATCGCAGCCAGCAGGTCATATTCCCCTCTGGATCAGCCGTTAGCGCCAGCCGGACATTGGACGGATCCGGCTGCCAGACAAAGCCAACATCGTAACCCTTGAAAATCGGTGTTCCTCCGATTTCGTGGAGTCCAAGCAGAATTACCGCCGGCGCAGCGAGGACAATCAAGATGAGTCTGAGCTTCTTCATCATGCGCCGCAGGCCGATCGGTCTCCGTTGAAACTTAGGGCGTTGATCTCAGCTCCCGTCAGCATGGCGAGAGCGGTGAGATAGAACCAAATTAATAATACGATGACATCGCCGAGTGAGCCATAAGTTACCCAATAGCGGTTGTGAAATGCCCAATATGTCCGCGAACCAGACCAACAAGTGCGATGGCAAACAGGGTCCCGGGTCTCCACCAGCGCCAGACGACAAGGGGTGTCAAGCAATAGAGCGCATCAAATGCGGTGAGCACAACGGCTACCATCAGAGGCCAATGTGATCGTTCCCGAAGTAGTAGGAGATTCGATGAGTGACTAGATTCCCCGCCAGAATCAGCGCAAGAGCCGATAGGGTCAAGGCTGGCGCGGGTACTGATTTCGTCGAAGGTGGGATTTACAAGCTTGGAAGCGGATCCGGGTGCGAGCGTTCGTGGGCCACATCGCGCTGCGGTAGCGGCGGTCAAGATTGGCGCTCCGTAGACGACCTGGTACGAGCCGCCGCGCATTTTCTGGGTTCGCTGCGGTTCGGCGCAATCGCTGCGGCCGCCGGGTCAGGATCTGCCGGCTGCAGCCCGGCAAAAAGCGCCGGTCTTCCGCTGCGGCATTCACCCGCCCCGGCGTCCTCCGCTCCGGGCGCAAGCAGGCGCTGGCTCCTGATGGTCGCCTGCGCCTGCTTGCGCCCGGTTGCGCCTTCACACTTCGCTCACCCGATGGTGGCAAATCGCCTGTCTGGTAACTTGAGGGAAGACAGTGCAGGATCGCCAGGTAAATCAGCGGGGGCCCTGCGCGGTCTGCCCTCCGCCACGCTTCAGCCGCGGCAAAGAGCGCCGCGTCTTTGCGCTGCTGCGGGCAGCCCGCTCCGGGCGCCTTCTAGTGGGTTCGCTCCGGTTCGGCACGCGGCCGGCTGGCTTTTGCTGCCAGAATGGTTGTCGGGAGTCCGCCGTCCGCGCCTCACACTCCGCTCACCCACTAAGCTTGTGCCGGCCATCGGCCAGGGCCGGCACAAGCGGTTGCTTACAGGGTTGCGGCGGACGTCAAATTGAAGTTCTAAATCCCTATTGCCGCGCCGCCGCGTCTATCTTCGGTTAAAAATGGCTACGCGCAAAAGCCGCGCCAGAGCGGATAAGACAAAAGCCCGCTCTGTCACGTCTTTTGCGACTGCTCCGCCATTTTTGTCTTTTTATTTTTCTTAGGTCTTTCCCCCGCGGCCTTCAAAGGGCAAGTAGAAGGCCGCGGGGGAAAGACCTTAAGGGCGTGGCGCCCTTAACAGAGTTTCTCTCCTAAAGCGAGCGGCCCTTCAAAGTCCAAAAGGAGGACCTATGCAACAATTCATTACTACCAAAATCCCGGGCGGATACCGGGTAGCACACGCCGATGACCCGAAGATCTTCTTTGCGGTCACAAGACCCAACGGCAAGATGCTCTGCACCTGTTCGGATTACCAGAACGCGCCGGTTGGCACTTGCGATCACATCGCAGAAGTGATCGCGCAGCATGGCCGCTCTGCTGGCGAGCGCAAAGGTCAGGCAAAGGCGCCGGCCATTCCGGAGATTCGCAAGACGGCCACTGCTTGGTTTCTGGAACACCCATTCCGAGTTGACCAGATCAAGGTCAAGGATGGAGTCAAGTACATCGATGGCGCCAGCGTCATCCAACGCCTCAACGACGTTCTTGGCACGGCCAACTGGTCATTTAGGATCCTTGGCGAGCCGATCCAACTGCAAGAGGAGGTGATTGTCCGCGGCCGGCTGACTGCCTGGATTGGCGACAGGAAAGTGGTTAAGGAGGACTTCGGGGCACACGAATATGCGCGCAAGAAGTCGGACAAATCGATCATCTCACGCAGCGACACGATCAAGTCGGCCACCACAGACTGTATCAAACGCTGCGCCCATCAGCTTGGCGTCGGATTGCACTTGTACTCCAAGGACGGCTCGTTTCGGTCCTTTCGTCTAAGTCGCTCCGAAGTTGCAGCGCAGGCACAGACCAATCCGCACCCATCGACGGCAAATCCGCGGCCAGAAGAGAGTCGCAAGGAGGCAGTATGAACTCAGTGAACACCTATGTTGTTGCCAGCCAGATTTTGTCCGGACGATTCCGGAAGTTTCATGTCTCCGAGAATCCACCGGGATATCTCGAAGAGGAACTGACCCTCAATCAGGACCTCCAAGAACGGCAGTTGCGGGCATTCGCAGCTTCTTTAGATCGGCTCTATGAAGTGATTGAAGAAGCGATCTACGGCGATGGTTCTTCGTCTGTAGAAGAAGGCAAGGATCCCGAGTCTGGCGCAACCGATCAGAAGGAGGGAGAAGCAAATACGAGCGGGGGAGGGGAACCTCCCCCACAGCCACCCGCTGAAAAGAAGGCTGAGCATCGCTGCATGCCGTACTACCGGAGGCCGGATAGCTTCAACCGCGACAGCTACTCGGACGGGCGCTTGGTTGTCACGCAAGATTCGGCCGGCTTCCAGGTGATGGACACGGTCGTAAACAAGACCTTCCGGGTGGAGCTCGTCCACGGGCGCTGGGTGGGCGCCTGCAGTTGCGGCATGGATAAAGGCCCGCCGCCGTCCTATCAGTGCCCCCATCAAATCGCCGTGCGCAGTCTGCTGTTTAACCGTGTATGGTTTGGTAAGCGGTACAGGCGCAGATGGCGAGGGTGTCGGTAAGAGCACGGCGACAGATCCCCGGCTCGAAAGGGCCGGGATCAGTTAGCGCACCCAAGTGGGGAAAGTTTGGAATAGAGGAGCGTCATTCCCTAGCCTGAACCACAATTCTAACCAGCAGACCCACAATTCGGGAATGCAGGACCCCTGAGCGCAGAAACTGGAGAGGTCGTAGACGCAATTTGTCAGTTGGGCCAATTAGCTTTCCAAAAAAGATGCCGTCGGTATCAGAGCAGCGACCCCTCAGAATCGAACCTTGCAGCGGCGGATCTCAAGAGCTTTGGCTGATAAGCCGCTACCTGGCTGGGCTGATTTGTCCTGGAATTTTGGAATTGAATTGGCACGCAAGAAAAAATTTGCTGAGTCGTTAATTCCTGCCGTTTTTTGGGAATAATGACAATAGTGGTTGATACGGCCCTCAGCCAAGTATGAAGGTTGCCGTTGACGCTGCTTGATCTTTGTTTTATAGTTTAAAACTGACGGTGGTTCACGTAGAGGCCCAAAGAGTGGCCCGTAAATAAGTGAACAACTTGGATGTGAGCCTCCGCCACAGTGTACAAAGGAGGCCACAAATGGCCACGAAAACCGTCGAGACTGAAGTCTCTCTTCTCAAAATAGCCGTCTCAAGTTCCGATCAATCTGTCGCCGTTTTGAACCAACTCTGTTCTCGCTTTGCGCCCATGGTCGCCAAGTTGGCACGCGATCTCTCTTGGGGCCCTGAATCACGTCGCGAACTGCGCCAGGAGGGGTATGTGGCCTTACTGGCCGGACTGAAGTATTTCGATCCTCATGCGGGCGCGTGCCTTTCGACCTTTCTCTATCACAGGATCCGTGGCCGGATGCTGCATTGGCGTCGCGACGAGCGCCAAGCATTGACGCTGGCGCCCATCAGCCATCGAAGTAACGTCGTCTCACTTTACGAACCCATATTGGGAGATGGAAATGACACGCTGTTCATGGCGGACATCGTGGAAGACGATACCTTGTCTGCGCGTCCGGACGACCGAATTCATTCTTCTGTTCTTCGAGATGTGGTTGCTGGCACTTTGAGAATGATCTCCCGGCGGCAGAGCGAAGCTCTTCGCCTGCTCTTCTGGGACGATTTGCAGGCGTCCGAAATCGCGGAGCGACTGGGCGTTTCTAGGCCGCGAGTCACGGTTATGGTGCAGGCAGCGCTTTCGAACCTGCAGGGGAAGCTGAGTCATGCATTTTGATGTATTTCCCCTGTGTCGAAACGTGGGCCGGCACCGGTGGACGAACGACTGCCCCACATATATCCAGTGGCCCCAATACGGGCCCGATAAGGAGTAAATCATGAGGACAGGTAAGGGAGTGAGTAAAGAGGCAGCGGTCGTGGCGTCGACCGGAGTATTTGATGATACAGAATACGAACGGCAGCACAAGTACGTGGAGGAACTGAAAAGAAAAGGTGAAGCCAGTTTTAGCCTTGTGGCAACTGAGACTTTTGTTGAAGGGATGCGAGACAGCGGCTACAAATCCACTGGAACTGCTATCGACGAGTTCGTGGATAACGCAATTCAGGCGCAGGCGCAGCGTGTTGACATCGTATACACGGTGGAGAATCCTGACGCAAATAAGCACGAGATCGGCGATATCGCGGTTGTTGACGACGGACACGGGATGGAGCCGGATATGATTCGGGCGGCGCTATTATGGGGTGGAACCCATCGCGCGAATGATCGCAGGGGTTTCGGTCGGTATGGTTTCGGGTTGCCCAGCGCTGCTGTCAGTGTCGCGAAGTATTACGAGGTATACTCTCGGACGGATGGGTCTGGGTGGCATAGGGTTGTCATTGACCTTCCTGAGATCGGTGCCGGCAAGTACACGAATGACAAAGGGATCGTTGTTGCACCGCCGGCTCAGAAGGCGGACCTGCCTGATTTTGTCAAAAAACAGTTGGGAAAGCGCGAACTTGAGCACGGGACGGTCATCCTTCTGTCTCGACCTGATCGGCTTAGCACCGGATTCAGGAAGCCAAACGGGTTCCACAAGAATATTATGCAGCACCTCGGTTTGGTATACCGTCATTTCCTCCGTAGTTGTGCGATTTATGTAAATGGTGAGAAGGTTCAGCCAGTTGATCCTCTGTTTCAGGATCCTGCTGCACG
>DASXTB010000272.1:0-15174 GCA_036505615.1 Acidobacteriota bacterium
ATCGCACTGAGACATTTCCATGCCATCCTGACAGGTGACCGTTAAGAACTTGTATCGGCCCGTCAGAAGACATAACTGGCCAATGTCGAAATTTGCGAAAAAAAAGATGCGATCGGAAGGAAAGACATTCGGCATGGAGAAGAGAAATCTTTGTCAGCCGCTAGTTGCAGGATAGTGACGTGACAGGCAACGACTGAACTGGACAGGCAACGACTGGGCATTTCAATTCTCGTCCTGAATTTGCGCTCCAGTCGCTGACTTATTTTGAGGACGCAGAGGATGATCCCATGCCGGACAGGCTGGCGCCAATTACATGGGAAGAAGTGAAAAATTTCTTCAGGAAAGAAGCGCCCCGACTACGATAGATTGCGCCGGTCCAATTACACGATCGGCTTTTTTGTTCCAAGTCTAGACTATAGACTAAGTGTTCAGTCTCAGAACCGAAATTGAAGCCGGGTCAAGGACAAACCGGCCCACGATCAGCTACAGCTACGATGCTCTCAATCGCCTTGCTACGGCGGCCACCAGTGCACGCAATGGGGACCTTCCTGGACTTACGACCGCTCCATTAACGCCGGGGCTACCACCTACACCTACGATGCCTTCGGAAGCCGAGTGACGAAGACGACCGGCTCGACCGTCGTGCTGTTCCCCCCGGATGTGGTGATGCGTATATGTCCTGCGTCAGTCCTTCAGCTACAGACAGCGAATCAGGCGGAAAAGCGTACCGGCCCTTGGGGGAATTCATTGCAGACCGCTATTTAGGATTGAAAAAGGTGATAGGCTACTGGATTAGGCTACATTATAGGCTACTGGATTAGGCTACCAGATCAGGCTACCAGATGATCACCCAAGGTGATCAGATGATGAGCTGCTTGCGGGGAGGAGTCTATCGTGAAAACAGCGATGTTGCCGTTGGCCCTGCTTGCTGCAGGCTCCATGCTGGGACCTCAAGCGCCTGCCCTTCAGACATTCGACTCCAACGGAGTGCCCATTGCATATACCGTGGAAGGCCAGGGCGAACCGGTGGTACTTATTCATGGACTGAACTCAAGCGCGGGCATGAATTGGAGAGCGCCGGGAACGATCGGTCGCCTCGCTCGAAGTTATCAAGTCATCGCTCTGGATCTCCGCGGCCACGGACGCTCGGGTAAGCCTCTGGAAAGCGGAGCCTACGGTACGGAGATGGTAGAGGATGTCATCCGCCTCCTGGATCATCTGGAGATCAAGACGGCTCACATAATTGGCTACTCGATGGGCGGCATGATCACTTTGAAGTTGATAACCGAGCATCCGGAGCGGGTTCGCTCTGCGATGCTCGGTGGAATGGGGTGGTTGCGCTCCGGCAGCGCCATGCAGAATTTCTGGGGCAAGCTGCCCAATAAAGAAGCAACAAGGACCCCCTCGGCTTGTGTCCGCAGCCTGGGCCAACTGGCAGTCACGAAAGACGAGGTCAAAAACGTCCGTGTTCCGGTGGAAATCGTTATCGGTGACCGGGACCCAGTAAGGCGCCTCTATGTCGCTCCGCTGCAACCGGTCCGTCCTGATTGGCCCATCATACTGATTTCCGGGGCAGGCCATTTGAACTGCGCCATCAAACCTCAATTCCAAGATGAGCTCCAAAAGTGGCTCGATCAGCACAAACAATGAACCATGGTCAACACAACGAGTATAAGGAACGAACTAATGAAGCCGGGAGATCAGTCAAGCACACAACGAATGGATTTCAAACCACCCACTAAGATCGGGCGTCGTTCGTTTCTTTCCGGAGGGGCGGCAGCGGCGTTGGCGACCGCGGCCTTTGGGCAAGGGCGGAATTATGAACGGAATGCTCACCCTGTGCGCTACCCCGATCCGGACATCGTTATCCTAGACAAACAGTTCACCAAGTACAAAATCGGCAATACACCGATCCAACGCCTGTACACAGGGACGCTGTGGGCCGAAGGTCCTGCATGGAGCGGCGCCGGTCGTTATCTAGTCTGGAGTGATATTCCCAGCAACATTCAACTCCGCTGGCTCGCTGAGGACGGCCATGTGAGCGTGTTTCGCAACCCCGCCAACAACAGCAACGGCAATACATTCGATTGGGAGGGCCGCCAGATTTCATGCGAGCACGGTACGCGCCGAGTGGTGCGCTATGAGCATAACGGCACTCTGACCGTGCTGGCAGACAAATGGCAGGGCAAGCCCCTGAACGCGCCTAACGACGTCGTGGTGCACCCGGACGGGGGCATCTGGTTTACTGACCCCGGCTACGGCGCCCTTATGAACTATGAAGGCAATAAGGGTGATCTCTATCTTAAGGAAGCGGTCTACCGCATTGATGCCAAGATCGGAAAGATGGATGCCGTCACCGATCAACTGTTTAAGCCCAACGGACTTTGCTTTTCACCTGATTACAAAAAGCTCTACATCGCGGACACCGGCGCTTCGCACTATCCCCAGGCTCCCAAAAACATCATGATTTTTGACCTGGTGGACGGAAATAAACTCCGAGGCGGTCGCGAATACGCCTCCATGAAACTGAACATGAAAAATGGACAGTTCGCCGGACTTGCCGATGGCATCCGCGCCGACGTTGATGGCAATATCTGGGTTGGAGCAGGATGGGTCGGTGAAGGTTACGATGGCGTTCACATCTTTGACCCGCATGGGCAGCGCATCGGGCAAATTCTTCTGCCCGAGATTTGCAGCAACATTTGTTTCGGCGGCGAAAGACGAAATCGCTTGTTCATGACTGCCAGCCAGTCGCTGTACGCGGTTTACGTCGAAACTCAAGGTGCGCATATTGCGTGAGCGGCGAATGAACGATGCACGCTTTGTCCTCCGCCATAATTTTTCTTTTCATCCTCTTCGTTCTCGTTCTGGCAGGCCGGGTCTATCAAATCATCGGCACTACTAAGGACTGGGCAAAGTTTCCACCTCCCGGACAAATTATCGAGGTCGGCGGGCATCGCTTGCACATCTGGTGCATGGGCGATGGCTCTCCGGTTGTTGTGTTTGATTCCGCGCTGGGCGCTTCATGCTTGAGTTGGGCAATGGTGCAACCTTCAGTCGCCGGTTTTACTCGCGCCTGCAGCTACGACCGCGCGGGCTTTGGGTGGAGCGACGCGGGGCCAATACCGCGTACGGCCCAGCGGATAGCGAATGAATTGCACGCTCTTCTGGCGGGCGCACGCGTCCCCGGTCCTTATGTTCTTGTCGGTCACTCGTTCGGCGGCTTCACTGCGCGCCTTTTCGCCTCAAGATACCGGGACGATGTTGCGGGCATGGTGCTGGTTGATCCAGCCGACCCGGAAGAATGGCTGCAGATCACCGAACAGAAGAAAAAAAGAGTGGAGACGGGCGCCGCACTCTGCCGTCGAGGCGTCTGGCTGGCGCGGCTCGGAATAGCCCGCTTCGTCTCTCTTCTGGCCAGCGTGGGCGCGTTCGAGTTGGCCCGCTCTACCGTTTCGCTGGTGAGTCACGGCGCCCTAAGGCGCGAGGAAGAGAGTTTACTGGCTCCCGTCAATAAATTACCCTCCCATCTTCGACCGGCCCTGCGAACCTTCTGGACGCAACCAAAATTCTTCGAAGCACTGGCCAGCCAGATCGAGGCAATTTATGAAAGTGCGGCCCAAGTCGCCTCCACCGGCGATTACGGCGACATGCCACTGACCGTGCTGTCAGCGGGCAATTCAGGGCCCGTTCAGCTAGCGAGGCATGAGGCGATGGCGCGCCTTTCCGGCAGAGGCAAACACATCATCGCCTCCAAGAGTGGACACTGGATTCCTGTGGATCAGCCGGAACTGGTAGTCGAGTCGATTCGCCAAGTGATTAAAGCGGCAAGGGAGAGAGCCGTTGCGCGATAGCTTTTTGTGCAGGGTGACGTAAAATTGAACATCAACCACGCAGACAATGGAAAATACTTTGCCGTTGCTCTAATCACTTCCACTCTCGTTTACCTCTGGCCGATAGAATATTGGCTCGGCCATCGTCACTGGACGGGTCCGGCCGTCATCCTGGCCAATTTTCTGCTGTGTCTGGAATACAATCGAAGATATGGAGCCGGACCGAGTGCCTGGGGCTTTTCCCCGCAGGATTTCTTTCCCGCGCTTGGCTGGACTGTTCTGTTTACTATTCCCGTTTTGCTCGCCATCGCCGCTGCAGGATGGCACTTCGGAACTGTGTCAGGCAGGAATCACCCCATGCATGATCTCTCCGGTTTGTTCCTCTGGGCACTGGCTCAGCAATTCGCGCTGCAGACTGTCCTGTTGCAGGAGCTGCGAAGACGAATCAGGCCGCCGTGGGCGGTGGCTGCAGCGGCTGTACTCTTTGCTCTGCTTCACCTCCCCAATCCCTTCTTAGTTCCTCTCACGTTTCTGGGAGGCTGGATCTGGTGCTGGGTCTACTCACGTCATCCCAACATCATCCCGCTTGCGCTATCCCACAGCCTCTGCAGTCTGGCGATTCTGGTATTTCTGTCAAGAGAGCTAACCGGCAGCATGCGCGTGGGGTTTTCTTACTTTCTATTGTGACTCAGACGGTCCAAGTTTCGAGTTGTTTGTGCTGTGGCGTGGCTGCTTCGTTCTCCGAGGCCCGCGTGCCTGCTGGGCGGGGGGCATCTTCAACGCCAACGCGGCGGTTTTCACGAGCGCCGATCCCTATCCGTGCTCTCAAATGCTGCGGGCCGCGCCAAAAGTCAAAAGTGGAGACCTGATGCACGCAAGCCACGGTGCAATAAGGAGCACACGGTTTCTTGGTGTAGTACTCGCGGCGAACATCCTCCAGCGTGTAATCCTCCAGAGGAACACCAGGATAGCCACGCTGTTGAGAACAGTAATGGACCAGACCGTCTTCACAGACGTACAGGTAGCGGGCGCCGGAGCGACAGCGCCAGTCATTAGGCTTTCCCTCAACCAGATTGTTCTGAAAGTAATTCAGACGAGCATAGTGGCGTTTGCCCAGTTTTCGAACCGCTTCGAAAATTTCCTTCTCTTCGGCGCCCAGGGGTGTGAGAAGCCCCGAGCCGTCATGAATAATTCCCACAGTAGTGGTAAATTCCAACTCCACCGCCCTTCGTGCGATTACCAGGGCATCCTGAGGATTCTTGATACCTCCCCCCAAAACAGAATTTATATTCACTTCAAACTCGGCATGCTCGGCCAGCAACTGCAGCTTCTTGTCCAGGACTTTGAGGCTCTTGTTGGAAACTTCGTCCGGCGCAACGTTGTCAATGCTGATCTGCAAATACTCAAGGCCGGCACGATTCAGTGCCTGGATCCGGTCGGCGGTCAACAGGTATCCGTTGGTGATCAATCCGGCGATCATTCCACGTTTTCGGGTCCTGGCCACAATCTTTTCCACGTCCTTGTGCATCAGCGGTTCCCCGCCGCTGATGACAACCACCATCAACCCGAGTTTGGCCAGCCGATCCAGCCGGCGATACATATCCTCGACAGGAACCGGATCGGAGTGATCATCGTACTCGTTGCAATAGGCGCAGGCTAGGTTACAGCGTCGCATGGGAATGATGTGGGCGAGCAGAGGCCTGTGGCGGAAGGCGACGCCGGTCGCCAGCAGCCGATACTGGCGCGCCCTGCGGCGCAACTTGCGGGTCAGCTCCATAGGTTTGACGAGAAAGCTATTCAAGCTGAACATCTTTGGGGAGTTTCAGCTTCAGCTTGTCCTTGCGTATACCTGGATTCAATTTTAGGTCGCTGAACTGGATCAACAGGTAGTCACCATTCGGTTCTACCAGCTTTTGCTGGACCGGTAACCAGACCTGATCGGCGACCCAGAGAATAATTTGAGAAAAGTAGGCAGCCACCTTCTCAGATTTCGGCCGCAATTCTAGCATGTAGGTTTTTTTCCCGTCCACCTTTTCCTCACCCAGGGGACGGATGTTGTAGGTCTCTGTCATGGAACTGCTGGTGGAGCCGAAACCGAGAACGAGGAACTCAGCCTTGTCCTTGTTTTTCCCCAACTGATACTTTCTAGCCTGCTTGATTCGAGGCTCGTAAAAAATCACTTCGCCCTTGTCAATTACCAGGATGTTGTTTTCCGGCTTGACGATGTCTTTGCGGAGAAAAGCCTGGCCGCCCTTTTCACGCACGTACCAGAGCATTCCACTCTCGCCGCGGTCGAATTCCTTCAGAATTGCCGTCCATTTCTTTTGAAAGATCTGTGCGGAGAAATTAGTGACCTTCCTGCCGGCCGCCTCCATTTTGGCAAGAATTTCCTCTTTTGTCGCGGCCCCCAGAAGTCCAGAAGGCAGAAAGCAGAAGGCAGCAAGCAGAACACTGAACAGACGGCGCCTGGTGAATTCCTTCATCACCGTTTCTCTTCGTTTACCTGAACCAGTTTCTCGACCTTTTCTCGCTGCACGCCGCTTCCGGAGGCCTGATACAAAGATCCCTGCCGCGCGGCGGCCGGCGGCTGCTCATGCTTGAAGTCTGCTTGAAACCAGCTGCGGGGCGTAAAAAGAATGAATGCAATGATCAAAAGACACATCACATCGTACTGCCAGCTTCCTCTCTCATAACTCCACAGCAGGACGCTCACGATAGCCCTACCTATTTTTCTCATTGTTCTCCCATTCAGGCGGGGGATTCTCTGTCAGTTGCCAGCCGGCTAAAATAGAGCTTCCTCGATCACAGTGTAAACAACATGCTGCACCCGGTTCAGAGTTTGTCCATCCTTCATCTCCACGATCCGGCTCGCATAGGAAGCTGCTTCATTATCGTGGGTGATCATGATAATGGTCTGCTTGTGGCGCTCATTGAGGCTCTTCAAGAGACTTAATACAACTTCGCTGTTGGCTGAGTCTAAATTCCCTGTCGCTTCATCGGCAAGCAGAATGGCGGGGCGATTCACTATCGCGCGGGCGATAGCCAGGCGCTGCTGCTCACCGCCTGAAAGCTCGTAAGGCTTGTGCTTGAACTTTCCGCTCAACCCCACCTCTGATAACACTTCCTCAATCTGTTCAGAATTTCTGCCATTACCGTGAATTTCCTGGGCCAGCCGGATATTGTCGCGAGCCGTCAGTGTCGACATGAGATTGAAGCGCTGAAACACGAATCCGATCTTCTCCTTGCGAATCCTAGTCCGCTCCGCGTCGCTGATTTTCCCGATCTCAATCCCGTCGACATAGACCTCTCCGGCTGTCGGCCGCAGCAGCCCGCCCAGGATATGCAACAGAGTTGATTTTCCACATCCGGAGGGTCCCATGATCGCCACAAACTCCCCGGCCTTTACCACCAGGTTCACCCCTGTGAGGGCATGAACTTTGATCTTGGCAACCTGGAAAGTCATGCGTAAATCACGAACTTCCAAGATGCCGGTTATGCTCCGTACTTCGCGCAGAATAGCGCCTGAGTTACTCATAGCTGAGTGCTGCGACGGGATCCTGTTTTGCGGCTTTCACTGCAGGGTAAATAGCGCCGGATAGCCCTCCCAGGATCGCTAAACCTGCAGCCAGGAACCGCCATCCGATCTCGATGTCGATGGGGAGCAGGGGAAAGGAACGCTCGATTATTTTATTGATCAAGAAGGTGAGAAGAAAACCGAACCCCACTCCCGCCCCGCAGATAAGCATAGACTCCTTGACGATAATACCCACAATATATGCCTTGGATGCTCCTAAAGACTTGAGAATTCCGATTTCGCGCGTTCGCTCCGTAATGGTTGTATACATGGCCAGCAAAATTATCAGGAAGCTGATAATAGTCGCCAGGGAGACAACGGCGTAAATAAAGTTTCGAAAGACCGGCAAATTGTTGGTCATCAGAGTCTGCAGCTGCGAAGCCGGCGTTATTTTGTAGCCGGGAGCCCGAGCACCAAGATTTTGAAGGACCACAGCTTCGGGATATCCGGGTTTGCGGCGCACAAAAAACAGCGACACTTTTTCGGGCGATCCGTTCAGCTCCTGCAGCGTCTTTAGGGGAGCAATGACGCGAGCGCCCACTCCACCTTCAAAGATGCCGCAAACTCTAAAATCGTGGTCGAGCAACTGCAGGTGATCTCCCACCTGAAGATTCTTGCTGGACGCATACAGCGTATCGACGGCAACTTCAAAACCTTGGCGGGGCAACATGCCGGCTTCGAGCTTTAGCCCTCCGCTCACGCGATTGTAGCTTTCCGTCTCAATCCCATAAACAAGATTGAACCCCGGAGTGACGAATTTCACCAGCACTGGGGCAGCGCGATCCACTCCCGCCACGCTCTCGATTGACTGCTGAAGTTTCTCAGGCATGGTGCCATTATTAACCGCAAGAAAGAGTGAAGCGTCGGATGGTTGAAACAGGAAATCCCCGCTGACCCTTCGGGTTCGAACGGCGATTTCATTCAACTGGCCGTAAGAAAGACCGACCGACACCAAAATCAGCAATATTCCCAGCGCCACGGCCGAAATGCTCACCAGCGTCCGAGTCGGGCGTTGGAGCAGATTGGAATAAATTAGTCGGAGCATTTTCTACGGACTCGCTTTCCCTTTTACCTCGACCAGTTCCGCTCCCGGCGGTTTTTCCACTTTGAAGGCGCTTTCTTCCACCGGTTCATTCACCTTGATCGCGCCAGGCTCGAAAGTGAAGCTCAAACGATATCCGTCCGCCGGGCGAATCATCTTCAAATCCAAAAATACGGGCAGTCCACTTACCTGCGTTTCCGTTCCGTAGCGGGCGTCTTCAATTAACTCACCCCGACTCCCGTACCACTGCTGTCTCACTACTCTCAGAGCCGAGCGCTCGATCCAAACTCGGCGCAGCAGCCTTGGATGGGGCGCGGAATTTTCAATCTCTGCAATCACGTAATATTCAAATTGCGGATCAGATTCTTCAAAAACGTAAAAAGCACGCCCTTTTTCGTTTTGCAAAGAGCGCACGAAAATCGCCTCAAATACGTGCTGCGGACGAATGTTGTAGAAAGGATTATCTCCCTCAACCTTCACGTCGACCGGCCCGGTCACGTATTTGTTTTCCTTGGGAACCCAAATCTGAAAAGTCCGGCCATTGGCGGCTAACTCGGCGACCGTGGAGTGAGTCAGCGGGTTGTTGACGTTCATCAAAATCCAATGGGGCCGCTGTACCACCAGATAACCAGCCCCTTTAGGGTAACTTTCCTTCTTACCCTGTGCCAAATAGAAAGCTTCAACGGAAACCCCCAGCCGGCTGAACTTGATGGACTGCAGAGCCCCATACTTTTGATTGATCAGTTCCAGAAGCTGTTCACGGCTGGCAGTGAGAACATTCTTCTTTGTCACCGGAGTGGGAACTTTTTCCACTTTCTTGACGCAGGCGCTGCCGGTCGCAAGAATAAACGCCAGGGCGCAAAGGGACGGCTTCTTCACTGTTCTTCCCCCTCCAGCAGCGGATGCCGGGATCTTTTTCGAAAGAGAAAATAACCGGCAACCATGACTAGAATGAGAATCGACAGAGTGGTTCCTACCCGAGTGAGATTCTGTTCCACGTAATCCTTCACGCTCTGCCCGTACAAAACCGCCAGCACCCCCCAAGTGAAATAACGAAGGCTACGACCCAACAGGACGGCCAGCAGGAAGTTTTTGAACTGAAGGCGGAAGATACCCGCCGAGAGCACAAAGATCTTAAACGGCATAGGAGGAGGAAGCATGCACGCCACGATAATGGGCCACATCCCGTAGCGGCTGTACATGGCCTGCGCTCTCCAGAGCTTTTCTCTGGAGATTCGCTGAACGAAGGCCCCGCCCTTTCTGCCCACTGTATATAACAATGTACATCCAACCACGGATCCTGCAATCGTCATCAGCACCAGATAAGACATTCGGGCCCAACTCTGGCCGATTGAAAGAGCGATAATCAAGACATCATTCCCTTCAGGAACCGAAATAAAGGACGAATCTCCGACGGCAATGACAAATAGACCCGGTCCACCCAATGTCGCAGCCAGCACATAGATTTTGGCCAAAGCCCCCTTGATAGCACCCATATTGAAATTTCCTACAGAAAGCATGAGAACGCAGCGGAAAACTATTGATTTTACCACCGGCAAAGCCCTGCTGACAATGAACATCGGCGCGTGAAAGCCGTTTCGCGGTCTTCCTACTTCAAGTTTCAATGACCGATGACTGATGACCGATGACGCTCTTGGTTGCGGCTTTGCCGCGCCGTGCCCCTGTGCGGAATGTCTGTGAATCCAGGCAGGCGGCCTAATACGGCCCCTTAGACCCAGTCGAAAACCTGCTTGGCCTCCCCAAGATCACGCGCCGCCGGAGTGATAATCGTTTTTGCGTTGACTGCAATTTTCTCCCGTCGTTCCACCGCTCGTCGCACGTCTTCTTCACAGACAAATGCCACTGGCTTCGGTTTGGGGAGAGAGGGCGCTGGCGAGGCGGCTTTCGCCGGCGGGTGGGAAGGCAGCGCGGGACTAACTAAACCCTTTTTTCTTAAAAAGTCCTCCACTACTTCACGAATCACTTCCCGACTGGGCAACGCTATCGTGGACGAGGCGACAACACTGGAAGAGGGTGCCACCGCCGAGGGCACCGCTGAAACATACGAGCCCGAACCGGCAGAATTGATGGGGCGCGTTTCATAGGCCAGTCGTTTGATGTTGATCAGGTTCAGCGGGGAGATGTTGTCGGTGGTAATGTTGCCTCCCCAGGTGCCGCATCCCAGCGTCATGGAAGGGACAAGATTTGTTGTGTAACCGATGGAACCATGCGTTGCGGGAGTGTTGACTACAATGCGGAAAGCGAGCTTGTGCAGCCCGAATTCCTGAATTACTTTGGGGTCGTTGGCATGCACGGCCATAGTGTGGCCAGTGCCGCCAAAGCGCAGAATTTCGTTGCAACGTTCGCATCCCTGCTCCCAATCGTCAACAACATAAAAGGCAAGGATCGGGGAAAGCTTTTCTATCGACAATGGATAATCGCGGCCCACTCCATCGATCATCCCCACCAGCGCTCGCGTCGCATCCGGCACTGAGAAGCCGGCCATTTCGGCAATTCGTTTCGCCGACTTCCCCACGATCGCCGTGTTGAGGGATCGGTTGGGTGTCATGACAATTCGATTCAGTTTTTCGAGCTCATCGGGATTGACAATATGGGCGCCGTTCTGCCTCAACTCCTCCAGTGCCTTTTGAGCTATAGGGCGATCGGCGACAATCGATTGCTCCGACGAACAGATGGTTCCGTTGTCGAGACACTTTCCGGTCAGAATGTCCTTGATCGCCTTCTCCACATTGGCAGAACGATCCACATAAGCGGGAACGTTTCCCGGGCCCACGCCAAAGGCCGGTTTGCCGGAACTGTAAGCCGCCTTGACCAAGCCCACTCCTCCGGTGGCAAGGATCAGCGACGTATATTTGTGCTTCATCAATTCCGTGGTGCCCTCGATGGTCGGATTTTGCATGCAAGAGATGGCGTCCGAAGGTAGTCCTGCATCGCGACCGGCTTCCTTCATCACGCGCGCGGCTTCGCCAATACAGCGCACCGCTGCAGGATGAGGGCTGAGCACCACGCAATTGCGCGCCTTGATACAGACAAGGATCTTGTAGATGGCCGTGGAAGTCGGATTTGTGGATGGAATAATAGCCGCCACCACTCCTGCGGGCACGGCAATTTCGACTATTCCATTTTGTCGATCCTCCTTGACAACTCCCACGGTCTTCAACGCACGGATGTGTCGGTAAACGTTCTCAGCCGAGAATCGATTCTTGAGCGTCTTATCGGCCACCGTTCCATAGGTTGTTTCTTCTACTGCCAGTCTGGCCAGGTGTTCGCATTGAGGCTGTACTGCGAGTGCCATTTTGTCGATGACGGCATCGATTTGCTCTTGTGTGAAGCGGGAGAGCTGTTTCTGCGCAGCGTATGCCGCGGTTACGAGAGTCCGTGCTTCCTGTATGGATTGCAGATCTTTGTCGCTGATCACGGTCAAAATCAGGTGTAGCTATCGCTAATTAAAAATGTTGATTTTGTCCATCGTTTTTTCAATAGCCACGAAGGCACGACCACACGAAGCCGGGCGCAAGCTGCCTTTACGTGACTTCGAGCCATCGTGCCTTCGTGGCAGTCCGGGTTTTCTGATAGGTCTTAACAACATTGGAACGGAGTTCGCCATGAATGATGAAGTTGCGGCCGGCTTCTCCTGGGCGTGAGTTGACTGCTGAATGCTCAAAGCTGATGCTTACTTCCGGGCGGCCGGATTACTGCTGCCACCAGGCAGAATCTTTTCGACCTCCGAATGCGGTCGTGGAATGACGTGCACGCTCACTAGCTCGCCGACGCGCCGGGCGGCCGCGGCGCCGGCGTCGGTTGCTGCTTTGACCGCGCCCACGTCTCCGCGAACCATGACTGTGACATATCCAGCGCCGATGTATTCTTTTCCGATCAGATTGACATTGGCGGCTTTGACCATGGCGTCGGCAGCTTCAACGGCGCCGACAAATCCTTTTGTTTCAACTAGGCCCAGGGCTTCCTGTGGCATGTACACTCCTCTCGTCGGGTACTAGGGATGTAGAAAAACGCTCTCAAGCTAACACACCAAATCAGGACGGTCAAGGAATAGCCCATTCCTGTTACGCCTTTAATTTGTTTGACATAGCGGACTCTTAGCCTTACAATCTCCTGAATATTAGTTCTTGAAACTCGATGCAAACGGTCGGCTCGTGGCTGAAATCCGCCCGGGAGGAACGCGGACTTCCCCTGGAAGTAATTTCGGAAGCCACTAAAATAAATCTCATTTTTCTCTCGGCGCTCGAACAAGATCGGTTCGACCGGCTGCCGGGAGGAATGTTCCCACGCGCCATGGTGCGGGCGTATGCGCGCGCGCTGGGCGCCGGCGAGCAGACCGTTCTCGGGATTTATGCCGAACAGTTCCCGCCGCCTGTAGCACCAGCACCGGAGCCCTCTTCGACAAGAAAGTGGATGCCGCTGTTTCGCTTCAGCGCCTTCCTGGCGCTGTTCCTGCTGGCCGCCACTGCTGGGCTGTGGTATTTGCGAACAGAGTGGAGAAACCGTAATGAAGCTCGCAACTTGAGCAACACGCGACCTGCGGCTCTCGCTACTAGTAGTCCCGTTGTCACCGCTGCTGCGCTGCCGAAGCAGGACACAAGCGATGAGACAGAACTTTCCGGGTTGAATCTGCAGGTTCTGGTGCTCGAAGAATGCTGGCTCTCTTTGTCAGCAGATGGAGCGACTGTCGATCGACGTCTGCTGAAAAAAGGAGAAGTTCTTACTTATCACGCCGAAAACAAATTTGAGGCGCTGGTGGGAAATGCCGGCGGAATTAAACTGGTTGTCAATGGCCAGCAATGGGAAAACCTGGGCAGCCCATTTAACGTCAAAAGAATCCGGATTGACAAGGCCGACGGCAAGATTCGCGTTACCACCTGATGTCGGACCAACCCCCGCCACCCGATTCACCATTAGACCCCACGGAGTCTTCTGAGAGAGAGTCAGTCTCCATCTATGAAAAGCTGGCAAGGCTCGATGTCTCCGGCAAAGTGAAAGCCGCGCTCCTCGGTTCACGCGAGGAACGTGAGATCCTAATACGTGAATCCAATCGACTGGTCTACACAGCCGTCCTGCAGAGCCCCAAGTTGACGATCCAGGAAGTGGAAAAAATCGCCAACATGAAAAACATCAGCGACGACATACTGCGCATAATTTCCGAAAAGCGGGATTGGGTATCCAACTACTCCGTGATTCTGGCCCTGGTGCGCAATCCCAGGACGCCGATACCATCTTCAATAAAATTTATCCCTCGATTGCAGGACCGCGATCTTCGCTTCTTGTCCAAAGACAAGACGGTCCCAGAGCCGGTTCGCAAGATGGCCAAACAGCTGGCGATGGCAAAGAAGTTGTGACACCAGTCGCTGCGATCGCTGAAATCTACTGCCAGCAGGTCGTTCCGTTTAAAACCCGCAGGATTGCTCTCCCGGGGCGCAAGTGCGCCGCTCAGATCATGTATACCTTCCTGGGCTACGAAGTGAAGGCGGGCCGGCGGCGACTCACCTGCCCCGACCTGGTCACGGCCCGTTACCTAAAGCTTTTCGCAGAACTGGGAATGAAACAGGTCTTGATCCCTTATGATCCGACGCGCACCGGCCGATTTATCGAGCGCCTGGAAGGAAGTTTCGCGATCCTCACGCAGTCGGCCCAAGGAGAGGCGCTTCGCAAAACGTTCGCTCAATTACGCCGGACCCTGATCGCGTGTCAAACAAGATCCAGTTCCTAAAGCGGCGCCATTGCCATCTTTGCGATGAAGCACTGCCGCTACTCCAGCAGGCTTGTCAAACTCGAAGCCTCGTATTTGAAATCATCGATATCGATCAGACTCCGGGATTTGAAGCTTATTCGGACGAAATTCCCGTATTGCTGGTCAACGGAAAGAAAGTTCTGAAGTATCGGTTCTCGGGAGATCAATTGTCAAAAATTCTGGATCGGATCAACTAACGTTGGGTGTTGAGTGTTGGGTGTTGGGTGTTGGGTGTTGGATGTTGGGTGTTACGTGTTGGATGTTGGGTCTTGGGTTTTGGGTCTTGAATTTTGGATCTCGAGTTTCGCCGTAAGTATTCTCTTTATTTCCGGGCGTCTCTGCGGGTGTGAAAAAATACTGAGCCGTGCGCGTGAGCAAGCGGACACTGCCACCTGCAGTACTTAAGAGGTGTCTTTTGATTTGATTGATCGCGGGATCCGCTTGCTCAAGTTAATCGTGCCTGCCACAATCGTGCCTGCCACAATCGAATGGATCGAATCTCGAGTTGACGGCACTTTAGCTGGGGGTGAGTAGTGTTTTTCCTGGCATTGAATGACGGGGATTTCAGGGAGATGCGCGGTTTGTAAGGCTATTAGCTGCAGCTTGACCTTTGACGATTCGCTGGATGTGGAGGCTACAGGAGCCGTTAATGCTGCAGAGGGAAAGTTTCTAGGGTGATTGCCGTTGCAAGATGCTGGGTAGCATCACGAAGGCGCTGCAATGTTGTCGAGGGATTGCATCACCTGGGATGCAGGGGAATAGTCAGCTTCCGTCGCAGCTCAGGGACTGGCGGCCGCCGGTTTGGGATCTACCGGCGCCTTCCAGCATTTCATCGCTTCCCGCCAGCCGTCGACGGCCGGCTTGCAGAAGACGTGAAGCAGGGTCTTTAATCCCCACAGAGCGCCTTGTTTTCTGAACTTGATGGCTGCAGTAAAGAAGGCTGGTACACGCAGCGGGT
>DASXTB010000273.1:0-5521 GCA_036505615.1 Acidobacteriota bacterium
ATCGCACTGAGACATTTCCATGCCATCCTGACAGGTGACCGTTAAGAACTTGTATCGGCCCGTCAGAAGACATAACTGGCCAATGTCGAAATTTGCGAAAAAAAAGATGCGATCGGAAGGAAAGACATTCGGCATGGAGAAAAGAAATCTTTGTCAGCCGCTAGTTGCAGGATGATAACGTGACAGGCAACGACTAAGACATTTTGCTCGCGAACCTGTTTTTCAATGCCTCGCCCTCAGAGCAAGATTTAGCTCTACCATGAACTAGCAGCTGTAGTCAGCGGAATGAACGATATACGCTTAGCCGAGTTCTTTGGTTACGACAACCCCGGAACGCCCGATGAGGCCAGCGACTTTAATGTAATGTTTGTAAGAGGCCCAATTGTATGTCTCTACAATCCAATTGATTTTTTCTCACGTTCTCACGCTCGCGGCACCGATTTTTTCTCACCTTCCAAGGCCAGCGGAGGCGTGGTGTCGCCATTACAGCACAGGTGGAGGCTTTTGCTATTGTGCTTACTCCTCATGCTGTTATTTTTGGCAGTGGGAGGTCTCCTGATGATCAACATGCCGGGCCGCTCCTACAAAGGTCCACTGGCGCCTCTGTCACGGGCAGAGCAGGAGATTCGAGAGCACCTTCGAAGTCATGTTCAGGCACTGGCGGGGGATATCGGTGAACGTAATTTGTTTGAGTACAGGGCGCTGAAGGCCTCGGTGGATTACATCCAGAAAGTTCTGCAAGATCAGGGGTACAACGTAGGCGAGCAGGAATACCAGGTCAAGGAGCTAACGGTCAAGAACATCGACGCCCAGTGCCCGGGAACCGGCAAACCGGAAAAGATCATTATTGTCGGGGCTCATTACGACTCCGTGTATGGCTGTCCTGGGGCTAATGACAATGCCACTGGTGTGGCGGCGCTCCTGGAAATTGCCCGATTGATAAAGGGCCGGAACCTTCCGCGCAGCGTGCGATTTGTTGCCTTTGTCAACGAAGAGCCCCCGTTTTTCCAGACCAGCGAGATGGGAAGCTGGGTTTACGCGCAGCGATGCCGCCAGCGTTCGGAGAACATTGTTGGCATGCTTTCGCTGGAAACCATCGGATGCTATTTAGATTTTCCCGGCAGCCAGATATATCCTTTTCCGTTCAGTCTGTTCTACCCGAACCGAGGCAACTTCATCGGTTTTGTCGGCAACACAGCGTCTCGAGATTTGGTTCGCAGGACCATCCGAACATTTCGCCGCGAAACCAAGTTTCCTTCAGAAGGCGTGGCCGCGCCGGGAATTATCCCCGGAATCGGATGGTCGGACCACTGGGCTTTTTGGAAACAGGGCTATCCGGCAGTCATGATCACCGACACCGCCCTGTATCGATACAGGTACTACCATACCAACAACGACACGCCCGACAAGATCGATTATGACCGCATGGCCCGAGTTGTGGCGGGCTTGATGATAGTGTTGGAAGATCTGGCGAAGTAAAGTAGTTTCAAGTTTCGAGCCTCCAGTCTGGGATCCCAAAAAATACGACTCTAAGCTGGTGGGGCTTTGACGTTGTGTCCTCCGGGTCCTTTGTGGTGAAAGGGCCTTTTTCGACCACAAAGACAGGGTGCGGCGAAGCCCCAACCAAATTCGGCAAGCCAAGCGACTGGCTGAAGACGCCGAAGGCGTCACAGAGAATAGTTATTGGTACAATGAACACAAAGGGTGGAAAGGCAAACGCCCATGACCTCCGGGTCCTTAGCTCCAGCACTTGAGACTGGAAACTCGAAACTTGATCACGTCTGAATCACTCCAGTTTTCAATACCTTCTGTTTGGGCACATAGGCCGCGACCCGCAAAGCATGGAATAACAGCAGCCGACTTTCCCCTGGAAATACAATATGATCGATCCAGAGCCGCGCCGCGGCATAGCGAGGATCCAACTGGCCGTCGTACATTTTCTTTGTTCTGTCGAACAGCTCGTTCCGCTCCTTTTCAGAAAGCTTCTTTCCGGAACTCTCCGCCTGTCTTATCTGAAGATCGCAGAGCGTGCGAGCCGCCTGATCGCCACCCATGACAGCATAGCGCGCCGTCGGCCAGCCCAAGATGAAGAGCGGATCATATGCCTTTCCACACATGGCATAATTTCCCGCTCCGTAGCTGCCCCCGAGAATCAATGTTATTTTGGGAACCACACTGTTGGCGACTGCATTGACCATCTTAGCTCCCGACCGGATAATTCCCGAGATTTCCGCCTCTCTTCCCACCATGAAGCCGTTGACGTCCTGCAAGAATAAAATGGGCAACCCGTTCTGATTGCAGTCCAGAATGAAGCGCGCCGCCTTGTCGGCTGACTCCGAATAGATGACGCCGCCGAACTCAAATTGCCGCCCCTGTTCCCGCACGTGCTTCTTCCGGTTAGCTACGATTCCCACGGGAAGGCTCCCGATTTGTGCATAGCCGCAAATCAGAGTGCGTCCGTACTCACTGCGGTATTCCAGGAAACTGCCAGGGTCGGCCAGCGCAGCGATGATGTCGAGGGTGTCATATTCCTCCAACGGTCCAAGAGGCATGAAGTCGGCAGGATCGGAATCAACTGAAGGTTCGGGTCGTGGCGGTAAGGGGCGGCGTTTTTCCAGCCAGCCAAGAAAATCCGCGTAGGGCGGAGGAACGCTTGTAGTCTCCGGTAAGCGACGCCGCGAAAGCGCCTGGGCCAGTAGCGCCCCGACATCCTCCATCTTTTCCGTGTAGACAAATTGAGAAACGTCTGCCGCGCCGGCCTCGGCCGCCTTCTGGATCAGGACGCCCGCGGCGTCGAAGTCTGGAAACGTCTCCGCATCGTCCGTGGCGAGCTCACAGCGCCCGAACCAGAAGTAAGCAATCGGCAGAGCGCCGGAAAGGGCGATTTTCTGGGCGCGCAGAATCTTCTTCAAGGCGACCGCGTCCAGTCGCGAAGTTCTTCCAGGCTCACCGGCGCAGATCAACACGCCGGGTCTGTTTCGAAAATCAATGACGTCGCAGAAGACGGGCGGCGCGGCCGGTCTTTGAATATCCCGTCCAGCAAGAACGCCCACCGGTATGAGAAAACGCACGCCATGCTTCTCCAGTTCACGGCGCAGGGGTGAAGCAAGACCAGGCTCTGTCTGCCACTGGGACAAAAGCTCCTGCCATTGCTCTTTGAGAGGTTTGGTTCTGCGGGTTTTCATGGGTTGATTATGAAGGATAGCCGCGAATGAACGCAGAGGAACGCGAACTAAATATGGGGACAGCTCCCAATTGTCGAAGCCCAAACTGGTCTGTCTACTATTTAATCGGGTCTGTGCCCATATTTAATGCGCGTTCATTCGCGTTCATTTGCGGCCCAATGCACCTGCGAATGCCGGCTAATTTTTCGTTCCCGGCTTCCCCTTGCCGTCGGAATCGTGCACGTACACCCATGATGCGCGATCTCCGGACTTGGATCCTTCAGCTTCCTTCACGTCGATCCAATCCCCTTCTTCGAAAATCTGCTGCAGCCGCGCATCATCCTCCGGCGTGGGAAAGACTTTCTTCTTGTATTCCTCATATTCAGTCGCGCTCAGATTATTGCCGTAGATGTCATAAGTTTGACCCGCATGCAGGCCGATAGCGCGATTGAATTTCAAATCAGACACAATCAACTTGGGGAGGTCGGCGGGGATCAGTCTGTTCATCCGATCGACCAGCCCCTGAAGCTCCTTCCGGTAGAGCTCACGCGCCGCTTCGTTAAGGTGCTCTTTGTCGGCGGGCTCAGTTGTGGATTCTTCATTGAAGCGTCCCTTCAGGCCCCACACGTACGCCCAGTGAGCGGAAGAGGAATTGTCCGTGCCAAACAAATCGTAGGCCGTGGGGATCCATTTATTGAAATAGCGCTGGATGATGTCAGTCGGCACTCGACCCTTGCGGATGATACGCAGCAATCCGTTGTTCCCTGTGCCCAGGTGAAAAGATTCTTCCTTGAGCATCGGCTGCATGCTGCGCGCCAGCGGTTCAAACGCCGAATGGCTGAGCATTTTGAGCTGAAACTTCCCGTCCCGGTCGATGAACTCGGTGTAGGTAAAAAAATCGAGCCAGTTATTGACGGCCTCGTTGAAGGAACCCAGCAGCCGGTTGTGTTCAAAAGCGCGCCGCTCGAGTAGCTTCTGTGCTTCTGTCTTGCCGGTGGCTCCGAAGTGGTTCACCAAAAGATTGCACATCTGGTAGCCGTGGCGCATCTCCTCGGTCATCACCCGGCTGAGCGCCATCAGATCGTGTGTCGTGGGCGCGTTTTCAATCAGATTTTTTTGCTGCTCCACGGAAGCAAATTCCGTGTCTCCCTGATAGACGATCAAGTTGAGCAAAGTGTCGCGGATCCGCTGATCGGGAATATGCAGCACCTTTTCCCACTTGTGCGCCCCTTTGAAATCTCCAAACTCAATTTCCGGCGAGTGCAGATCGCCAAACTTCGCTTCAAACTGATAATCTTTCAGCCCGGGAAGGTCCAAATTCAAATCCCTTTGCCACTGGCGAAACAGGTCTATCCAGTCATCAAAAGTTCCAATTCTTGGCATTGCCGATTCTCCTTAAGGCATCTAACCACGAGGAACACGGGGGACACGGGGTAAGAAAGGCTTCTCCACCCCGACATTAATTTGTGGGCGCGGGATTTTTTATTTACCCCGTGTCCCAGTGTTCCCCGTGGTTTCTTTCATCACGATCCCAAATCCACCCAAACCGTTTTCACTTGCGTATAAGCATCCAAGCCATGAACGCCCAACTCGCGCCCAAAACCGCTGGACTTGTAGCCCCCGAAGGAACTGGCCGAGTCATACTGGTTGTAGGTGTTGATCCACACGGTCCCAGCTTGAATCTGTCGAGCCACCCGATGCGCCTTTCCGATATCGCGGGTCCAAACCGCAGCCGCCAGGCCATATTGGGTGTCGTTGGCATAGGCGATCGCTTCTTCCTCGTCCTCGAACGCGATGGTCGCGAGCACTGGTCCAAAAATTTCTTCGCGCGCAATGGTCATGTCGTTCTTGACGCCGTCGAAAATTGTCGGTTGAAGGAAATAACCTTTGCCAGAACCGACCTGAGCACGCCGGCCTCCGGTGATCAGGTGCGCACCCTCTTTCTTGCCCGTTTCGATGTAGCCCATCACTTTATCCAGTTGTGCTTGTGAAACGATAGCTCCCAGGCGCGTCTTGATGTTCATTGGATCATCCGGCACGAGCTTTCGGGTACGCGCCGCCAGTTGTTCCATCAGCGGATCATGGATGGATTTGTGCACCAGCAGCCGAGAGCCCGCGGCGCACACTTCGCCCTTGCCGTAAAAAATCCCCATGGTCGCGCCCTTGACGGCGGCATCAAGATTGGCGTCGGCGAAGACAATATTGGGGGACTTCCCTCCTAGCTCCAGCGTCACTCTCTTTAAGGTGTCCGCACCGCTGCGCAGAATTTCCCTGCCGGTCTTGGTTTCTCCGGTAAAAGCGATTTTGTCGATTCCCGGATGCGTCACCATCGCGGCGCCGATGGCGCTTCCCGGGCC
>DASXTB010000274.1:0-29277 GCA_036505615.1 Acidobacteriota bacterium
GCTCCATTATCAGCGAAATAGTCAGTCTGACGGGCGGGCGCGCCTTCTTTCCCAGCAGCCTCAAGCAGATTGATTACTACTGTGACTTGATTCAGACGGAACTGAGAAACCAGTATGTCTTAGGCTACACGCCCAACAATGTCGTCCACGACGGCAAATGGCGCAAGGTGAGGGTTCGTCTGGATCCCCCCGAAGGCCTCCCCAAACTGACCGTGCGCGCAAAAGAAGGCTACTTCGCTCCCAAAAGGTGAGCTAGTTGCCAGTTGCTAGTTGCCAGTTCCCAGTTTCCAGTTGCTAGTTGCCAGTGGCTGACAGGCGGCGGCGCCCGCTTAAGGCGGGCTTGCCGCCGGCTATACTCTCGAAACCCTTCGGGTTTTTACAGATGGGACTTCCGTTGTTTTTCTTCCCGGTGTCGCCGGATACTGAGATGAAAACTGACATATCTCGGCGGTATCAGGTCGCTCGCTACCAACTAGCAACTGGGAACTAGCGACTGGCAACTAGGAACTGGTAACTGACTGGCAACTGGGAACTGGCTGGCAACTGGAAATTGGCAACCGGGCACTCCGCGGTGCTACCATTAAAATCGAAACTGTGCGTCGGCTATCGGCATCTAAATTAACGAAATGCGCAAAATAAGGCACTTTTCTTATTTTCTTCCGGCGGTCCTTCTCAGCTCTCTGCTCTCATTCTCGGCAGGTCAAACCCCTCAGGAGAAGGAAAAGGACAGAAAAAAATCCGAACGGCCCCAACTAGAGAAAACCGAAGGCGTCCAGGCTGTCGAAAAGGAACACAAAGAAAAAAAAGATAAGCAGGGCGGATTCAGGATAGGCGTCGATGTCAATCAGGTGGTCGTCAACGTGACTGTCCATGACCGGAATGGAGGACTTATTTCAAACCTGAAGGAACAGAACTTTCAGGTTTACGAAGACAAGGTGCTGCAGAACATCACCAATTTCGGCCAAGTCGACGTGCCTGCTACCGTGGGCTTGGTGATGGATAACAGCGGCAGTATGAAGCGAAAGATCGACCTTGTCGGGAAGGCCGCTAAGCTGTTCATCGATAAGAGCAATGCTGAAAACGAGCTGTTCCTGATCGAATTCAGCCAGGACGTGAACCTGATAGAGGATTATACGCGCGACTTTGACGATGTCCGTGATGCGCTCGACAACATGATCGTCTCGGGAGGCACTGCCCTGTACGACGCCATTTACCTGGCAGTAGATAAAGCAAGCCAGGGATCGGAAGCCAAGAAGGTAGTCCTGGTGTTTACAGATGGCGAAGACAAAGACAGTTACTACAAACTGGATGAGCTGCTTTCCAAGATCAAGGATAGCGACGTCCAGGTTTACATGGTCATATTTCTGGACGAAGACATTGGAACCGAAAGCGGTTTCTTCGGAATAAAAAAATCAGAAAAAGAGAAGCTGCAGAAGAAGATGTCCGAAATCGGTGAAGCCACAGGCGGCAAGGTTTTCTATCCGGAGCGTCTTGATGACCTCCCGGCCGTATTTGCCACTATCGCCAACGAACTGCGAAATCAGTACCGGATGGCCTACGTCTCAAGCAACAAAGTGCGTGACGGCAAATGGCGCGAGATCCGCGTACAGCTCGCCAACCTGCAGCCAAAAGAGCTGCAGCAGTACAAGATTCAAACCAAGCGCGGATATTACGCCAAATAGCAGTGCCCAGTTCCTAGTTCCCCAGTTTCCAGTTCCTAGTTGCCAGTTCCCAGTGCACATTCTTCACTTTGGTTGGACCGGCGCAATCGGTAACCCGATAATCCGTCCTTGAGCTGAAAGAATTTCCAGTGCGGCCAGGTCACAGCGCACCTGGCCGTCGGCACGGAGACTGGCAACTGACAACTGGCAACTAGGAACTACTATTGGCAACTGGGAACTGACAACTGGCAACCGTTTGTAGTATCGTCTTGGCTTAAGTAAGGATCATGTATGCCCGATTATTCCAGTCAAAAGATATGGCACAACGGAAGGCTAATCAATTGGAATGACGCTACCTTGCATGTGATGTCCCATGTTGTGCACTACGGCTCGTCGGTCTTTGAAGGCGTCCGCTGCTATCAGAGTAGCGACAATTCCGTAGTTTTCCGTCTGGCCGACCACATGCACCGGCTCTTGAACTCCTGCAAGATTTATCGAATGGAGTGCGAATACTCGCAAGAGCAGCTGGAAGATGCCGTGCTGGAAACGATTCGTGCCAACGGCCTGAAGAGCTGCTACATCCGTCCCATAATTTTCCGCGGTTACGGCCAGTTCGGAGTCAATCCTATCGGCACTCCTTTGGAGACGTACGTCGCCGTATGGGAATGGGGAAGCTACCTGGGAAAGGAGGCCATGGAAATCGGAGCGGACGTGTGCGTGTCTTCATGGAATCGGTTTGCCCCGAACACGCTGCCCGCTATAGCGAAGGCAGGCGGCAACTATTTGAATTCGCAGCTTGTGAAAATGGAGGCAATCAAGAACGGGTATCAGGAAGGAATTGCACTGGATGCGGAAGGCTATATCAGTGAAGGAAGCGGCGAAAATCTCTTTGTCATCCTTGATCAGGTGATCCATACCCCGCCGCTTACAGCATCGATATTGCCGGGTATTACACGCAACACTGTGATAACCCTCGCAAAAGATTTAGGTTATCGAATGGTAGAAACCAATTTACCGCGGGAAATCCTTTACGTGGCCGATGAGATTTTTATGACCGGCACAGCAGCCGAAATTACTCCAATCCGATCCGTAGATCAGATGCCTGTTGGAGCCGGCAAGCGAGGGCCGGTGACCGAAGAACTCCAGAGGGAGTTCTTTAATTGTATCGAAGGAAGAAAGGAAGACCGATTTGGTTGGCTCACTGCCGTATACTCCCCCGCTGCCAGCCGTCGTTAAGGGCCTTCATTTTTTTACTTGTCAGGAGAAGGCGGTAGACAGAATGAGTGAGGGTACAAGGAACCAATGGAACTGGATCAACTTTTAGAGGAGGCAGTAAAACGGGGTTCGTCCGACTTGCACATCAAGGCAGGCGCTAATCCGTTTGTACGTATTGGCGGCGAGCTTGCGGCCTTGCCGGGAACTTCCAAGTTGACCGCTGAAGATTCGTTGCGGCTGGCAAGCCAGGTGCTCAACAACCGCCAGAAGAAACTGCTCAAAGAGCGAAATGAGCTCGACGTGAGCTACCAGGCGCCTGAACTGGGACGTTTTCGCGTCAACATCTTCCGCCAGAGAGGCGCCACCTCAATGGTCTTCCGCGTCATCCCTGACAATATTCCTTCCCTTTCTCAATTGAATTTGCCGCCGGTGCTGGAAAAGCTTTGCGAAGAGAACCGTGGTTTGATTCTGGTCACCGGGACAACGGGCAGCGGAAAGACGACTACGCTGGCGGCCATGCTCGATCTGATAAATGAGAGGCAAATACTGCACGTGTTGACCATCGAAGATCCGATCGAGTTCTTCCACCACGACAAGAAGAGCTTCGTCAGCCAGCGCGAGATCAACGTGGATGCCGACTCCTTCGCGATTGCGCTCAGGGCGGCGCTTCGCCAGGACCCGGACGTGATTCTGGTGGGAGAAATCCGCGATGTTGAGACCGCAGAAACCGCAATGCATGCGGCCGAAACCGGCCACCTGGTGATGAGCACTCTTCACACGCTGGACGCAACGGAGACGATCAATCGACTGATTGCGCTGTTCCCTCCCCATCAGCATGGCCAGATCCGCATTCAGCTTGCCTCTGTACTCAAATCTACGATCTCCCTCCGCCTGATGCGGTCGATCACCCACAATGAAAGAATTCCCGCAGCAGAAGTGCTCATCAACACCGAATTCATCAAGAGCTGCATTGTCGAGCCCGAGAAGACCAAAGAGATAAGGAATGCGATGGCAGCCGGCAGAAGCCAGTATGGAATGCAGACATTCGACCAGTCGATCCTCGATTTCTACAACCAGGGACGCGTTACGCTTGAGGAAGCGCTCGCTTACAGCAGCAATCCGGAGGAATTCAAGCTGCACATTCGCGGCATCATTTCAGGGTCGGAAACTCTGGTCTGACTTGTTCGATGTCCAACGAAGTTCTCGAGCACGCCGTGAGCGAACTGGCGCTGAAGCTGCTCGCTCATCGAGAGCACAGCGCCCGTGAGCTAAGAACCAAGCTCAGACAGAGAATTGAGAAACGGCGCGATCGCTTCCCCCAGGGCAACGTTCCTCAAGCCATTGCGGCCGTCCTCGCCGATTTTACTGACAAGCATTATATAGATGATGGTCGCTTCGCCTTGGCGCTCGCACGCCAGCGCCGGACCCGGCGCCATTACGGTGACGCGCGAATAAGGCGCGACTTAAAACAGCGCGGCATTGATGGTAGCATGGCGGATCGGGCGCTGCTGGAACTCCCGGACAGCGGCGAAGCGATACAAGCAGCACTGCGATCCTATGTCGCCCGGCGCGGGGAGCCACGTAGGATCGAAGACCTGCAGCGCATTTACCGCTTCCTGGTGCGACTGGGCCATGCGCCTGCCGATGTTCGGCAGCGCCTCGCGCCCTATTTCAAGAAGCTTGAAGCGCGAAGCAGAACGCGGACGGCATTGAGGGGAAAGCGGAAGGCATAAGCAGTAGACATTCGCAGACCGTAGGGGGAGCGTTTCGGGCCGGCGCGGCGTGGCATTTCGTGTAAGAAGAAAACTGGCGCGCTGTGTCCCTTGTGTCCTCAGTGGTCAAAAAAGGAAACCACAACGGACACCAAGGACACAGCGAATTTTAGGTACGGGCCTCAGAGCACTTTATAAATCAACATGACGGGCAACGAAATCCGCAGCCAGTTTCTGAAATTCTTTGAAGATCGCGGCCACCGCGTCGTCAAGAGCAGCCCTCTGGTTCCAGAAAACGACCCTACTCTGCTGTTCACCAATGCCGGAATGAACCAATTCAAGGACGTGTTCCTGGGAATCGAACACCGTGACTACCTGCGCGCCACGACATCGCAGAAATGTATGCGCGTCAGCGGCAAGCACAACGATCTGGAGCAGGTCGGGCGCACTCCGCGACACCACACATTCTTCGAAATGCTGGGAAATTTTTCATTCGGCGACTACTTCAAGAAGGAAGCGATTCCATTCGCCTGGGAACTGTTAACGCGCTGGTACGCAATTCCGGCGGATCGGCTGATTATCACTGTTTTTCGGGATGATGACGATGCCTATAAGATCTGGAACCAGTCCGTCGGAGTTCCCGAATCGCGGGTCTTTCGCTTGGGTGAGGAAGATAACTTCTGGGCGATGGGTGAGACGGGTCCCTGCGGTCCGTGTTCGGAACTACACTACGACTTCGGCTTCAGCCCTGCCGGACACTCATGTGATTTTCCCTGCGAGTGCGGGCGATTTGTGGAGCTCTGGAACCTGGTTTTCATGCAATTTAATCGCGATGCTTCCGGGCAGATGACGCCCCTGCCGAAGCCTTCCATTGATACCGGCGCGGGGCTGGAGCGTCTAGCCTGTGTGCTCCAGGGAAAGCGAAGCAACTTCGAAACAGATCTGTTCTGGCCCATCATTGAGGAGGCTTCACGCCTTACCTCAGGAGAATACGGCGAGAGCGAAAGAGTTGACATCGCCTTGCGCACTATCGCCGATCACAGCCGAGCAGCTTCGTTTCTGATCGCCGACGGTGTTCTGCCGGGGAATGAGGGACGCGGCTATGTATTGCGCAAGATCATGCGCCGAGCCATCCGTTATGGGAAGCAGTTAGGAAGAGATGAGCCGTTCTTGTTTCAGGCATGCGCCTTCGTTGCCACTCAGATGAAAGCTGTTTACCCCGAAGTAGGGGATTCTCGTGAATATGTCGCGCGCGTGGTCCGCAGCGAGGAGGAAAAGTTCTCCACCACTCTTTCCTACGGCCTGAAACTGATCGACGAGTCAATCTCGCAGGCCGAGAGGCAGGGCGCTGGGGAAATCAGTGGGCGGGAGATCTTCAAGCTATACGATACCTACGGATTTCCTTTCGACCTCGCCAAGGAGATCGTTGAAGAACGTGGGTTGCGTATTAGAGATCAGGAATTCCAGGAGGAACTGGAAAAGCAGCGGGAAAGGGCAAGACAAAGCTGGAAAGGAGCCGAAAGGCAGGTCAAGCCGGTACACCGGGAGCTTGCCTCACGGTTCAAGAGCGAGTTTGTCGGCTACCAGACGATCCGCCGCGTGGAGTCGCGAGTGCTTGCTCTGCTCAAGAACGATGCTCCAGTTTCGGAATTGAGTGCCGGAGATGACGGAGAACTGCTTTTGGATCGGACGCCTTTTTACGCCGAGGCCGGCGGTCAGGTGGGAGACCAGGGGGTGATTGAAAGCGAGCGGGTGCGAGCTTCCGTCAGGGAGGTAAAAAAACCGGTCTCCGGCTTGATCCTGCATAAGGTTCACATCGACGTGGGTACCGTCCGAGAAGGCGACGGGGTCATTTGCACTGTAAATGAGCGGGTGCGGCAATCTACCGCGTTGAACCACACGGCCACCCATCTGCTCCATGCTGCGCTGCGCGAAGTCTTGGGCCCGCATATCAAACAGGCTGGCTCGCTGGTAGCGCCCGACCGGCTGCGCTTTGACTTCACTCACTTTGCGCCGGTCACAAAGGCGGAGCTCCGAGAGATCGAACGTTTGGTCAACGAAAAAATCCGCGAGGACATCACGGTTTCAAAAATGGAAATGGATCTTGACCAGGCACTCAAGACCGGTGCCATGGCTTTATTCGGAGAAAAATATTCGCAGCGCGTTCGAGTGGTTTCGATTTCCGATTTCAGCAAAGAGCTCTGCGGGGGAACGCATGTGGGCAGGACTGGCGAGATCGCGTTATTTAAAATAACCAGCGAAGGCGGCATCGCCGCCGGGATTCGCCGCATCGAAGCCGTAACCGGCGAAGCGGCGCTGGATCGCTTTCTCGACGATGAGGCAGCGCTGGACAGCATCGCTGAAATCCTGAAGGCTCCGCGCAAAGACATAACTCAGAACGCGGAGAGGCTGGCGCAGGCTTTAAAAGAGACACAGAAGCAAGTCGAACAGTTGAAACTGAAGCTGGTGACCTCCGACACGGACACGCTGTTGCGGCAGGCCCACAATATCAACGGGATTTCGGTGATCACCAAGGAATTCGAGAATCTCGATACCAGCCAGCTACGCGCGATTGGCGAGCACCTCCGGGCCAAACTCGGCCGGGGCATTGTCATTTTGGGCAGCAAGGCCAATGGCAAAGCAACGCTGCTGGTGGTTGTTACACCCGACCTGGCCAGTCAGTTTGACGCAAACCGCCTGATTAAGCAGCTTGCGCCCATTATCGGTGGCGGAGGTGGAGGCAAACCGGAGATGGCCGAAGCAGGAGGTAAGGCTCCCGATCAGATAGCAAAAGCGCTGCAGGAAGGCATCAAAGTGATCGAAAATACACCCTTTCCGGCTTAAACTTTATTATCATTTCAGCATCTACAGTAAATGCGCACACGGAAATCCGTAATTTACTGTATACTCTGGCCTTTGCTGCATGAAACTGACTAGCGCACTTAAAAATTTAGCTCTAATTTCAATTCTGGCAATGGTTTGCCCGGCGCTTCATGCCAGAGCTATTCATTCCTATACAGACGAAAATGGCAATCTCGTCTACTTCAATGTTCCTCAGAAACACACCGATATTGATGGCGTACCCGTGACTCTCCCCGACGTGGTCGCCGCGCCGCTCAGCACGGGACTCAAGCCGGCATCCTCTTCGCCATCTACGCCTTACGAAAACTTCATAACAAAATACTCAAAGGCTAATAGCGTCGATCCGGATCTCGTGCGGGCGGTGATGGCAACAGAATCGGGTTTCAATCCGGTGGCGGTCTCCAACAAAGGCGCCTGCGGACTGATGCAGTTAATTCCCAGCACTGCGCGAAGATTTGGCGTAGTCCACATGTTCCGCCCTGAAGAAAACATTGAGGGAGGGGTCAAGTACCTGCGGTTTCTTCTCGACACATTCAAGAACGACATAAAGCTAGTTGTGGCAGCCTACAACGCCGGAGAGAATGCCGTAAAGCGAATCGGGGGAATTCCCAACTACCGAGAAACCATCAATTACGTCAACAGGATTGTAGCGCGCTACGGGGACACCTACCGCCCTGCGCAAGCCGCTGCCACACCCCCGCCTTCGCCAGAGGAAACACAGAAGGCACTGAGCAAGATTTATCGAATTGTGGACACAAGCGGCAACGTTTTCTACACCAACCGCCCCACCAGCGAATAATCTTCCGGGAGCGCATGCTTCCAGCGTGCTCTGAGGATTGGACATTTTGTAGAGACGGCCCGCCGGATCGCCTCCTCGCATCAAACTGCCGACCCCCTAGAAGGAGACGCGGCAGCGCCGCGTCTCTACAATACGGCGCGGCTTTCCCCGCGCTTTCCAGCGTGCTGTCAAGTACCAACACAAGCACGCAAGATGCGTGCCCTCCCAGGACTTCCTCGTGTGCGCCCAGGACTTCCTCTAACAACCATTGCGCCAGGTTTACCAGTTCAGATATTCTTCAGTGGTGGAGCAGAACATGACTGGAACTGTATGGCAATGTCCGGAATGCGCCCGTTCATTTTCGCGGGTGGGGCAGACACACACGTGCGAAAAATTTCCTCTGGATTCCCAATTTCGGAACAGCCAGCCTCACGTGCGAAAGTTATTCAAAAATCTTGTGACACAAGTCGAAAAATTCGGGCCGGTATCAGTGAATTCGGTTAAGAACAGCATCCTTCTGCAGCACCAGACGCAGTTCTGTTCCATTCATCCGAGAAAGCGACACCTGCTTGTTGAACTGCTTGGCGATCGAAACATCACAGACCCGACAATACTCAAGGTGAACCAGCCTGCACCCGATCGATTCGTTTACACTTTCCATATCGCGAAACCGGAAGATCTGAATCAGAAAATACTGTCGTGGCTGAAAAGGGCCTATCAGTTGGCCGCCTAACAGGTGCAGCGGGTACTTTGATTGTCCTGGAACCTGGAACTGTGAAGTGATGTCTATCCTATGGTATTTTTCAAAGGCCTGGGAGGACGTCCTCCGGAAAGACCACTTAGATCGCAGCACAGACGGATTGATGGCGCCTGAGAATGGTAGCGCCGGCTTCCAGCCGGGCTTCGACGAGAACAGCAAGCGGGGAATGCCGGCCAGAGGCCGGCGCTACAATTGCGACGCAGACAGATTCATGAAAAACCAGCGGCATGGATGCCACGATCTCTTGCGGGCGCTTCAGCCGCATATCAGAGCGCGCCCTTGCGTCCTGCTGTTGGCACTCTGCTCTTCGATGCTTTCGCCACTTTTGGCCAAACAGAATGAAACCCCCGTGACTCAGATTTTGACATCGCCTCCTGAAACTTTCATAACGGCAGGGCAACTGTTCCGCCTGCCGGGCTTCCATTCCCAGATTAACGCTCGGCCCGTTCCTGAAGAGATTGGGCCAGAAACCGGCCTCCGATCAGCGTGGTTGAGGGGTTTCATCCTAAAGTCCCTTCAGTCGCTTCACGACAACCACGACTCGATTAGGGCTGATATATTCGAAATGCTTGATCCTCCGGGCGCCTATGGGCTGTACACTCTGGCCTCCACCACTTTGCATGAGGAAGTCTCCGTCGCCAATGGTGGCAGGGCATCGGAGAACGTACTGGCGTTTTGGAAAGGAAACTACTTCTTCCTGCTGCGCGGCGCTCCGTCAAGAAGTCTGCAAAAACTGGCCCAGGAACTGGCATCGCAGGTTTCTTATGCAGGCGAGGTCCCTCCGATAGTAGATCTTCTGCCGCGCAAGAATCTTGAGCCTTCATCTATTCAGTTTTATGTAAAGGATTTGTTGCCGAGCGATGGCGCTCTGGCTGATTTGCGTCCCCTGCTTTCTCTGGACAAGAGCGTGCAGGCTGCGATTGGGCTCTATCGCCCCAACGGCAAACGAGTCATTGTCTTGGGCTACCCCAATCCGGCCCTTGCCTATCAGGCATTCGAAAGGGTGGAAGGATACGTACGGGATAAAAGTCATGGGGTCTATGCCAAGCGCGCCGGGCTGCTGCTCGGTTTAACGGAGGGAATGCCCGAAGACCAGGCCCGCGCGCTGCTGGAGGAAATCCGATACACTCCAAAAGTCAAATGGATTGTCGACAAGCAGGAACCAAACAAGCTGCTCGGTCGCGGGGTGCCGTTCCTGTTGAACACCGTGGTGAGTTCACTCGCCTTTAGTTTTCTGTTCATTCTCGGGACTGCAACCGTAGGAGTAGCATTCGGAGTGTTTCGTTTTTACTTGCACCGGGTCCGGCCCGATAACTTTTTTGATCGTCCCGAGCGCGTTGGAATGATACGGCTGCGAATCGTGGACAAGTAAAGCAGTTCCCAGTAGCCAGTTGCTAGTTCGTAGCGAGCGACCTCATACCGCCGAGAGTAAAAGGAAACGCCGACCAAACCCGCCTAAACCTGAAAGGTTTGAAGAGTATAGCCGGCGGCAAAGCGCGCGTTTTTTGCGCGCCACGCCGCCGGTCAGCTAATCCACAAAAACAAATCCGCCCTGAAGGGGCGGGAGAATTTTTCGCAAATCCGAAGGGAGTGTGTCTGTCCGGAGAGAAAAAGAGCATCATAACCAAAACTTGACCATTTTGTGAACTTTCTGAGCACCTAGTCGGACCAGTTGCCAGCTCCTGATATGCTCATTAAGGATCCGTATAGGTCAAAATGAATTTTACATCTTGGAAACCAGTAATTGGCCCCTGTGAACTAGCAATCGCAACTGGGAACTGGCAACTGGGAACTGGGAACTAGCAACCGGGAACTAGCAACTGGGAACTGGCAACTAACTGGAACTGGCAACTGATCTAAGATGCTTCCCTTTCGAGACAACATTCCCTCCCGTACTTTTCCCATCGTGACAATTCTTCTTATCCTGACAAACTGCGCGGTTTTCATTTACGAACTGTCACTGGGGTCCCGGTTGCCTGCGTTTATCTTTCAATTTGCTGTCATTCCAATGCGACTGCAAATGCCCTCTTCAGCGGATGCAGCGTCGCTGGGCGCAATAGATCTGTTCACGTCCATGTTTCTACACGGCGGGTGGCTTCACCTGCTCGGCAACATGTGGTTTCTCTGGATCTTTGGTGACAACGTCGAAGACCTGCTGGGGCATATCCGTTTTCTGTTTTTTTACCTGTGCTGCGGAATAGCCGGCTCTCTTATCCATATCTTTTTCAATCCAGGCTCCACCATCCCCAGCATCGGCGCAAGCGGCGCCATCGCAGGAGTGCTAGGCGCATACGTGGTCAGTTTTCCGTTCGCCCGCGTGCTTACCCTTATTCCTATTTTCCTGATTTGGCCAATCGTAGAGTTACCCGCGATCCTCGTCCTGGGTATGTGGTTCCTGGTGCAATTGCTTAACGGCGCGGCAGCGCTGGACCCTAGATTTGGCGCCCATAATCCGGTCGCCTGGTGGGCACACATCGGAGGTTTCTTGGCAGGAATCATCTTGCTGGCGTTGTTGAAGAGAGAGCGCCCGGGATGGTCGAGACTGTGAGAGAACCTCCCCGCACGACCACGGGCTTTCTCTGATTTCGGCCAGCCGGGCTATGGTCGAGGCTTGCCGCAGCCCCTTCTCAACATCGGCGACTAATCAAACAGTCCATCCACGTATGCCTCTGGAGAGAAAACCATCAGGTCGTCGATTCCCTCACCCACGCCGATGTAGGTAATGGGAATTTTGAGCTCTTTTGCAATCGCAACCAGGATTCCTCCCTTGGCCGTGCCGTCCAGTTTTGTGACAATCAAGCCCGTCACGCCAATCGCCCGCGTAAACTCGCGAGCCTGAGCCAAACCGTTTTGGCCAGTCGTTGCATCGATCACAAGTAAGACATCATGCGGAGCCCCGGGCACCTCTCGCCCGGCAACGCGCTTCATTTTCTCCAGTTCCTGCATCAGGTTGCTTTTGGTGTGAAGGCGCCCCGCTGTATCTACAATCAACAGATCTTTTCTGCGAGCCTTCGAAGCGGCAATCGCATCAAACAACACCGCTGAAGGGTCCGTGCCAGTTTTCTGCTTCACCAGCTCCAGCCCGTTGCGTTGCGCCCATATTTCCAGTTGCTCCACGGCGGCCGCCCGAAAAGTGTCGGCGGCGCAAATCAATACCTGTCTTCCCTCCTGCCTGTAGAGCTTGCCCAATTTGCCGATGGTAGTGGTTTTTCCAGTTCCGTTGACGCCAATAACCATCACCACTCTTAATGGAACCGGTAACGCTGGCGTCTCGACCGTCACCTGTCGCAAGATCTCGAGCAATTCCCCCTTGATCAATTTCTTTATCTCGCGAATATTCTTGATCTGCCTGCTGGTAGCCATGACCCGAATCTTGTCGATAATTGTAGCGGCAGTTTCGACTCCGATATCGGTCGATATCAGAATCCTTTCCAGGTCCTCCAGCAGCGTCTCATCAATCTCCTTCTCTCGGCCCAGGGCATCGTCAATCTTTGCGACGATGTCCTTCTTGGTGATTTCAATGGCCTCTTTTAGTCGGGCAAAATATCCCGGCTGTTCCTTGTAATTAAAAATGCTCATGTCATATATTCCTTATCCATTCCACTTCTCCCGACAAAAGCTCTTTCAGCCGCCCTGATTTCAGGCGTACCAGCAGGGCTCCCGACGGAGCGACGTCACAAGTGGCGCCCTCCAGGGTTTCTCCGTTCAGATTAAAACGCACCGCCCTGTCCTTCCAAAATGTGCTCCGGTCCTTCCAGTCAGCGACTGCTTTGGAAAGCGAAAACGCGATCGCCGGAGAAGGCATTGGTGCATCTGCGCTCTTGCTCTCGGGGCCCATGTTGAGATCGCTTGCGCCAGCGTAGTCATGCCAACGAATCAGAAAGGCATCCAGCAAAGAAACCGGATCTACCCGGGCGCCGACGTGCAGACGCAGCGAAGTCGCTCCGGGCAGTTGGGCTGGAAATTCGTTTTGGTTGCAATTGACTCCGATTCCCACTACAACCAGGGATGTCCCTGCCGGTAAATGCTCCAGTTCTACCAGAACGCCCGCAACTTTTCTCCGCTCGATCAACACATCATTGGGCCATTTCAGATCCAGCGAGCGCTTCACAGCCGGGAACATTTCCTCCAGTGTCTTGTGCAACACCACTCCAGCAATGAGCGGAACCGCCATCGCGCTTCGCGGATCCACTGGGTGCAGCAACATCGAAAAGTAAAGTCCCTGTCCCTTGGGAGAATGCCACGTGTTTCCAAATCTTCCGCGGCCCGCCGTCTGAGCTCCGGCCATCGCGATCAACCCGTTTTCCGGCGAACGGCGGCCATAATCTTTCAAAAAGCGATTGGTGCTGTCGATCTCCTCAAATTGGATGATTGAAAAAGGGAAGCCTTCGATGATGCGACGCTGGGGAAGAATCAATTTTGCAGCAGGAATGAAATATTTGAGGATTTATAGGAATGTGTCAGCGCACCGACAGAAATGAAATTCACTCCGGTCTCGGCGTACGCGCGAACGTTTTGCAGGGTGATTCCACCCGAGGCCTCCAACTTGAACCTTCCGTTTACCAGTCGAACTGCCTCCGCGACCTGTGCAGGCGTCATGTTGTCCAGCATCACCACATCAACTTTACGATCCGTTAACGTGCGAAGCTGGTCCAGTGTTTGGACTTCAATCTCCACTTTAAGCAGGCTTCGATCCAGCGATTCCATTCTCTCCAGAATTCGATCCAAACCGCCTGCCGCGACTATATGATTCTCCTTGACCAGAAATCCGTCATCCAATCCAAAGCGATGGTTGCTGGCCCCACCGCTACGCACCGCATATTTTTCCAGAGCGCGCAGCCCCGGCGTAGTTTTGCGAGTATCGAGGATTATGGCTCTTGTACCACGAACAGCTTCAACAAAACTGCGAGCTGTCGACGCAATTCCGCAGAGCCGCTGTAGAAAATTAAGGGATACACGCTCCGCAGCTAAAAGAGAAACCGCGGCACCTTCGGCTTGGGCGATCGCTGTATCCGGCTCTATCTTCTTCCCATCCGGAAAATGGGCTTTTACGGTTACCTTGGGGTCTACAATTTCAAACACGAGCGGCAGGATCGGTCCGCCACACAAAACAAACTCTTCCCGGGAAAGGTAGACTCCTCTTGCCATCTTTTCCGGATTCACAAACTCCGCTGCTGTAACGTCTGCCCTTCCCAAATCTTCACGTAAAGCGGCCGCGACGAGCTGCCGGATCATCGGGCCCGCAGGAAAATCCAGGTGTTGAGGCGAATCATTGTCGGTCATCAGTCATCAGTCATCGGTCATCAGTCATCATTCAGTCATTGGTTCGGCGGGCATTCAGTCCGCAGGTCAACAGGTCGGCAGGTCAGCAGTCATCGGTCAACAGGTTAACTCTTAAAGCTGCTAACTTACTAACGCGTCAAACTGCCGACCTCTAGACTTGCGGACCTGTTGACCTGCGGACTTGTTGACCTGTTGACCGATGACCGGTGACTGATGACCGACGACTGCTCTAGCCGCCTAGCCTGGTCAGTTCCGCAGAAAGCTTTTCCAGCTTTGCCGCCAACTCTGCTTGCTTGCCCCGTGTCAGATCAATTACCGGCTGCGGCGCCTTACGCAGAAAATCCTCATTGGAGAGCTTTCTGGTCTGCCGCTCCATCTCCTCGCGGATCTTGGCCACTTCCCTCTTCAAACGCTCTAGTTCGGATTGTCTGTCTACCTCAGTTTCGGCAACGAGTGCAAACTCGCCCATCGCGGAGAACCCTCGCAAATGATTTCCGTCTTCATGAAAGGCCTCCACCAATCGGATTTCACTCAATCGCCCCAGAGCAAGAATGGCCGGCTGGTATCGCTGCAATTGATGCCTCTGTTGACTCGCCACCACCAATTCCACAGGAAGCTTTCGCGCCGGATCCAGATTGTTTTCGGATCGAACTGCTCGGACGGATGTCACAAAGTCAATGATTTGATTCATCTCGCGATCCGCTTCCGGATTAGTCAGACCCGCGTCGGGCATCGGATAAGGGGCGACCGTTATAGACTCGCCCTGGTGTGGAAGCCTCTGCCACAGATCCTCGGTGATGAAAGGCATGAACGGATGCAGCGCGCGCAATGACACGTCCAAAACGTAAATCATGGTTTTGATAGTCTGCTCGTGATCTTCGCCCGATTTCAAGTTGAGCACCGGCTTGCTGAGCTCCAGGTACCAGTCACACAACTCGTGCCAGAAAAAGTGATACAGCGCATTGCTGCTTTCATCGAATCGGAATTTGCCCAAATCCTCGTTTACCTCAGCCACGATGGCGTTCAGGCGATGCAATATCCAGCGATTTACCGTGGATAAAGATCGGCCTGAAGCCAGTTCCCTGGCCTCATCTGCGGAAACAGGAGAGGCATCCTCAGGCAAATTGAGCAGCAGAAACCGGACCGCATTCCAGATTTTGTTCGCGAATGACCGGTAACCGATCATGCGGTCGGTGGAGAAAATTATGTCCGATCCGGCACCCGTCATTACGGCCAGTGTGAAGCGCACTGCGTCGGTACCGTATTGATCAATAATCTCCAGCGGATCCACTGCGTTTTCTTTGGACTTACTCATCTTCTGTTTTTGTTCGTTGCGCACAAGCCCGTTAAGAAACACGGTTCCGAAGGGGACTTCACCCATAAAATGAATGCCCATCATAATCATGCGCGCCACCCAGAAGAAGATGATGTCAAAACCCGTCATCATCACGGAATTGGGATAAAACAATTCCAAATCGCGCGTTTTTTCGGGCCACCCCAGGGTAGAAAACGGCCACAGCGCCGAACTAAACCAGGTATCCAGAACATCCGGGTCCTGCCGTAATTCTGCTTCACCGCAGTGCGGGCAGCGTTCCGGATCTGTCCGTGAGACCAGCATTCGGCCGCAGGCCTCACAGTACCAGGCTGGAATCCGATGTCCCCACCAGAGCTGGCGCGAGATGCACCAGTCGTGGATGTTGCGCATCCATTCGAAATAAACCCTTTCATAATTAGCGGGAATGAACCGGATCCGCCCGGTCTCGAGGGCCGCAATGGCGGGCTCAGCCAGCGGCGCTATCTTAACGAACCATTGTGTGGAAACCAGGGGCTCAACCACGGTATTGCACCGCTGACAGCGCGCGACACTTAAGCTGTACGGCTCTGTTTTGATGAGAAAGCCTTGCTCTTTCAGGTCATGAAGCACCTTCTGGCGCGCCTGCTCGCGCGACAGCCCGGAATAAGGCCCTGCCTGGGCTGTCATCTTCCCTGACTCGTCAATTACCTGAACCAGCGGCAACTGATGTCGCAACCCCGCCTGATAGTCGTTTGGATCGTGCGCGGGGGTTATCTTGAGCGCTCCTGTCCCAAAGTCCTTCTGAACGATTGAGTCCGAAATGATCGGAATCTCACGATTCAGCAGTGGAAGGATCAATATCTTGCCCACAAGATTCCGATAGCGGTCGTCATCAGGGTGCACAGCCACGGCGGTGTCGCCCAACATGGTTTCCGGGCGCGTGGTGGCCACCGTGACGCTATCGCCGGAGTTCTGAAGCGGATAACGCACGTAATAAAGATGTCCTTGCTCGGGATGGTGTTGCGCCTCCAGATCGGAGATCGCGGTCGTGCAGCGAGGACACCAGTTCACCATGTACTCGCCACGGTAAATCCAACCTTCCTCGTAAAGCGTTACAAACACTTCCCGCACTGCTCGCGACAGTTGCGGGCTCATGGTAAAGGCCACTCGCGACCAATCGCAGCTAAATCCCATTCTCCTCAGCTGGTGGTGAATCGTTTTTTCCGCCTGTTCCTTCCATTCCCACACAATTTGCTCAAACTTTTCGCGACCCAAATCATTGCGATGGATTTTCTTCTTCGCCAGTTGTCGCTCAATTACGTTCTGAGTGCCGATGCCGGCGTGATCCGTTCCCGGCACCCAAAGCGTGTTGAAGCCCTGCATGCGTTTCCACCGCACCACGATGTCCTGCAGGGTGTTGGTGAGAGCGTGTCCCATATGGAGCGAGCCGGTGATATTCGGCGGGGGCATCACAATACAAAATCTGGGCGCCGAAGATCCGTCGGACGCCGCGAAAAACTTCCGTTCCTCCCAAAAACGATACCAGCGTTCCTCGGTGGCGGGCGCGTCGTAACTCTTAGGTATTTGATCCGGGTTCATGCAAGTGGCCAGTTACCAGTTTCCAGTTCTAGTCATCCCTTATCAGCCATCAATCATCGATTCAGTTACGCTGCGTATTTTTCCTTGCCAATCCATGATAACAAAGCTGGATGGATTTCGGGTTGGACTCGGTACCTCTAGCCGGCGAGCCTGCTCCAATGGATTTCCGGATAGCAGGTTTTGAGTCCGTGGTACGGTAGCGCAGCTAGTGACCGAGGACTTGATGGTTGGGTGCGGGTGCGGTCGGCCTATTGTCTTCGCTTCAATTCTTCCACCAGGTCCCTGCGAACAGTTTCCATCCAACGAGGCATGAGGCGGTCGATGGCGGCCGCTACATCAGCTTCGACGTCGCGGGACATTCCTTCACTTGCCGGTACCTTGGCAGAACGATGGACGGGAAGCGGCGGCAGCCGCGGCTCCGGCTGAGGAACGATCTCGGTGTTCCAAGGGTTCAAACGAAAATCTGAAATAGACAATATTGTTGTCTTCTGCCGCGAAGGCTCTTCATCAAAATGGAGCACCCGTTTCAGTCTTCTGATCTCTGCGGAAGTAAATGGTCGCACCAGTCCCTTCACCGTCTGGGTCAACTGGGCGGTGTCAAAAGGTTTAGTGAGATAGGTGTCGTAACCGGCTTCCTCGGCGCGGGCAAAGTCGAATGGCTCAAATGTGCCTACCAGCAAAATCACCGGAATGTGATTTTCCCGCTTAGCCATCCTGCACAGGCCATATCCATCCATTCCCGGCATCAGCACATCGGCCAGCAGAATATCCGGCTGCCAGGAACGGATCAGCTCTTGAGCCTGATCGCCATCCTGAACCGCCTGTACCTCAAAAGGCTCGTCAGCAAAGCAAAGCTCAATTACCTTCTGGATTGTGGCGCTATCGTCAGCCAGCAGAATTTTCCTTTTCACTTAGTCTCCGGCTTCTTGTCCTTCTCTTTGTCGTCTTTCTTTTCGGCTTGCCCATTGCGGGCCGCCGCGTTGCGCTTGGCGCGCTCGTAGGGATCCTCCCTGCCTGAAAAAACCGACCAAACCTCGCGGAATGGATCCCAAATTGAAAAATCCTTAGTCACACGGTTCTTTTCATTTTCGGCGGCCTTGGCAGGATCTGTGGGCGGAACCGGCTGCTCAAGAAGAATCAGTCGTTTCTTCGCCTCATCAAATTTATTACTGAAGGGGTAGCCAATCACGATCTGTGAATAATAGTAAACGGCTTCGGTGATCCTTCCCTGCTTCTCTTGAGTTTGCGCCAGCTTGAAGTAGACCTGGTCCTTGTCCGGGTACACTGGATCCTTGTCCAAGGCAAGTTTAAACCGGTTTTCCGCGGCCGGCAGGTTGTGGCGCTGGTGCAAATAAAAATCTCCCACGTCTTCTTCTGCTTTCGCCAGCTTCTGCTGCACGTCGCGCAGCATCTCCTTGGCAGTCGGAATCAATCCGCTGTTCGGATAAACTTGGATCATCTTCTTCAGTTCGGCTTCCGCCTTGCGTGTGTAAGTCTGGTCGTTATCCGGGTCTTTCATCAATTTGTAGTTCAAGGCGGCGATCTTCATCTGGGCATCGCCAGCGTCGTCGTAATTTGGATAGAAGAGAATGTAATCTCTATACTGCGCTTCGGCCTGCATCAGGTTGGCTGTTCCCCCTTCCTGATAATAAGAGTCACCGATAGCCATCACTGACTTGGCGGTGAATTCGCTTTCAGGATAAGTAGAAATTAAGGTCTGGAAAGCGAGGCGCCCCTTGATGTACTGACCCTTGTCCAGATATTTGATGCCGTTTTGATACAATACCCTATCCGGCGGGATCGTTCCTTTTTGTAAATTGGCGCTCTTCTGATGATGGCAGCCGGCTAAAATGAGCGCCACTATCAAGCCAGGAAAGCACAACCTGGTTTTCATACATCCTCCATTATCGGTTTGGATCCAGCGAGTTCTTGCAATCTCTGGAAGGCCCGCGCAGGTTCTTGTTGGCCAAAAATTGATGATCCTGCCACAATCAGATCCGCCCCGTATTTTACCACAAGCTCGACATTTTCCGGGCCGATTCCGCCGTCAATCTCGCTTAAGGCGCCCGATCCTGCCTTTGCTTTCAACTCTTTCAATTCCAACAGCTTGTCCAAACTGTATCGGATAAAGCTCTGCCCGCCGAAGCCAGGATTCACCGACATTACCAGCACATGATCGACAACAGACAACACCGGCTTGACGACAGAAACGGGCGTGCCCGGATTCACTACCACCCCGGCCTTTGCCCCCGCATTGTGAATCTGCTGAATCAATCTGTCTGTGTGGGCCGTCGCCTCGTAGTGAAAACTGATCCAATCGGCGCCGGCTTCCACAAAGGCTTCTACGTATTTTTCCGGCTCGACGATCATTAAATGTACATCAATCGTTACCTGAGTGATCTTCCGGACAGATCTTAGCACCGGAATTCCAATGCTAATATTCGGGACAAAGCGACCGTCCATCACATCGAAGTGCAGCGTCCTTGCACCGGCCGACACCACCTGCTCGATACCACTTCCCAGATTTGCAAAGTCCGCGGATAAGAGCGACGGTATCACCTCGGCCATTACTTGCTTACCTCGAGACGGATTCCTTCTCCCGCACGCAGTGGATAACCGGGTTCGGGAAACTGCTTTACCACCGTTCCGATGGTCACGTCCTGATACAGCCCGTAAGTGATCTGCCACGCCTTTACATTGTTTCGGTCCAGGAAACTCAGCGCTCGGTTCACGTCCCACCCCAGGAGGTCTGGCATGACATACAGGTCTGGGCGACTTCCCCGGTTGATCAGGACGTCGATCTTGTTGCCTACCAACTCGCGCGTGTTAGGTGTGGGAAACTGGGTGACGACCTGATCCATCTTTGCGTCGGCCAGGTGTATTTCGCTGATGTTGCCCAATTCAAATCCCTGCTGCGCCACCAGCAACTGGGCCGCGCGAATGCTACTTCCCTCCAAGTCCGGAATGGGATTTACCCTGTTTCCCAGACTCACAATGACGTTTACCACATGACCCCTCTTGATACGGGTTCCGGCCGCCGGAAGCTGCGTGGAAACTTTCCCTTTCGGCACGTTGCGGTCGTAGCGTTCACCACGCACCTTCACCTGCAGGCGAGAGTTGTCCAGGAGCTTCCGGGCCTGCGCCAAATCTTGCCCAACCACATTGGGTGCCACTACTTCCTGACCGCCAATAACGAGTTTCATCGCTGTAAAGAAACTCATGAATCCCACGGCCACAATGATCATTGTTAGAAGAAACAGTTTGCCAACCCGAAAGAACCAGTCCCGCATAGACCGTACAATGTAACATAAACTGTCGGCGGGTATGGACGCAGAACAATGGCCTCATCCTCTGTGGAAATTGAATCTACGTTCCAGCCCCTGTAACTGACCGTCAGTTTGGCCTTTGCCTGAAATGATCCGACCAATTTGTGCCGACCTTTTTCAATTACGCGCATCTTTAACCACCGGAGCTATTTCACTGAGGACTAGAAAGCATTGTGTATAAGCAAATATCTCTTCGCTCGATGAAGAACAAAACCGTTACCAGTTTTTCCCTTTATGCTCTTCTATCTCTAGCCGTTTCGCTCTGCACCAGCTTAGGCCAGGGTCAGTCGATTCAAGATCTTGGCTTCACTAAAGCCGCTGCTGTGGAAGTTGTCTTCCCAACTGTCGTCTTCGGTAATAGCTCTGTGGGCAGGCTCACGACAGAGATCGTTGTTGTAAACCAGACAGACCGTAATGTTTACGTGGAAACCGATCTTTACGACTCGGATGGGGCTGTCCCTAGGCTTACGCTGGATAATCAGGGAACGACCAATCCATTAACCGGAGCGTTTCGAGTCGGTATGTCTGCAAACAGCATCTCAGTCATAACGTATCCCTCCGCAACTCCTGGCGAGTTGTTGGTTGGACCTCCTTTCAGTGGCTGGCTCGTTGTGCGAGCCAATGGACCGGTCACTATTTACGAGCGGATCAAAGTAGCGGATCCTGACAGTGTCGAGCCACCCTTCGAATTCAATCTAAACGGTAACCAGCGCCCGGTCCGGGAGGCAAAGGTCCCGGTTGCTCTGAACACGCGGGGCTTCCCTTACGAAAATTCGGGTATTTCTGTAGTCAACCCTGACGAATTAAAAGGGTTGAAGCTCCAAATTGAACTTCTGGACTACACAATGAATGTTCTGCAGAGGAAGCTTCTTGAGCTGCCACCTCGTGGGCATCGCGCTTTCGTCGTCAGAGACTTTTTCGATCCCGCAGTGATAAACGTGGGATTCGTGCGAATAAGAAGCGACAACGACGCTAGCAATTTTGCATTTACGGCGCTTAATTTCCTTGTCTATCAGCGAAACCAGCGCCAACGTCCGCTGCTGTTCTTTAGATTTCCGGCGACGATTGACGGCGTAAGCGGCGAGCAACTGACCTCCATAAGTTTTGGAGGTGGGTCCTGGAATTTTCCCGAAAATATTCGCTCTACCGCCCGGATCAGAGACTTGGAAATCATCCTTTCCAACTTTGGTTTTTTCATCCGTTCAGACGACGGCTCCCGGCTGGGACCTTTTCCGGTATTTGAATCTGATCCGACAATCACCATTAACGAGACGGCCGGTATCGCTGTCATCGCGGGACCGGGATCTTTTCAGAACAGGCCTTTCTCCAAGCCGATCATCTTCGCCAAGCAGCGCAAAGTCGCCTATGAGCTGATGCACGGCCATGTCGCTTACATCCTGGACCTACCAGACAAAAGTCAGGCGGAAATTAAAACCGAGGGCTTCATCAGTGTCGGTCTGACAGCGTCGGTCGCATCATGGTTCCTGTTGGATAAGGACAAGGGTGAGGTTATCGGAAGGTTCTCTGGTGGGGCCGGCCAGTTGCCGCCTTGGAGACACTGACTGCTCTGGTCGAATTCTCAGCGGGACGGCACGTCACACCATCCAAAGCCTGCGCTAACTGCCACCGCGTCGCGCTGAGTTCCGATGATTGGCTTTTGCTCAGACGTCGCATGGTGGGTCTTAACGAATTGGTTGCCCCCTGCGCTGCCAATCCGCGGCCTTATCGCCGTCTCAAAACAAAACCGAAAAAGCCGTCAACCTCGGGATACCTGTCCATTGTGGAGAAAGTTGATCGCGATACAAAAGGACGCAAGGCTTGGGATTCAATCGGCTCCAGGCTAAAGACTTCCGAGTGGGCCAAGAAAGCGTCAATCACACACCCATTCTCTTCGGGTTCTGTGGAGCAAGTAGCGTAGACAAGCTGTCCGCCGGAAGCGACGTGCCGCGAGACATTCTGCAGAATCTTGAGCTGGCGATCACGGAATGCGGTCAAAGACTTCGCTGTCATGCGCCATTTTATTTCTGGGTTCCTTCGGATGGTTCCCAACCCGCTGCAAGGCGCATCGACGTACACAAGATCGAAGGGGGCCCGAAATGCCATCGTTTTGGCGTCACCGACCACGAAATCAGCATTCCTTAACCCCCACTGTTCTCCCCGCCGCCGCGCCGCAAGCAAGCGGCTCAGGCTTAGATCCGACAACAGCAGCCTGGCCTGTGAAAACCGCTCGGCCAGCAGAAAAGCCTTGCCTCCCGGGGCGGCGCAAGCGTCCAGAATAGAAAGAGGGACAGGGGAAGCCGCCGCAAGATAGGCCAGCAACTGGGATGCTTCATCCTGATAGAAATAGTCTTCTCCTTCTGCTCCCTTGCAAGGCCGCCCATGGATATGAAAGCAGCCTTCAAGGTGGCCGCAGGGCCGAAATCCTGGCTGGCGCCTAACTTCGGGTGGAATCTCTCCCCTTGCCAGATTCCATCGAATTGCGACATCGGGTGCTTGGTTGTTCTGCAGGGCGATCTCTTCTGTCCGGCCTTCACCGAAACGGCTTCTCCAGCGCCGTAATAACCAGACGGGGTGGCTGGTTCGAATTGCCTGATCCCTTGCGCTGCGTCCCCCGGGCAGCGAAGGCTTCACCCGCAGGTATTGCCGCAGCACCGCATTGACAAAGCCGGCGGGCCCAGCTCCCTTTTTGCGCGCTAGTTTCACGGACTCATTAACGGCTGCGTACTCGGGAATCCGGCTCATGAATTGCAACTGAAAAATGGCGATTCTCAGAATGGGGAGCAACTCCGGGTCAATCTGGCGCAGCTGTTTCCCACTGCTGGTTTGAAGGATCCAGTCGATCGCTCCATGCCATCGCAATGTTCCTAAAATCATCTCGTAAGCGAGCGAACGGTCCTTGTCGGGAAGGGCGGAGAGACTATCTTGAGACACCAGATCCTGCGAGGAGATTCGGCCAGCCTCGATCAGCGAGAGCAGTTGCGCCGCTATGAAGCGGGGATTGCGGATTGCGGATTGACGATTTCGGATTGAGGATTGAGGCTTGAGAATTGAGGATTGCGAATTGTCGATTGGGGATCTTCTCTTTCTGCCAGAAGGCATAAGGTCAGCTAAGTTGCACTTCAGTTTCTCCGCCATTGGCTATACCGCGACTATACTGCGTATTTTTTAATCCGCAATCCGCAATCCCAAATCCGCAATCCGCAATCCGCAATCCGAAATCGAGATCAGCCCTCAGTAAACCGGAACCCTGGTTTGAGGCGAAATCCATTGGCGAAGTCTCTTCCTGAAACTACTCTCTTGCCCGGAGCCTGCACCTGATGAAAAGCGAGCAACCCATCGCCGCACTGTACCAGCATCGAATCGTGATTAACGGCCATCAGCTGGCCGGGAACCCCCGTGGCCCGGATCTCCTTTGGCAAATAAGTGCGGTGCACAATCAGAGGATTTTCGCGACATCGGCAGAATGTCAGGGGCCAGGGATTCATGGCCCGAACCAGATTGTGGAGTCTCAGACTGGACCACTCGAATCGCAGCTTGCCGTCCTCCTTTTTTAGAGGAGGCGCGTAAGTGGCCAACTCGGAGTTTTGAGGCGCCGGTTTTCGTTCCCCCCTCAAATACGCAGGCAACTCGCCGACCAGAAAATCGGCGGCTTCCAGACTGGCTCGCTGCAACAGTTCGCCGGCCGTTTCATTTTCGAACATGGGGAATTCGATCTGGCTGATAACCGGCCCTGTGTCCATACTCTCATCCATCAGCATAAGGGTAATGCCCGTAGTTCTCTCCCCGTTCAATATGGCGTGCTGCAACGGCGCCGCGCCACGGTAGCGGGGCAACAATGACCCATGGACGTTGACCGCTCCGTGGGCTGGAAAATCGATGAACCATTTCGGCAGGATTTTACCGTAGGCCACAACAACAATCAGCTTGGGCGCCAAATTTTCCAGCAGCCTTTCGGTTTCGGAGCTTTTGATACGAGGAGGCTGAAAGATCGGCAGTCCCAATCTGACAGCTGCCTGCTTGACGGGCGTTTCAGATAATTTTCGTCCTCGCCCCTGCGGTTTGTCCGGTTGCGAGATTACAGCCGCAATCGCGCCCGGTTTCCACCGCGCCAACGCTTCAAGGCTGGGAACGGCAAATTCCGGTGTCCCCATAAAAAGAATGCGGAGATCCATGCGAAGTTTTTTCACCACCAAGGCTTAGAGTGGCAAAGCCACAACCAAAAAAGGCCGTCTACGGCCACCTTCACGTGCACGTCAACGACCACGGCTACGTCCACGGTAACGGAAAAACAATTCCAAAGAGCAGTGATTGGTGAACGTTGTCGTGAACGTTGACGTGGTCGTGATACCGGACCCTGAAATCTGGTTTTTTTAACCACATTTCTCCGGCCCCGCACATCTTCCAAAACCCGAAGGGTTGACAGAGTATAGCCGGCGGCAAAGCCCGCGTCTTTGGCGGGCGACGCCGCCGGTCGGCAATCCCCCCCCAAAACGATCCGCCCTGAAGGGGCCTAAGAATTCTTCGCAAATTTGGCCAGCCGCCCAATTTGAACTTTGTCATAGCTGCCTGAATAGACCGAATCATGCAGCCCGTTTAGTTCTTCGACCCGCTATATCTGTGGCGCTCAGGCTCTGCGACGCCTTCAGCGGCGGACGGTTAATGGGAACGGTTAACCGGCGGCGACGCCCCGCAAAAAGCGCGGGCTTTGCCGCCGGCTATACTCTGTAAACCCTTCGGGTTTCACCGACGGCCTCTTACATCCTTGGCTGCAGGTTCACCGTTCATCTAGCCGTGATCGGCTTTTGTTTCGGGGCCCTGGCCACTGTGGGAACGTGCGCGTGAACGGTGGTTTCCATTCGGGCAAAACTTGGTCAAAAAAACAAGATTCTGCCGACTTGCTACACCAAGACACCAATCAGACTGCCGGATTTTATCCGTGGGATCCCGCCTAAAACCTCGCAAGTTGTTCGCAGTAACCTCGATAATTGCGAGTCGTTTCCTCCAATGAATCGCCGCCAAATTTTTCCAAGAAGGCCGATGCAATGACCAGCGCCGCCATGGCCTCCCCGATTACTCCGGCGGCAGGAACTACACAAGTGTCAGAGCGCTCGTAAATCGCATCGAAGGATTCTTTGGATTGAATATCGACAGACCGAAGAGGCCGCCTCAAGGTTGGAATCGGCTTAATGTGCACGCGAACCACGACGTCCTCTCCGGTGGTCATCCCACCCTCGACCCCGCCGGCGCGGTTTGATCCCCGGAGAAAGCGATGGGAGCCTGCATCGTAAAAGATCTCATCGTGAAAGGCCGCCCCCGTTCGCTCAGCGCGGTCCGGAACGGATCCAATTTCCACGCCCTTGACAGCATTTATCGAGAGCATCGCCTGAGCTATACGGCCGTCCAGTTTCCTGTCCCAGTGAACGTACGAACCCAGACCAGGAGGGACTCCCGTGGCTCGCACCTCGAAGGAGCCGCCCACAGAGTCACCGTCTTTGATAGCCTGATCAATAATGGCGATCATTTGAGTTTCCGCTTCGGGGTCCACGCAGCGCACAGGTGAATTCTCGATCTTCTGTCTTACTTCTTCGTCAAAAACAGCTACGATCTCCGGTTTTATTTCGACTTTTTGGATGGAAACGGTATGGCTGAAAAACCGGACACCAAAAGATTTCACGAGCAATTTGCAGATTGCGCCCACTGCCACCCGGGCAGTCGTTTCCCGCGCGCTGCTCCTTTCAAGAACATTTCGAATATCGCGGAAATTGTGTTTCAGCACTCCGGTCAGATCTGCATGACCCGGCCGAGGACGAGTCACCGCCCTCTGCTTATCGGTGGGAACTTCATCGAAGGCTGACATCGCCTCCTGCCAGTTTTGCCAGTCCTTGTTCCAGATGATAAATGAGATTGGGCTTCCAATGGTCTTTCCAAATCGGACTCCTGAAATTAAATCAATCTGATCACTCTCGATCTTCATCCGCCCGCCACGGCCATATCCTCCCTGCCGGCGTTTTAGATCATAGTGGATCTGCTCCACGTCAAAGGACACGCCGGCAGGCATTCCTTCAAGCACAACAACCAGTCCGCGTCCGTGGGATTCACCCGCGGTAAGAAAACGCAGCATATTCAATGGAAAGGGCTGAAATGAAAAAACTTAAAAATAGGGTTCAATGCTGAACCTGTCAAGACTTGATTCTCCATTTTGGTTCGCATAACATGATAACCTCTTCTAAACCTATCGGTTACAAAAGGAAGTTGAGTCGGTACATTCCCTTGAAGCGATGAACTTTATTTATCGGGGTGTTTACGAGGTTCAGCAGTTCTTCCTTCTTTCTGTTCGTGCAATAACCAACATTTTTCGAGGTCCCCGCTATTATTACGACACCCTCCAGCAAATGGATGTCATCGGCATCGGTTCGCTGAAAGTCGTCGCGCTGATCGGTTTTTTTACCGGCGCCGTACTGGCGCTGCAGTCGGCAAAATCCCTGAAAGCATTTGGCGCCGTCGGGCTGACCGGTCAACTGGTGGGGCTGTCTCTAATCAAAGAACTGGGCCCGGTGCTTACCGCGCTGATGGTTGCGGGCCGCAATGGGTCTGGTATTGCTTCCGAGCTGGGCTCTATGGTGGTCACCGAACAGATCAGCGCCATGCGCGCCCTGGGGACAGACCCCACACGCAAGCTGGTCACGCCACGGATGTTTGCGGCAACCACCATGTTGCCGCTGCTGACGGTGATGGCCGACATGTTCGGTCTTCTGGGCGGCTTGCTGGTTTCGGCTTACCGGCTGCGGCTCAGCACCAGCCTTTACTGGTCGTCGGCCATGAAAGCCATTGAATACAATAATATTCTCGAAGGCATGAGCAAACCGTTCATCTTCGGCTTTATCATCGCCATGGTGGGGTGCTATTGCGGGCTACGGACGCACGGGGGGACGCAAGGCGTCGGTCGATCCACCACGCAGGCGGTCGTGCTATCTTATATCCTGGTGATAATAGCGGATTTCTTCGTCAGCAAAATCATACTGGATCTGCGATACTAGTATGACGCCCCCTCCTCCTGATTCAGCCATCATCAAACTGGTTAACGTGACCAAGTCCTACTGGGACCAGGTGGTTTTAAGAGGTATCGACCTGAACGTGGCCAAAGCCGAAACCAAGGTGGTGATTGGCGGAAGCGGCTCGGGAAAGTCGACCATCGTCAAGTTGATTCTCGGCTTGGAGAAACCCGATTCCGGGCAGATCTTTGTCGACGGTGAGGACATCACGCCTTTGAAGGAAGAGAAGCTGATGCAGATGCGCAAAAAGATTGGAATGGTTTTTCAGGAAGGCGCGTTGTTTGATTCACTTACCGTGGGGGAAAACGTCGCCTACAAAATGCGCGAAGAGGAAATCTTCAACGAAGAAGAAGTAGAGGCCGTGGTACGACGCCTCCTCGGATTCGTTGGTCTGGAACCCGCGATTGATAAGATGCCCGCAGAACTCTCAGGAGGCATGCGGCGGCGCGTAGCCATTGCCCGTGCGCTCGTCGGGAACCCAAAAATTATGCTTTACGACGAGCCGACTGCTGGTCTGGACCCGATAACCACCAGAACTATTTGCGAACTGGTGATCAAACTCCGCGATCTTGAGGGAGTGAGCTCGGTTTTTGTAACGCACGATTTGAAGGCGGCCTTCACGCTGGCCAGCGAGTTTGCCGTTGTTCGGCCGGGCGGAGAAGTGGAATTTCTGGGAGAGGACGGCAGGCTTTGCCTGATTAATACCCGATTTGCGATGGTTCGGGATGGTAAAATCTTGTTTGAGGGTACCGACGAAAAACTAAGAAACCTTGAGGACGAATACATCAAGGAATTTCTCAGTTGAGGATTTTTGACCAAGGAGTTTGACTATGGATCGAAGAAGCCGTTTTGCATGGACGCAACTAAAGGTGGGCATTTTTGTCGTTGTGGCCCTGGTTATTGCAGCCGTTGGAATTTTGTCCATCGGAAACGTGAGTATTTTCGCGCCGAAGGCAAAGGCGAAGACCTATCTGGCCGGCGTCTCTGGCTTGAAACAGGGAGATGTGGTTCTGCTTCAGGGAGTAGAAGTGGGCAACGTCACTGATGTGAGGATCGCGAAAGATACGCCACCCACCGATATCAATCGGTCTGCGGAACAGGCAATAAAAGAGAACACCCAAAAGATCGAAATCATGCAGGCTCGCCTCCTGACCCGGCGCGATGAACTCAATGCCATGCGAAACGACTATGAAAAACTGCTGCGAGAGGATCCTCAGCGCGCGCGTGTGATGCAGAAAGATCTGGAACGCGCACAGTCGCTCACAGAATCAGAAATACGCGAGCTGGACAACGCCAAGACCAAACTTGACAACGCCAAGGGCAGCCTGCAGAACATCGAAGTGACGATGGTGATTGGGAAAAAATACGAGGATTGGATCAAGAAAGACTCCAGCGTGGAGCTGGGAAGCGCCGGACTGCTGGGCGATAAATATATCGAAATCTCGCTCGGCCGCACCGGCATTCCACCGGATAGGGACAATAATGGCGTCATTCTCATTGCAGGTTCGAAGGTGACCGACATCCGCCAGATTATCACCGGAGTTGACGACATCATCGCCAACTTTGGAACGCTTTCTACCCGTATTGAAAGCATCATGTCAAAGTTCGACGAGGGTCAGGGAACCGTGGGCAAGTTCATCAACGACCCGGCGTTCTACGACAACCTCAACACTACGGTGCTTTCTGCCCAGCATACCATCGGCAACGCGGACAATATGTTGAGCGGGGTTCAGCA
>DASXTB010000275.1:0-4959 GCA_036505615.1 Acidobacteriota bacterium
ACCCCTAGACGAATCGCGGAGGTTGCTTACGAATCCTAATCGTGCCCCGGGAGAACATTCGTAATCCCTGTCGCCCGTGTCATCCGTGTCCCATTAATCGGCGCAAATTCTCGGTCACAGTGCACTAGCCTCCTCTCATTACTTCGAGGAGGAACAAAACCGGACAGCACACCAGCAGGCTGTCCAGCCGATCCAGGAGGCCGCCGTGACCCGGAAGCCGCTGCGAGGAATCTTTCACCCCTGCTCCCCGCTTCAGCATCGACTCAAACAAGTCGCCAAACTGGCCGATGATATTGAACAGCACCGCAAAAATCAGCCACTGAATGGATCCCTTGACAGAATAGTAAACAAAACCTACGCACAGCGAGCAGGCCAAGCCGGCAACTGCACCTTCAACGGTTTTGCCAGGGCTGATGGAGGGAGCAAGCTTCTGCCGTCCCAGGAAGCGGCCCACCAGGTAAGCGCCGATGTCACCGGCCCAGGTTACCAGAAGCAGGAACAGGATGGAATGCCTTCCTGGACCCGCAGTATCCGTCAAGAGCCGGAACTCGTAACCGAAACGAATGGGCACGAGCAGCGCCAGGAAAAACGGGATGTAAATCAACCCGAAAAAAGAGGAGGCAACAACATTCAGCGCCTGATTGTTGTCTGTTACGGTCACTACCGATTGAAATACCAGCGCCAGGAAAATCACGATCAGGATAAACAGCATCCTGAGAGGCGCAAGAAAGCCCGGCCCGAAACTGCAGCCGGCAACGATCGCCGCAGCCAACCCCATCATCAAGTTGCGCTGCCGAGCGGCCAGTCCCGGAATGAGATTGAGGTATTCGACGAAAGTCAACTCAGCTACCACCAGGATAAACAAAATGAACAGAAGGGGAGGGGCCCAGAACAACAGGGCGAGGACCAGGGGACCGAGTATCAGCGTTACGATGGTGCGCGTCAACATTAAGCTCACTGTCCTTCCGACAGCAGACGTTATCTTAATTCGGAAGGGGGACGGTTAGCTAACCGTGATTCCACCGTAGCGGCGTTCGCGCTTCTGAAAATCGAGGATGGCTTCAAATAGGTGTTCGCGCCTAAAGTCAGGCCAGAGCGTCTCGGTCACGTAGATTTCGGAATAAGCAATCTGCCAAAGCATGAAATTGCTGATTCTCATCTCACCGCTGGTGCGGATTAACAGGTCCGGGTCCGGCAGTCCTCGCGTGTAAAGGAATTCTTGCACCAGATCTTCGGTGATCCGCGATGGTTCCATGTCAGGGCGCGTGCGCAACACTTCGCGAAAAGCGTCAACCAGCTCGGCTCGGCCGCTGTAATTCAGAGCTATGATAAGTTTCATGCCGGAGTTCTGGGCGGTACGCCTGCGAGCAATCGACAACTCCTCCTGCACCGACGGGGGCAGCTCGTCGATTCGGCCCATGCTGAGCAAGCGTATATTGTTTTGGTTGAGCCGGTTCACTTCGCGCTGAAGGTACTCCTTGAGCAGGGTCATCAGCGTGTTGACTTCGCTTTTGGGACGCTTCCAGTTTTCCGTGGAAAACGCGTACAGGGTGAGTACTTCAATCCCCAGACGCGCCGAGGATTCCACAATTTCACGGACCGAATCAATCCCCGCTTTGTGCCCGGATACTCGAGGAAGGTGGCGCTGTCCGGCCCAACGTCCGTTGCCATCCATGATTACGGCGACATGGTGGGGAAGCCTGTGTGGATCGAGTTGTGAAAGCAGATAGGCTTCGCGTGAACCCTCCCTCACAATCCCGTCGAATTTCAGCATGGACTGAGCCCGTTGGTACCGCAGAATTCCGATTCCATGCTAGCACACAAATATCAGGATCCTGAATAGCTAGCAGAGTACTTTATAGCACAAAGAGGGCGGAAGTGGCGTAATTTTTTTAAGTCGACTTACGTCTGGAGTAAATCACCCTTTTCAGCGCCAGTCCCTGGGCGGGCGCTGTCGGGCCGGCCCGCGTTCTGTCCTGCGACCGGAGGATCTCGCGGATGGAGGCCGGCGCCACTTTGCCACTCCCCACCAGCAAGAGGGTCCCCACGATGTTGCGCACCATGTGATGCAGAAACCCATCGGCGCCTATCTGGTAAATGAGCATTCGCCCGCGCCGCCTGAACCGAGACAAGTGCACGGCACGCTCAAAGTTTTCAGAAGTGGCGCCGGCCGCGGCAAAAGCGCGGAAATTGTGGCGCCCTTTCAGACAGCTTGCGGCTAAGTTCATTCTTTCGAGATCGAGGCGGTGGGGGACGTGAAGGGCGAATCGCCGCCAGAACGGATTTGCCACAGGAGCATTCCAGATTCGATACCAGTAAATCTTTCGCACGGCAGAAAACTGCGCGTGAAACTTCGAGCCGGCTTTAGAGAGATGGATCACACGAATGCTCTCCGGCAACAGGGCGTTTAATGCTCGTCGTAGTTTCGCACAATCGTAATTTAGCTGAAGCTTGAAGCTCGTGGCCTGACCCTCGGCATGGACTCCGGAATCGGTGCGGCCCGAGCCAATAATAATAGTTCGTTGGGAAGTGATTTTCTGCATCGCGTTCTGAAGTTCGGCTTGAATAGTGGGATGGCGCTTTTGAATCTGCCACCCGTAATATTCAGTTCCGTCGTACTGAATAAGAGCCTTGTAGTTTTGCGTCATAGAAAATTGTTATCCCGTCTGGGGAAAAGAATGCAGCGCTGGAATTTATTCCGGGGCGCGCCCAGCCGCCGAAATTTATTCCGGCGCGGGCTTGCGCTTACACCTGGTTTTTGATGGCTTGCCTTGCGATGCGGTTTTTGAAGCCCTGATGATGTACGTGGCAGACGGCAACGGCCAGCGCGTCGGACGCATCATGCGGTTCTGGAATCCGTTGTAGGTTCAACAGCAATTTCGCCATTTCCTGCAATTGAGACTTCTCGGCGCGGCCGTAACCTGCCACCGCCTTCTTGATTTCCAACGGGCTATATTCATGCACGGAAACATCATGAACCGCCGCGCACAGCAGGACAATCCCTCGTGCTTGGCCGAGGATCAAGGCGCTCTTTGCATTCAAGGCATGGAAGAGGCTTTCGACGGCGATGGCTTGGGGGCGATACTCATCCAGGATGGCATTCAGTGTTTCATAGATATTGCGCAGAGCCTGCGGCAGAGCGTGATCGGAGGCACGGCGAATACAACCGTAAGTGAGGCATTCGTGCTTCTGGCCATTACTTCGGATGACACCATAGCCTGTAATCCGACTTCCGGGATCAACGCCCAGAACGATCATCGAGAGCTCGCATAATAGGACAGGGATAACACGGAAGACGCGGATCAGCGAACGTCCTGCAGGGGCGACGCTCTTATCAGACCCTCTACCAATTCTTCAACGTAACTCGCGCGTCGCCCGTGCAGGACATTCGCCAGTCCGTGTTTTTCTGTGTGATCAGTGTCCCAAATCGTCAGCGCCTCCATCAGCTCGCGGCCTGCAGTTCGGCCTCGCTGATGTCGAAGTTGGCGTAGACGTTCTGCACGTCGTCGTGCTCTTCCAACGCTTCCATCAGTTTGATCATCTGTTCCGCTTTTTTGCCTTCCAGATGGACCTCAGTCTGCGGGATCATGGTGATTTCTGCAGTTACGGCATGTTTGCCGCGATCTTCAAAAGCCTTCTTGACGTTTTCAAAGCTTTCGGCAGAGCAAATCACCTCGTAGCTGTTTTCGTCGGCTTTCAGGTCGTCGGCGCCGGCTTCCAGCACAATCTCCAGCAGCTCCTCTTCCGAGCCGGCTGCCCTGTCCAAAGAGAGGTACCCCTTCCGATGGAACATCCAGGCCACCGAGTTTGTCTCTCCGAGGTTACCCCCGTATTTGGCAAGTAGGTGCCGAATCTCCGCAACGGTGCGGTTTTTGTTGTCGGTGACGGTGGCAATTATCATAGCCACACCACCCGGTCCATATCCCTCGTAGTTTACGTCCTCGTAAGATTGTCCCGGAAGTTCCCCCGTGCCCTTCATGATAGCTCGCTTGATATTGTCTGCGGGCATATTGACCGCCTTCGCTTTCTCGACTGCTAGTCGCAAGCGAGGGTTGGAACCCACATCACCGCCGCCGATCCGTGCAGCCACGGTCATTTCTTTGATTAAACGAGTGAACTCGCGTCCTCGTTTTGCATCCACCGCGGCCTTCTTGTGCTTGATGGAGTGCCATTTAGAATGTCCCGACATTGCTGTTTCTCCTTCGAAAGGGTCCGTCGTTCAGCCAGTTGGCGGCGGCCCAGCCCGATCTTGGTGTCTGCTTTCCCCGGGTCAGAATCACGGAGGTCAGCCGGTGATTCGCTCCCATATTACAACTGACGGCTGGTAACTGGCCACTGGCAAACTAAACAACGATCAATCCGGCATAACCGACGACGCTCCCATAATCTCCGGTAACGTCTCCTGAATTGGCGTAGCGGACCAGTTCCGCCTTGCACGCCCCCAGTCGATTTGACGCAAACAGAGTGGCAGTTGTCGGCGCACAACCGCACATGGTGATCCGGTAGCCGTGGACAGTATCGAAAAGTTTCTGAGCGTCCAGATCCAGCATTGCCTGGATAGCTCTCTGGTCCTTCTCGCGCGCGCTGTCGGCGGATTCGTAGTGAGTCATGTCGGTACTGGAAATAATCAGAATCGGTTCGCGCGCGCTTTTCACAACTTGAGCGACTGCCGATCCGATCTCCTGCAGAGCCGCAAGTTGGCTTGTTCCGACACTGATTGGGACAAAAGATAGATTTCCTTTGAGGTATTGAAGAAAGGGCAAGTGGACTTCTAGAGAGTGTTCCAGTTGATGTGCTGCCGTATCTTCCTCAAACAGCGGGCTTGCTTCCTTGAGTTTCTGCGCGAGCTCAGCATCAATGGGGACGTCCCCAAGGGGCGTACGCCAACTCCCTTCGCTCATGATCGCCACCTGGGCACCGCGTCCCGTATGGTTGGGGCAGAGAATAATGAACTTAGAA
>DASXTB010000276.1:0-4507 GCA_036505615.1 Acidobacteriota bacterium
ATCCTCAAAAATGCTGCAATTTATCCTGGTCTGATGGGCAAAGGTTTCAACTCTAAGTACCATTCACTCCAAGTTGAGGCCAAGAAGGATTTCTCGAACGGTCTCAATTTCTTAGCGGCGTTCACTTGGGGCCATGCAATGGCGGAATCCTCAAACAATGAGTTTAACGACAACATTATCAATGACTCGGTTCTTGCTGGAAACATCGTGAGACGGCGCTACTCCAATGCTGATTTTGACTTTCGAAGACGGTTCGTGGTCAGCGGCGGTTACGAATTGCCCTGGGGTCGCGGGAAAGTGTTCGGCGCAGATTGGAATGCTGCGACAAACGCGATCCTCGGAGGATGGCAGGTCAACTGGATTTACACACTCTCTAGGGGTTATCCATACACTGTGTGGAGCAGCTATGGTAGCTACCCTGACAGAGTGTGCGATGGTAATTTGCCTTCAAGTGAGCGGAACCCGAATCGCTGGTTCGACTACACGTGCTTCGTTCCTCACAAGCCGACGCCAGTAACGTTGCCGGACGGGACAACCAGACTGACAAACATCAACGGTAATGCTAACCCGAACATCATCGTTGGCCCAGGGATTAACAACCTGGACCTGGGTATACAAAAGAATTTCGGCGTCAATCGGATTAGTGAAGATGCGCGGGTCCAACTGCGTGTTGAGACTTTCAATACTCTTAACCACCCTAACTTCGTCGGCCCTTCGCAGATATTCTACACCAATCCCTCTGGGGCGCAGCTCGGAGTGGCTCGGGATAGTCGGGATATCCAACTGGCGCTGAAGATTCTCTTCTAGCTCAGAATTTAGTTACCATGGACCACAGCTCTTATCGAGTGAGAGAGCTGTGGTCCTTTTATTTTGAAAGTTGTATGAGACATTTACCCCTAGGTTTGATCCGCCAAAGATCCACAACTTGGAGCCGCAGAACTGCTTGGTTGTTATTTCTTGTTATTGTTCAAGTCTGCACCCTGGTTACCCTTGATTCGGCGTCGCAACGAAGAAAAGAAGGAGAGACCGACTATTTTAAGCGTTGGCTGGAGCGAGACGTGGTCTACATTATCACCGATGAAGAGAAGGAAGTGTTTCAGAAACTGACGAGGCCAGAGGAAAAAGAGGCTTTTATTGAACAGTTCTGGAAGCGCCGCAATCCAGATCCTTCTTCACCAGTAAACGAGTTTAAAGAGGAATACTACCGTCGCATCGTTTATGCGAATGAACATTTCGCTGCTGGCGTCGAGGGTTGGGCGACCGATCGAGGCCGGACTTACATCATGTTTGGGCCGCCGAAAAGTGTCGATCGCAATCCCACTGGAGGAGTGTACGTTCGAAGTGGAGCCGAGGGTGGTGGCGAAACGATGACTTATCCATACGAGACATGGACATATGATTATATTGAAGGAATCGGCTCTGGCATCAAATTGGAATTTGTGGATCCTTCCTTTACCGGCGAATACCGGTTGGCACGAGATCCCTATGAAAAAGATGCATTGCTCGACAAGCCTAGTGGAGGCCTGACTCTGGCCGAGGAACAAGGCAAAGTTTCGAAACGGGCACGACTCGATGCGTCATTTATGGGAAGAGGGTCCTACGCTCAGGGTAATACGTGGGCCGATATGAACCGCCAGCCTTTTGAAGACCTACAGCGATATTTTGCTCTGCGCCGTCCGCCTGAGCTCAAATTTAAGGATCTCCAGGCTGTCATTACCTCGCAAATAACTTATCGATCAGCCGATAACTCAAATGTTGGCTTCTCTTATCAGTATTTCTATCTCGACGATGGGCATTGCCTTGTCCCTATTTGTTTCGCCATTCGCCTTGCTGACCTAACTCCAAAAACAAACGACTCCGGTAATCGCTTTGTAAAAATAGATATATACAGCAAGGTTACCGACATAAGCCAGCGAGTTCAGTATGAGTTTGAAGATAGTATGAGTCAAAATGTCGATGACGGCAATAAGAACAGCCTCTGTCTGTACGAGAAGAAACTACCGTTAAGGCCGGGCCGATACAAGTTAACGACGATCCTGAAAGATGAGAATTCCAGCCGCCTGACGGTTCTCGAGGAGTCACTGCACGTTCCGGAGATAGCCGCTGCGAACTTGGCACTCAGTTCCATAGATATTCTCAGCGGCTTCCGCAAACTTGAGTCGGACCTGTCTCTGACAGAGCCTTTTGTGATGCCAGGGGGTGTCAAGGCTTACCCGTACTTCAGGGGGATGTTTAGCCGAAATGAGTTGCAAAGTTTAGGTATTCACTTTGAAGTTTACCATTGCGCGTTTGCAAAGGACACGGGGCTGCCTCAGATAGGAGCCAGTTTCAAGCTGTACAACAAGAACGGTGATCTATTACTGTCTGAACAACTTCCACGCGCGTCGCTCCGTCTGGTGGACACGAGAGTAGTCGCGCTACACAAGATAGACCTGACGAAATTGCCGCCCGGCTCCTATCAGCTCCAGGCCACTGCTTATGACGCGGTTAGGAATCAAGAGGTAGTCCAGTCGGTAAAGTTTTCCATCACCGATCCGGCATCATAGATATCCTCGACTAGTCTCGTAGATCCATCGATGATCAGCACCAGCGGAGCTCCCGCCGATTCTCGCAGCGAGGCCTCATATGCCAAGATTTTCTTGCAATGAAATTGATAAGAAAACAACCCCATTGTTTTTAGCCTCTTTGTGTCTGGCTGCAGCTGCATCTCTCCTTTTTGCTTCTCTCAAGCCACTTAGGGAGGTCGATGCAAATCCGGCTTCGGAGCGTGAGTGGATCCAGAAGACATTCTCTGACTTTCGGGCCGGAACTTTTGAGGACGGCGGCGCCAATCTTTACGTGACAGCCGCAGGCCAGATCCGGTCTATTTACACTTTCGACTACAATCGTGACGGCGCCAATGACATCCTTTTCCCATGTGGACATGATGTCAACGACGCTCCTCCCACTTACCTGTATATGAACGGCGGTCAAGGCCTGGACGAAAGGTACCGCTGGGAACTTCTCAACGACGGAGCGAAATCGGGTCTGGTATCGGACCTTAATAAGGATGGATTTCCCGACATAGTCGTGTGCGGTACAAGCAACGGAATGGCCACGCGCGTACCTCTCGACTCGATTGTCTATTACGGAAACGGCCAAGGATTCTTCCCAACTTCCTCCACGCGCCTGCCCACATTCTACGCGGAGTCGGTCACGCAGGCGGACTTGAACGGAGACGGGTGGGATGATCTCATCTTCACGCAGTCGAAAGACCTGCCGGTACTTGTGTACTGGAACGGGCCCGACGGTTTCAACGTTTGCCGCAAGACGGAACTTCCAATTAAGTGTTCGCATCTTCTGGCCGGCGACATCGACGGTGATGGGCGCCCCGATCTGCTCGCCGTTACCAGCAGCGGCGTAAACGTCTACCACGGTAACGGCCATTCGGTGGATACTGATCCTATACTGCGACTGGATGCGCCGGGCGCGACCCGATGCATCGCTTTCGACCTGGATAAAGATGGAAAACTTGACATCGTGGTGGCTAACGGCAAACCTGACAGCAACTCTTACGTTTTTTGGAATGATGGGAAGGATTTCACTGCACGCCCTCGGACCGAACTCCCCACCATGCGCGCCTCTGGTTGCGCCGCTGGTGATCTGAATTCCGACGGTTATCCCGACTTAGCCTTCTCCAATACATCCCTCAAAGATGGTCGCAAAGGAGAGATCAACAGCGTGGTCTATTGGGGAAGCAAAGCTGGTTTTTCCAAGGAGCAAAGGCTCGAGTTACCCACGCAGTGGGCGAGCCAATGTGCCATTGGCGATATCAATGGGGACGGCTTTCCTGACCTGGTGTTTGTTAACCGCACGTCGCTTACCCGTCTGGATACTGAATCTTTTGTCTATTGGGGAGGCCGAGACGGACTAAGCGTGAAACGCCGTCAAACCTTACCTACTAGCGGCGCTACCGACTTGGTTATTGCAGACGTTAATGGTGATCACCGGCCCGACGTGGTGTTCTTTAACGGCGCTGCAGGATTCAACGGTGATCGGTATCTACGAGTTTACTGGAACGACGGAAAGGGAGGATTCTCGACGGAAAGAAAACTGGAAATACCGGCGTCCGACTGCATCTCTCCGGTCTGCGCAGATTTCAACAACGATGGTTACCTGGATTGGGCAGTACCCAATTCTTCCGAATATACCTTGCCAGGGGAAGGGGCGGATCGAGGCACCTATATTTACTGGGGAGATGCGAGTGGAATCTGGAGCGAGCGGAAGCGTAGCACGTTCAAGACGCATTCCGCCTTCGGCGCTGTAACAGCCGATCTGAATCATGACGGGTATCTGGATCTGGTGGTTCCTCAGTCAGGGGATCCCGAGCACCGCCAGCTCATCTTTTGGGGCGGGCCTGACGGCTTCAAGGACGACCACACGAGCGCTTTGCATACGCCCAATCCAATTGGTGCCACGTTGGCGGACTTCAATAAAGATGGCTGGTTGGATATCGTAATCACCGAAC
>DASXTB010000277.1:0-4390 GCA_036505615.1 Acidobacteriota bacterium
GGGGGATGGGCACCGACTTGCAGTGTGACGTGCGAAGCAGTTCATCGCGCCCATCCCCCGGCCCCGAACTTATCCGTGTAATCAGCGTAAATCCGTGGCTAGTTCTTTTAATTCACGAATAATCCGGGGTCAGGGCGGGGAAACGGATCCATATTCGACACGAGCGCCGAAGGTGCGACATATGTCGGTCCTACGGACCTCTCAATTCGAGAGCGGTCGATGCGGGTGCATTCTGGTGTCTTCTGAAAGAATAGATCTGTACGGGCGGCCCTGTGTGGCCGCCCGCGAGGGGGCACTATAGACTAATCGACACGTCTCGCTGCTAACGGGCCACGAACAACTGACCACGGACTACTGACAACGGACCACGGACAACAATGAACTCAATCGAGTTAAAGCAAAACTTCAAAGAACGCGGCATTCGCCACGTCAAGATTGGACTGTTCGATATCGACGGCGTGCTTCGGGGTAAATACGTTTCATTGGAAAAGTTCTTCTCTGCTATCGAGCATGGCATGAGTTTTTGTGACGTCGTCTTCGGATGGGATTCAGGAGACACGCTCTACGATAATGTAAAGACCACAGGCTGGCACACCGGATATCCGGACGCCCCGGTCTGCGTGCAACTGGACACCTTCCGCGTTATTCCGTGGGAACCGGACACGGCATTCTTTTTGGTCGATTTTCAGGGTTCAGAGAAAAGCGCCGCGGCGATCTCTCCCCGACGCGTTGTGGAGCGGGTAGCCGAGCGTGCTCGGCAGATGGGCTTCCAGGCCTTCAGTTCGGCTGAGTACGAGTACTTTTTCTTCCGAGAAACTTCCACATCGTTGCGTGAAAAACATTTTCAAAATCTGCAGCCCTTTTCTCCGGGAATGTTTGGTTATAGTGTGTTGCGGGCTTCTACTTACGCGGACTTCCTGCATCAATTGATTGACTCTTTGAACGCCTTCGATGTCCCCATCGAAGGCCTGCACACCGAAACCGGCCCGGGCGTCTACGAGACCGCCATTCGTTTCGACACCATACTGCGCGCCGCGGACAAGGCGGCTCTGTTTAAGACCTCGATGAAAGAAATGGCGGCGCGCGCCGGGCTGGTCGCCTCATTCATGGCCAAGCCTTATCCCAATTTGCCCGGATGCAGCGGGCATGTACACCAGAGTTTGTGGAGCGCGGATTCTTCAAAGAACCTGTTTTACGCCGAAGACCGGCCCGACAGGATCACTGACCTGATGCGCTCGTACATCGCTGGTCAGGTTTCCCTGATGTCCGAGTTTGCCGTGCTCAGTTGTCCCACTATCAATTCCTACAAGCGTCTGGTGCCGGGAACGTGGGCTCCAGTGAATGCTTCCTGGGGAGTGGAAAATCGTACAGCAGCAGTGCGGGCCATCCCCACCGGTCCCAAATCCAGCCGGGTGGAATACCGGTTGGCCGGCGCCGATGGCAACCCGTACCTGTCCATGGCCGCGGCACTGGCATCCGGTCTTTATGGAATCGAGAACAATCTCACTCTACCCCCAGCGGTTGCTGCCAATGCCTACGAAGATTCAGCGTGCCCGTTGCCAAAAACTCTGGCAGAAGCTACGGCGCGTCTGAAGGAGAGTTCCATAGCGCGCCGATACCTAGGCGGCGAGTTTGTCGAGCACTTCGTGGCAACTCGGGAGTGGGAGGTGCGCAAATTCGGCGAAGCGGTCACGGATTGGGAGCGGGAGCGCTATTTGGAGATTATTTAGGCTTTTTCAGTTGTCCGTGGCCGGTAGTCGGCGTCTCCCTGCTCCCTTGTCCCCTTGCCCCTCGTCCCCTTGTCCCCCGGTCCCCCTGTCTCCTTGTCTCCGTGTCTCCCTGTCCCCGCGTCCAGATTCCTCTAATTAAGGGGGCCTCTCTTCTTTCCCCGGTGAATCCAGCAAATCTTCGCAATCTCCCCAAATGCCTTTAGGCCCGCGATCAGGCCCACGCGCGTTCCTTCGACATTCCCCCACCGCACCGGAACCTCAACGATCCTCAGCCCGAGCTTGTGCGCCAAATACAGGATTTCCACATCGAACGCAAAGCCCTCGGTGCGTTGGGCGGCGAAGACAGGCGTAAACGGTTCCCTCCGAAACAACTTGAAACCACACTGCGTGTCTTGAAACTTTAACCCGGTAAGAAGACGCATCACCTGGTTGAAAATCTTTCCGCTCCACTCGCGGAATACCGATTGGCGCCGATATACATCGCTTTGCTTCAACGCGCGCGACCCGATAGCGCCGTCGTTACCCTCAAGAGCGGATCGCAGCTTTTCATATTCCTCGATGGGAGCGCTCAAATCGGCATCGGTCACCAATACAAGCGCTGCGCGTGCTTCAAGAAAACCGCGCCTGACGCTGAACCCCTTGCCGCGATTGCGGACGTTGGCAAGGATGCGCAACTGCCGAAATCCACTGTGGATCTGCTGCGCCAATGCAAGAGTCTTGTCTTGGGACCCGTCATCGACGACGATTACCTCGAAAGGAATTGCTTGCCCATCCAGATAGGATTTCACTCGCCCAAGAGTTGTAGGTAGCCGGGTTTCCTCATTAAAGGCGGGAATGACGACAGAGAGCTCTGGTTTCACGAACCACCCGCGGCCCGCCGGATGCGGGCCACTGTTCTCTGCTTGCCGAGATATACAATCACGTCAAACAGGCCGGGTGCGACCGGATTGCCCGTGACGGCAACGCGGACCGCTCCGATCAGAGCACCCGGCTTCACGTTCCTTTCTGAGGCCAGTTGACGAAGGACCTCTTCAGTCGATGCCAAAGAAAATTGCGGCAACTTCTCGTATCGATCGGCCAATTCCACCAGGATCGGCAGGATGTTCCGATCCGCCAGATACTTGTTGTGTCCCTCAGGGTCGATGGGGAAATCATCTACGAAGAATGCCCTTCCCCATTGCGTGAAGTCACGAATGGTTTTGCAACGCGGCCGCAGCAGAGCCACCGCTCTCTGGAGCGTCTGCGCGTCACGGGTGAACATCCGTTCGGAAAGGCCGGTTTCAGCGAGCCACCTCCCGACAACTTCCGCCAGCTTCTCAAGGTTCATGCGCTGCATATGCTGGGCATTGATCCATTCCAGCTTGGCTGCATCAAAAACGGCATTAGCCTTGTTCACGCGTGCCAGATCGAACCGGCGCGCGATCTCGTCAAGATCCATTATTTCTTGCTCGCCCCCGGGCGACCAGCCGAGAAGCGCTAGATAGTTCGCCAGTGCCTGGGGCAGGATTCCCTGCTCGCGGTAATACTCCACCGACGTCGCCCCGTGGCGCTTGCTTAGACGCTTTCTGTCAGCCCCGAGTATCAGCGGCAAGTGTCCCATCTGCGGCCTTGGCAGGCCGAGAGCTTGATACAGCAGCAACTGCTTTGGCGCGTTGGATAGGTGATCAGCGCCCCGAATCACGTGGCTGACACGCATCTCTACATCATCTGAGACAACCGACAAATGATAGGTGGGCATCCCATCGGAGCGAAGCAGGACAAAATCTTCGATCAGGCTGTTTTCAAAGCGGACCTCTCCTTGAATCAGATCCTGAAGTACTGTCTCGCCACCTTCGGGAACTTGAAAACGCACCACATTGGCCAGACCCGATTCCTGGCGGCGGCGCGCTTCCTGGCGCGTTAAGCGCAGGCAGGTACGGTCATAAATCCAAGCCCGCTTCGCTGCCTCGGCGGCTTTGCGCTTTGCCTCCAGTTCCTCTGGAAGACAAAAGCAGCGGTAAGCTTTCCCCTCCGCCAGCAGACGATCCGCGTCTTGCCGATACAGATCAAGACGGTGCGACTGATAAAAGGGTCCCTCATCCCAGCCGATTCCCAGCCAACTGAGCGAATCAAGAATGATCTGGGCCATTTCCTGCGAAGACCGCTCTACGTCTGTGTCTTCAATGCGAAGTATGAAAACACCACCTTGATTTCGCGCCAAAAGCCAGTTGAAGAGCGCCGTACGCGCGCCGCCCACGTGCAGGAAGCCGGTAGGGCTGGGGGCGAAGCGAACTCGAAGGGAAGAATCAGCCATGGGTCAATTGCCCTTTGTCAGTTGCCAGTGGACGGTTGCTAGTTGCCAGTTGCCAGTGGAGTTTCAAACGAAACGCGGCAAAAGGCTCAGTTTATATCTGCAGGATGGGGACAAAGTCAAAGAGGCGGCAGACAAAAGATGAATCGATTGTAGCCAAGCGCAGAGCCGCCGCAGAGGTCGTCGTCAGAGCCCAGAGAATGAAGAGATTTTAGGGAGACGCCAATTGGAATAGTTAGGCCAGTTATGTCAGCGCAAACGCCGACTCTGAGTTTCTACATTTTCTCACGCTGCAGTGCGCTGCAAACCAGGGCTTCGTCCGCGAAGCGGACCAAGCTGTCCCGAAGGGACAGCCGGGCGCCGCGAAGCG
>DASXTB010000278.1:0-3262 GCA_036505615.1 Acidobacteriota bacterium
TGGTGTGCCTTCATGCTCTAGAATTCAGCTTGTTTCCGTGTGCTCTGTGTCTTCCGTGTCCTAACTTCGCTTCCAGCCAGGCATCCATTAAGTGTAAAGGATGTCCTGGCACAGTACACCTGTGTGGTCGCCCGTTTCCAATGAAGGCGCACGGGTCCGGGCGGCCACGCAGGGCCGCCCCGACAATCAAATTGATTTTTTACCTATCTCCACGCGGGGCCACATACAGGCGCCTGCTTTGCAGGGTCGCTCCTCTTTCTATATGGAACCCACGGCATTCCCGGACGCAAAGATCCTAATAATCGACGATGAAGAGCTCAATCTCCGCTTGCTGAAAAAGATGTTGCAGAAGGCGGGGTACGGGAGCATCAAGACGCTTAGTGACTCGCGACAGGCTGTGGCCTTATTCGACGATTTTCAACCCGATCTGATCCTTCTGGACATGTACATGCCGCAGAAGGATGGACTGACGATCTTGCAAGAATTGCACCCCAGGATTCCGCAGGGGAAGTACCTTCCCGTCCTGGTATTGACGGCAGATCACACATCTGAAACCAAGGAGAAAGCGCTGTCGGTGGGCGCCAAAGATTTCCTGACCAAGCCCTTCAGTCCGGTCGAGGTCCTCTTGCGCATCCGGAATCTGATCGAGACGCGGTTCTTCTATCTTCAATTGCAAAACCAGAACGAAATCCTTGAGGAAAAGGTGCAGCAGCGCACCCAGACACTGGAGCAAGCTCAGATTGAAATTCTTCAGCGCCTGGCGCTGGCTGCGGAATATCGGGACGACGCCACCGGCGAGCACACCCGGCGCGTGGGCCGGGTCTCCGCGATCGTAGCCAAGGCCATTGGTCTCCCGAAAGATCAGGTCGATCTGATCGGCCGGGCCGCTCCTCTCCATGATGTCGGAAAAATTGGGATTCCGGATTCCATCCTTCTAAAGCCCGGCAAACTAACTCCTCAGGAGTTCGAACTGATGAAAACTCATACCTCCATCGGCGCCCAAATTTTAGGAGGAAGTCTTTTCTCTCCTTTGCAGATGGCAGCGGAAATCGCGTTCACGCACCATGAAAGGTGGGATGGCTCAGGCTACCACGGGATGAAGGGTGAATCCATTCCGCTAGCAGGCAGAATTGTGGCGGTGGCGGACAGTTTCGACGCAATGACTCACGAACGCCCGTATAAGAGAGCTTTCCCGATGGAGCAGGTCGCAGCGGAATTTGAGCGTGAAAGCGGGAGTCAGTTTGACTCACAACTGATCAAGCTGCTTCTGAACGCTCTCCCGGTTTTGCAGCAGGAAGTTTAGAAACGCGCAGAAATTCCGCTTGTTGACGAGTGCGGCTGCGGTCGGCCTGGCCGAACCTTCAGTAAACGCGTCGATGAACTTCGATCATCGTCTTGGTCTTTTCAAAAACCCAGACAAGCAGGCCAACGATGATCAGCGGACTAGAGAGCAGAAACGCCCCGGTCATAATTAGAAAAAGCAGACCAAGCACGTCGTAGGCAAACATAATTGTCCTCGTCGAAATACTCAAAGGAACCTTCAGTACAATTTAATCCTGAGTGTCAATAGGAGGTAAGCATGGCATCGCGTCTGTTTTCACTTGCTTCACTGCTGCTAGCAACCACAACTGGGCTCTTCCTCACGCGGCAGGCACCGGTGTTGGGCGAAAAAGTTGTGTTGGAAAACAAAAGAGTCCGGGTCATTGAGTACGATTTGAAGCCAGGTGTTGCCATGGGCATGCACAGCCATCCTCGTGATCGGGTTGAAATCACATTGACGGGCGGCCGGGTGCGCGTGACCACAGAGGACGGAAAAATCCAGGAGGCTGTGGAAAAGGACGGAAACGTCGTTTTCCAAAAGGGCAGCGCTGCCCGCCACGATGTCGTTAATATCGGAGATACTCCGTTGCACGCCTATCATGTGGAATTGAAGTAGCGGTCGACGGCTGTGTAAGAAGTCAAAACCCGAAGGGTTTACAGAGTATAGCCGGCGGCCAAGCCCGTGCTTTTTCGTAACACGACTACGCCGACGCAACGTGGGCGTAGGTGGGCGTGAACGTCGTCAACGTGGACGTGATCGTCATCGGCCTTTCAGCATGATTACGGCCTAACCGCCCCTAAAATCTGTGCGATTCTCCGTCTCCTTTGTGCCTTTGTATTGAATGTTTGCGAATAATCCCGGCTAACGCTCGCCGATTTCTTTAGATCGTCTTACAACCCGGTGAGGCCAGAACCAGCCTTATATAGCATCCAGATAGACCGCAATCCCTCCAGGAAAGCCCTCTCCAATTGAGCCTCGCTCAGCGTGACCGCAGATATCCGCACTCGGGCCAGCGCATGCTGCCATGCGCTGGCCAGCGACTCAGGTCCAGCGATCACGACTCCTGACTTGTCAGATAGCATGTTCCTGGTCATCAGAGCATCCAAATCTGCTGCAATAAATGCGCCGATGAGAAAGGCCAGACGCTGTTCCGGGTTACCGTCGCTTCGCTGTTCCAGTAAGCGCACGCAAAACAAAGCACGCGGCAGGCCGGACTGGCGCTGTTCTTTCATTCCTGCTTCCATCCAGGCTTCATCAATGGCGCCCGGACGCTCGCGCGAAACGGAACTTGCAAGAATGGTTTGCGTCTGGGCCGCATGGATCAGCTCGCCGGAGATGGACGTGATGCTGGAAAGAATGCGGCCATCAGCGGCCAAGCGAATCGCTTTCCAATGGGACCCCAGATTGAGCAGTGTCGATTCAGGCGGAAGTAAGCCAAGCTTAACAAGACCGACACACAAAGTTTCTTCGCCCCGGATCACGTCGGCCATCCCGACGCTGGAAATGTCGCATCGAACCGGACCGCAGCGCACCCCGGGAATCAGCAGTATGGGAAGATCGGTCACGTCCGGAAGCGAGCAGTTTTGGGCCGCGGCCGCAAGCTCTATTATTCCAGCAGGCGCTTCGACGTGCGGTACTTCCAGGAGTCCCAGCGGAGAAGTAATCATTCCGGCCGCCACCAGGTGAGACGGCGTGCCCTTGCTCAGCCGCGCCGCTTGATCGCCCACGTCGGAAATCATTCGGGCCAGTGCTGCCTTCAGCTGTTGGGGAGACCCTTCGCGAGCCGTATCGCGCACGCCCACGGGCGCTTGAGAGCGGGCCATTACATCTTCGCCATCGACCAGCCAGACGCGAGTGGTGGTCGTTCCCATATCGGCGTACAGAGCGCAGTGGGAGACTTCACGACTCATGTTTGCTTTCACACTTTAAGACAGAAGGCAG
>DASXTB010000279.1:0-7247 GCA_036505615.1 Acidobacteriota bacterium
GCGCAGCCCCCACTGTACTGAGCCAGAATTCTTTCGAGGCAAGCAGGATCAAGCCGAAATTCTGGAGGTGATAGAGCCAAGAACGGCTCTTGATGCTTTCGAACGGAATCAGCTTATCTTTTCCCCAACGGCAGATGAGATAGCGCTCGCCGTTTCCAGTAATTCCCACTGCAATAGGGTCTTTATAAACCTCGCGCTTGCCCCAAACCTCGATCTCCTCGAAATAACCCGATCCCCGGACCATCTCATGATAGACATCGAACGGAATACCATAGGCGGCTTGAAGGAAGATCTCGCTCGCGTCAAGTAAAACTTTCTTGCAAAACGGTTCTGACTTCACTGGAAGAAATGCTTTCCACCTCTGCCAGTCCTCGTTGGAAATCTTTGGGTAAGGAATCGCCGTCTGCGCTTGGCCGCCAATCATTGTGTCGAGCCTATAATTTTCTACGAACATGACACTCCTCCTTCCTTGGCTTGAGGTTTCCGCCTCTCATCCCGCCCCGTTTCAACGACTGATGATAGCTCTAAGAAAATAATGACTCGTATTTTTGAGGCGTCAAGGGTTTTTTTACGGAGGCCGGGTTCACGCTCAAAAACTTCGCCTCTCGATTCTCTAACCTCGACGATTGATCCAACTACCTAGTGTCGTGTTTCTGACTATTGTCGTCTTTCTGACGCAATTTCAGTATTTACCAATTCTTGCGAGATTGACCATTTTTACCTCGACAGGGCAAAGCAAAGGTTGTACACATGAACTAAGTCAGCAATCTGTCCGGACTTAACGTTCCGGGTCTGCAAGGACTGGGAGCCGTACAAAAAGCAGGGTCCCGTCCATGTTGATTCGAGACCATCCACTTATGCGTTATCGCGGCGTTCCTAGCTGGCCTCCCGCCTGGATCTGGACAGACGGGCTTGAGGACAAACGCCCAAAAGGAGAAATCGGCGTTTTCCGGCGGGTAGTACAGTCCAACATTCAACCGAGCAACAGATGTTTTCTTTTTATCGACTATGAAGAATCATCCTACATAGGCAGTTTGATGCTCGATGACTCCGTCTTTTGTGATCAAATAACCAAACTCTTGCAGGGTTGCTGCAATCGTCCCATTGCGGAGATCGGTGGCCTCGATCTGTCCCCAAACTTTGTAGAAGTTTTTACGCCACGAACATCCACGGCTCCTTCAGCTTTTCGCGCTCCCTAGCCAAGCGGTCAATTTCGTCCTTCACTTTCATGTCGTGAGTCGCAGCGAACTGACGCGCCAGGGCGTCCATTTGCTTACCGAGCAAGTTTTTGGCCGATTCTCGAATGCGGGGGAAGATTGCGCAAAGCACTTGTTGCTGAGCCTCCAGTTCCCACCAGTGTTGTTGTCCATAACGTTGAACATGATAGCGGAACTGCGGAATCAACCATTCTGGTTTAATGTGCGGCTCCAACAAATCCAGCGCGTCCCTAACTTCCGGCGTGTTAATGTCTCGAGGATCGCAAGGGCTCCCAAGACGGTCATAGAATCGGTTGCGTCGTCTTTCAATCGGTGTGGCTATGACCGCGACAATAGCTATAAAACTCACCGAGCGAAACGCTTGGATCTCCTTCAAGTTCACTGCAAGGACGATGAGAAATTGGAAGGCACCCCAAAGTGAAAGCAAGAAGCAATACGGCAATCAACCTTTTCACCGGATCACCTTGTCCGCCCGCGCCAGCACGTTCGGCGGAATCGTCAGACCGATCTGCTTGGCGGCCTTGAGATTAACCACAAACTCGAACTTTGTAGGCTGTTCCACGGCAACTCGGCGGGCTTGACACCTTTGAGAATCTTGTCCACATAGACCGCGGCGCGCCGGAACAAGTCGGTATAGCTGGGCGCATAAGACATTAAGCCGCCAGCATCTACAAACTCTGGCCCCGCGTACATTGCTGGTAGCCGGTTCTTTGCCGCGAACTGGATGATTCGGGCTTGATGACTGTTAATGATAGCACCCGGATTTGTAAGCAGGGCCTGGGCAGGGTTCTTTGTTATTGCTTCGAAGGCTCTATCGAAATCCTTCGAGTCGCCCACCTCCAGCGATTGAAACTGTAGTCCCAATGCCTGGGCCGCAGCCTGTGTCTCTTTCACAGTGACGGGTGTCGCTATTAACCCCGAGAGAAAAGCTACCTGTGTAATTTTTGGAACTACCTCTTTGAGTAGCTCCAGTCTTTTTCCGCCTAAATCTGGGCCTAAGATGCTTGACCCCGTGGCGTTCCCGCCTGGTCGCGCTAGACTGTTTACGATCCCACTCGCAACCGGGTCTTGAACTGCAGCGAAAACGATGGGAATAGTTCGAGTCGCGTTCTTTGCGGCCAGCACGCTTTGAGTAGACGTGGTAACAATCAGATCCACCTTGACACCGACGAGCTCTTTCGCCAACTCAGGGAGCCGATCTAACTTCCCTTCTGCGTATCGGTACTCGATAAGAATGTTCTTTCCTTCAACATAGCCAAGGCTGTGAAGCTCTTGCCGGAATGATTCCATCCGATCTGCGAAGAATGATCGGGAGGGAACAACTAGAAACCCTATCCTTGGGATTTTGATTGACTGCTGCGCCTCAGCGATATGAATGGCAGTTAGAATAAGAGCCGGTAGTGCGTAGACAAGGATTTTTGCCTTCATAGGTCCTCTGAAATTGGTCAGCCTAAAACCAGGAGTGGTTGATAGAAGTGTGTTCTGCTTATTTCACTACCTGCTATGATCTGTCAAGTTCGCAGAGCCGTCGTAATTCAATAGTCCCGTGGCCAAGTACCTCCAGCGCTGCTGCCCCAAGTGTAAAGGCTATTTGGGAATCGTGGTTCCCGAACGAAAGGCCAAGTTGCCAGTGCAGGCGATCAACGGACGCTGCTTGAAATGTTGTTACCGCCTTGCGTGGATGTTGGTTTGGGGGATTCTCTATTGCAGCAGGAGCGCCAGGCCGGTTATTTGTTTTCCACCCTCTTGACCTCTCCCTTTGCGTCAGGCGAACCAGGAAGGGGTCATCATTTTGCGGAGGCGGAGTCTCCAGTACGTTTGAGCTCGGCGGAATAGGTGAACCCTTCACTGTCTTTAGCGTCAGCTTTAAGCATGCGCTCACTACTTCCCGGATCCACATAAAGCTGCAGTGTCGCTTGGCCACCCTTCTCGAATTTCAAGCTCAGTTTGCCGTCGGTCAAAACTAACTTTCCTTTCTCGTCGATTACACGGATCACGCTATAGTCCACGTGCCCCCCTGCAGCCGTTGTCCCGGTTCTCTCTAAGATGGATTCGCATGCCCCCGTATCGCCAATGACGAGAGTCACGCGATCGTAGTTTTGTGTAAAGTAGTGCTCTCGAATCAGAAGTCCCTCCCATTTCCCAGCAACGCTTTTGAAATCGGTTACAGCAGTCGGCTGCAATTGGCTTGTTGGAGCCATGGAGCTGCAAGCGACCATGAGAGGCAAAAAAGCCAAGCCAATAAATCCAACCATTTTTTTCATCCTACATGTTCCTCCTGTTATAGCGTTGGTACTTCTTCAGGTACTGCCTCCACACCAATGATTGAGCAATACGTATACCAAAAAGCCGGTCAAGAATGATAGCGCTTTGTTTACCTTCTTCCCGGCATCAATGAGGGATTTTTCCCGTAGATGCGAAACAACGAGGTCAAGTTTGTAGTCTGATTTGCGTCATGGGATAGCCTCTCAACGTGAGACCGTTGCCAGCTATGCCATATCGGATGAACGAGGGGCAAGACAAAACGTTCTGGATAACCTACAATGAACCGCGCGGTAAACAGGTGTTATGGCTAGAAAAGCTATTGTCGTTTTACTTGTTGGTTTGATGCTCGCTTCTATCCGTCTCGCTGACGCACAGCAGCCGGGAAAGTTTCACCGGATCGGTATTCTTGCCCCTGATACCGCCGCTCTTTTTTCCAATAATGCGGATGCATTACGCCAAGGCTTGCGAGAATTGGGCTATGTCGAAGGGCAAAATCTCGGCATTGAGTATCGATATGCGGAGGGAGATCTCAACTGGCTGCCCGTACTTGCCACCGAGCTGGTTCGGCTCAAGGTCAACGTTATCGTCGCCTCCTCTTCGGCAGCCGTTTCGGCTGCTCGGGATGCGACCAAAGAGATCCCCATTATCTTTTCTACGACCGGCGATCCGGTGGCGAGAGGTCTCGTCGCCAGTCTTGCGCGGCCAGGTGGTAACATAACCGGAGTGACGGTGGCAAATAATGAATTGTATGGCAAACGCTTAGAGCTTCTCAAGGAGATAGTTCCCAGACTCTCGCTCGCGGCGATCCTGTTTAATCCGGCGGACCCGGCTGCGGATATGGGTATGAAAGAAGCGGGTGAGTCAGGAAAGGCGCTGGGGATTCGGATTGAATCTCTTGGAGTAAGAGACGCAAATGATTTCGACCAAGCGTTTGAGTCGGCGACCAGATTGAAGGTTGGCGCTCTCACGTTTATCCATCACGCCCCGATAACGACTTACCCGAAACGGGTCGTTGAACTCGCTTTGAAGAGCAGACTTCCGACGATATACCGGAGCACAGAATGGTGTGAGAGTGGCGGGCTGATGAGCTACGGGCGAAACATTCCCGACACATACCGGCGCCTCGCTGTTTACGTGGACAAAGTCCTCAAGGGAGCCAAGCCATCAGATTTGCCCGTTGAACAGTGGACGAAGCTAGAACTGGTGATCAATCTTAAAACTGCCAAACAGATCGATCTGACAATCCCGCAGTCCATGCTGTATCGGGCGGATAAGGTGATCAAATGAGGATGGGGCGAGTATCGAGTGACAAGTGGATGGAAATCATATGAAGAAAAAAATCACAGTCCTTACCCTTTGCGCCATGCTCCTAGCGCTGTGCGTTTCCACCCGGGCGCAGCAGCCGAGAGTCCCGCGGATAGGATGGCTAAGTGCCGCCCCCCTTTCCGCTAACGCGGATCGCATCGAAGCATTCCGCCAGGGTCTGCGCGAGCTTGGATACATGGAGGGAAAGAACATTGTCATTGAGTGGCGATCTGCAGAGGGAAAACCGGATCGTGTGCCCACACTTGTGGCTGAACTTGTGCAGTTGAAGGTCGATGTCATCGTTACGGCTGGTTCGGCCGCAACCCGTCCGGTCAAGGAGGCAACTTCGACGATTCCGATTGTGATGGCGCAGGATCAAGATCCTATTGGAAATGGGTTCGTCGCTAGTCTTGCATGACCCGGCGGAAACATTACGGGACTGTCCAGACTTGCCCCGGAACTAAGCGGGAAGCATGTGGAGCTTTTGAAAGAGGTCGTTCCTAGGCTCTCTCGCCTGGCTGTCATTGGGACATCCACCCAACCGGCCGCCGCACAAGTGAAAAGGCAGATCGAACTGGCCGCAGGGGCGCTAGGGGTGAAGCTTCAATACCTCGATGTGCGAGGGCCGAATGATTTTGAGACTGCATTCCGAGAGGCAAGCAAGGGTCATGCGGATGCAGCACTCTGGCAGGTGGGGGGCAACGTCGCCAGCGATTACCGAAAAAAGATTGCAGAACTTGCCGTAAAGAGCCGTCTCCCGGCGATATACGAGCAGCGAGCCACTGTGGAAGCCGGCGGGCTTATGTCCTACGGCGTGAGCTTTCCCGACTTGGACCGGCGCGCTGCCACCTATGTTGACAAAATCCTGAAAGGCACCAAGCCCGCCGACATTCCCGTGGAGCCGCCGACTAAGTTCGAGTTTATCATCAATCTCAAAACCGCCAAGCAGATCGGCCTGACAATTCCGCCGAACGTGCTGGCGCGGGCCGATAAGGTGATCCGATGACAGTAAGCAGTGAGCAGAAAGCAGTTGGCAGTACAAGAACGGGATAGAAACACATGAGTAGAAAAGTCTTTGTCTGCACCTGCCTACTGACTGCTGCTCTACTGTCTACTGTTCCGTTCATCGAAGCGCAGCAGCCAACGAAAATCCCTCGGATCGGTTTTCCTGGGGAACTCTACCGCTGCCCTTGAGGCAAATCTGATCGGGCCCTTTCGCGAAGGGTTGCGTGACCTCGGCTATGTCGAGGGTAAAAACATCGTCATTGAGTGGCGATGGGCGGAAGGAAAGTACGAGCCTTTCCTGCCCTCATCGCTGAGCTGATCGCCTCGAAGGTCGATCTGATCGTTACCGCTGGCACGCCCGCCACGATCGCTCTCAAGAAGGCGACAACGACGCTGCCCCTTGTCATGATCGCCGTCGGGGACCCCGTGGAGACGGGCCTCATCGCGAGCTTCGCCCACCCTGGTGGAAACCTCACCGGGTTGACCTCGATCTCACCGGAGCTAGACGGGAAGCGGTTGGAGTTGCTCAGGGAAATGATTCCTAAAATCTCGTACTTTGCGGTGCTCTGGAATCCGACCAGTCCGTTGCAGGTGGTGGCGGAAAGGGAGACGCAGGTGGCTGCTCACGCAATGAAAATAAAAGTGCTCTCGCTGGGGGTGCAAGCCGAGGAGCAGTTCGACAATACGTTTGCGACGATTCTCAGAGAGCGACCAGGCGCGCTCCTCGTGTTAGCGGACCGACTGTTCCTGCACCACCGCGTGCGCATCATGGACTTCGCCACCAAACACCGTCTACCAGGCGTGCATGCTTACGTGGAGTTGGTCGAGGCGGGCGGCTTGATGTCCTATGGGCCGAGCTATGCAGGTATGCACCGGCGCGCCGCCTACTTCGTAGATAGGATCCTCAAGGGCACGAAGCCTGAGGACCTCCCGGTGGAAGCACCGGCAAAGTTCGAGCTGGTAATCAACCTGAAAGCGGCGAAGCAGATTGGCGTGACAGTTCCACCCAATGTGCTGTACCGGGCGGACAGGGTGATCAAGTGATAGCAGAAAACCAAGCGGCGATGCCAGGATTGAACTGAATTCTCCTACAATTAAATCTCTGCTAACGTCCAAAGATCTTCAAAGGGCTGCCGATCATTTCCAACACCTGTGCGCCTGAATTTCCGGCAGTTCATCACGCAAGGAGAGAACCCTATTACAGCAACAATAAATAGACCGTTTTTAGTGCTGACGGTCTTGCTTCCAAAGCGACGAAGCCTTTCTCTAGCTTGAAATACTCCTGGTTCGACAAGTCCACCGCGCAAGCCCAGGAGATGAAAGAAGGGACACATTTTGTGATAGTGTCTGGAGGCCGAGCTGAAACCCGCTCCATGAAGAGTTGTGCAACGAGTGGCGAGAAGACGGGGGAAGAAGAGTGAAGCCCAAGGGTTTAAAGCTTCTTCGGAATGGCCT